>JBIQKU010000256.1:0-3823 GCA_044506225.1 Rubrivivax sp. | reverse complement strand
ATCTTCGAGTGCAACTGCACCCGGCTGTACAGCCGCTTCCGCAAGGACTGAACGACGCGTCAAGCCCTGACACCCCGCGGGAAGGCCTGGCCCGGCCGACGGCCGCCGCGCTTTCCCTCACTTCCTCTCCAACCAAAAAAGGACTCGACATGAAATCGATCTACCTCGTGCTCGACATGCAGAACGAACTCGCCAACCTCGACGGCCCGGCCGGCAAGTCGCCGATGGCCGCGCAGCTGCGCGAGCGGCGCATCCTCGAGAACACCCAGCTCGCGCTGCGCCGCGCGCGCGAAGCGGGCGTCGCCGTGGGCTTCGTGCGCGTGGGCTTCTCGCCCGACTACCACGAGTGCCCCAAGGACTCGCCGATGTTCGGCGGTGCGGCCAAGGCCGGCATGTTCAAACTCGGCGAGTGGGGCACCGAGATCCATCCGGGCCTCGAGCAGCGCCCGGGCGACGTGCAGGTGGTCAAGCACCGCGTGAGCCCGTTCTATTCGACGACGCTCGAAGCCCAGCTGCGTGCCGGCGGCTACCAGCGCATCTTCGTGTCGGGTGTGTCCACCCAGGCCGTGGTGCAGGCCACCGTGCGCGATGGCCACGACCGCGACTACCAGATGGTGGTGATCGAGGACGCGTGCGCCGCGCATTCGGCCGAAGAGCACAAGAACTCGATCCAGAGCATCTCGCGGTTCTGCCGCCTCACCACCGCCGCCGAAGCGGATTTCGCCTCGGCCTGAGCGTTCATGCGCGGCCGCCGCGGGCGGCCGCGCCCTTGTTTCACCACTGGCTGCTGCCGCACTGTCGACGCAGCGGCGCGCATCCGAGGAAGCACCATGATCAGACGTCAGTTGTTCACGTTCGGGCTGGCCGCCGCGCTGTCGGCCGTGTGCACCGTGCCGGCGCTCGCCCAGGCGAGCTATCCCGACAAGCCGATCCGCCTCGTCGTGCCGTATCCGCCCGGCGGCGCCACCGACCGGGTGGCCCGGCTCGTGAGCGAGAAGATGGCCGAGCGCTTCGGCCAGCAGGTGGTTGTCGACAACCGCCCGGGTGCGAGCGGTGTCATCGGGCTGGATGCGGTGGCCAAGGCGCCGCCCGACGGCTACACGCTGGGCCTCGCGATCAACACGCATGCCATCAACGGCAACATCATGGCCAAGCTGCCGTACGACACGGCGGCGGACTTCACGCCGGTGGCCACGCTCGCCACCGTGGAGTTCCTGCTCGCGGTGCATCCCGGGCTGGACGCCAAGGACTTGCCGAGCCTGCTCGCGCTCGGCAAGTCGCGCGCCGGCGGCCTGAACTACGGGACGGTGGGCAGCGCGGGCATCGGCCGCATCGCCGGCGAGCTGTTCAGCGCGGAGGCGGGCGTGCCGATGACGCACATCCCGTTCCGCGGCTCGGCGCCGCTGGTGACCTCGCTGCTCGGCGGTGAGGTGGACCTGGTCATCGACACCGTCAACGTCTACCTGCCGCACATTGCCGCGGGCAAGGTGCGTCCGATCGCGGTCACCGGCACCACACGCCTGGACGCGCTGCCGAACGTGCCGACCTTCGCGCAGAGCGGTCTGCCGCAGTTCGACGTGCGCATGTGGTTCGGCATCCTTGCGCCCGCGGGCGTGCCGCCGGCCATCGTGGAGAAGCTAGCTGCCGAGTACGCACGCATCCTCGCCATGCCCGAGGTGAAGCAGCAGATGGCCGCGCAGGAGCTGCGTCCCTTCGTCTCCAGCCCGGCGCAGTTCGACGCCTTTCTCAAGGCAGAGACCGAGAAGTACGCCAAGGTCATCAAGGCCGCGAACATCAAGGCCGACTGAGACCGTCCACCGACATGAAGTGCACTGTGTGGGGAATCGGCGCCATCGGCGCCGCGGTGGCCGCCCGCCTGGAGGCGGCGGGGGACGAGCCGACGCTGATCGCGCGGACGGCCACCGCCGAGCTCATCGGGCGCGAGGGCCTGCACCTGCGCTGCGGCGAGGAGTCGCTGACGGTGTGCCCGCGCTGCGTCACGGACCCTGCCGATGCCGGCGTCGCCGACGTGCTGCTGCTTGCCGTGAAGGCGCACACCGCACCGGAGCTCATGGCGCAATGCGCTGCGGTGCTCGGGCCGGACACCGTCGTGGTGCCGCTCATCAACGGCGTGCCCTGGTGGTATTTCTCGCGCGGTGACGCGAGCGGCCTGCCCGAGGGGCCGTTGCCGTCCATCGACCCGGACGGCGTGCAGTGGCGCACCGTGGGCCCGCAGCGTGTGCTCGGCGCGGTCGTCTACGACGCGGCGCACCTGGAGGCGCGCAACCGCGTGGTGCAGAGCCCGCGCCGGCGCATCGTGCTGGGCGAGCCCGACGGCTCGGTGTCGGCACGGGTGGAGTCGGTGGCGCATCTGTTGCGGCGTGCCGGCTACGACGCGCCGGTGACGACCGACATCCGCCGCGAGGTCTGGATGAAGCTGCTGGGCAATCTCGGCAGCGGCCCGCTGGCCGTGCTCACGCGCGGCGACATCGGCACCACCCTCGGCAACCCGGCCTTGCGCCCGATGGCGCGGGCCTTGCTCGTCGAGGCCATGGGCGTCGCCGAGCGCCTGGGCGTGAAGCTCGAGGTCGATGTCGACGCGCGCCTGCATCAGTCCACGGCGGCGGCCCGCCACAAGCCATCGCTGCTGCAGGACCTGGAAGCCGGCCGGCGCATGGAGCTCGAGCCCATGGTCGGCGTGGTGGCCGAACTGGCACGCCGCACCGGCGTGGCAACGCCGACGCTCGACACCCTGCTGGCGCTCACGCGCGCCCTGGACGCGAACCTGGCCTGAACCCGCGCGGCGGGGGCCCCTGGGCGCTCCGGCGACAGGGTGTCCGCGCCCGGCTGCCGCACGCGCGCGGCGTGCAGCCGCATGTCTGCGCGCCGTGATCTGCATGGCTGCGCGGCGGGTTCCAGCGCAGGATGCCTGGGTCGCTCGACGGCCATGCGTGCCATGAGCGCGTTGTCGAGCCGGCGAATGAAGAACCCGACCCTGGTCTCCCTGCGTGCCGCCACACCGGCGCTCAGCCGCACGCAAAGGCGATCGCGAACGATAGGCCTGGCTTGCGGGCTGGGCGTCGCCACCATCTGGGCCGGATGGCTGGTGGCGACGCGGTTCGCGGTCACCACCTCGCTCGGGCCGTGGGACGTCACCTTGCTGCGCTACGGCGTCTCGGCCCTGCTGCTCGCGCTGTTCGTGCCCGGCTGGCGCGGGGCGTGGCGTAACGCCGGCCCGTGGCCGATGCTGCTGATGCTCGTCGGTGCCGGCGTGCCCTTCATGGCGCTGTCGGCCACCGCCATGCAGTTCGCGCCTGCCGCCTATGGCGCGACCTTCAAGATCGGTTTGATGCCCATCTTCGTGGCGCTGCTGAGCTACCTCGTTGCCGGCGAGCGGTTGGGCCGGCTGCAGCGGCTCGGGGTGGCCGCGGTCGTGCTGGGTGTGGCGGGCGCGGCGGCCATGTCGGCCGCCCTGGACTTCAACAGCGGCCAATGGCGCGGCGCCTTGCTGTTCATGGCCGCGGGTTTTCTCTTCGCGGCATACACGGTCGCGCAGCGTCGCTCGGGCCTTTCCGCCTGGCATGCGACGGCGCTGGTCAACATCGGCTCGTGCGTGCTGTTCGCGCCCGTCTACTTCCTGTTTCTGGAGCCGAGGCTCGCGACGGCGCCTGTGGCCCAAGTCGCGTTCCAGGCGCTGGCGCAAGGCGTGTTGAATGCGGTGTTGGCGCTTTTCCTGTTCACCGAAGCCGTGCGGCGGCTCGGGTCGACCACGGCGGCGATCTTCGGCGCGCTGGTGCCCATGCTCACGCTGCTGATGGAGTGG
>JBIQKU010000255.1:0-3857 GCA_044506225.1 Rubrivivax sp. | reverse complement strand
ACGACTCGATGATCGGCAAGATCATCGTGCACGGCGACACCCGCGAGCAGGCGCTGGCGCGCATGCGCATCGCGTTGTCGGAGACGGTGGTCGAGGGCATACAGACCAACATCCCGCTGCACCGCGAGCTGATGGTGGACGCCAAGTTCGTCGAAGGCGGCACCAGCATCCACTACCTCGAGGGCTGGATGAACCAGCATCGGCGCTAGGCCGTCACCGGCGATGGTCGAGCTGCTGCTGATCGCACCGCAGGACCGGGTCGAGACCGTGTCCGACGCGCTGGCCGACGAGCTCGGCGCGCTGGCGGTGTCGGTGGAAGACGCCGATGCCGACACCGAGGACGAGCAGGCGCTGTTCGGCGAGCCCGGCCTGCCGGCGCCGCGCGGCGGCTGGAACCGCTCCATGGTGCGCGCTCTTTTCGAGACGCACGACGCCGCCACCGACGCCGCCGCCCTGCTGCTCGCGCAAGACTGGGCCGCCGGCGTGCGCATGCAGGCGCTGGCCGTGGTGCCCGAGCAGGACTGGGTGCGGCTGACGCAGTCGCAGTTCGCGCCGGTCGACATCACGCCGGATTTCTGGATCGTGCCGAGCTGGCATGAGGCGCCTGCGGCGGCCACGCGCATCATCCGCCTGGACCCCGGCCTCGCCTTCGGCACCGGCACGCATCCGACGACGCGCATGTGCCTGCGCTGGATCGCACGACAGGACGAGGAGCGGCGCACGCGCTGGACGCGGGTGCTCGACTACGGCTGCGGCTCGGGCATTCTTGCCATCGGCGCGGCACTGCACGGCGCACGCGGCATCGACGCGGTCGACATCGACCCGGCCGCCGTGGCCGCGACCCAGGCGAACGCGCAGGCCAACGGCGTGGCGCTCGAGGCGGGCCTGCCCGAGCGCGCCCAGGGCCGCTATCCGCTGGTGCTGGCCAACATCCTGGCCGGGCCGCTCGAGCTGCTCGCGCCACTGTTGTGCGCGCATGTCGAGGCGGGCGGCGACCTGGTGCTTGCCGGCATCCTCGCGCGCCAGGCCGAGCGGCTGAAGACGGCTTACGCGCCGTGGTGCGAGCTGTCGGTGAGTGACGAGGACGATGGCTGGATCCTCATGACCGCCCGTTTTCGCGCCCCGCCGATGGCATGATTTCGGCATGAGCCTCGCCACCCGCTGCACCGCCTGCGGCACCATCTTCCGGGTGGTGCAGGACCAGCTCAAGGTCTCCGAAGGCTGGGTGCGGTGCGGCCGCTGCGACGAGGTGTTCAACGCGCTGGAAAGCCTGTTCGACCTCACCCGCGAACAGCCGCCCAAGTGGGAAGCTGAACAGTCCGAGCGCGCACGCGCCGAGACCGCCGAGCGCCGCGAAGCCCATTTCGAGGCCAGCGAGGACGAGCAGCCCACCATCGCCGAGCTCGACGAGGAAGACCGCATCGCCTCGCGCTTCTTCCATCCGGAACAGCGGGATGTGCAGCAGTCGCCCGCGCAGGCGGTGGCCGAACGCGACCGCACGGATTTCGCCGATGCGCAGTTCGACCCCGAGTCCGCCAACGAAACGCCCGCCGAGGCCGAACCCACGCCCGGCTTCATGCTCAAGGCACAGCGCGACGCCCGCCGCCGGCGCCCGCTGCCGCGGCTGCTGATGTCGCTCGCCGCACTCGCCCTGCTGCTGCTGCTCGCGGTGCAGGTGGGTCATCAGTTTCGCGACGGCATCGCCGCGCGCTGGCCGCAGGCGCGCCCGGTGCTCGCGCATGCGTGTGCCTGGATGGGCTGCCGCATCGACGCGCCGCGGCGCATCGACGACATCGCGGTCGAAAGCAGCGCGCTCGCGCGCAGCGGCGGCGCGGGCCAGCGCTACCAGCTGTCGGTGACGCTGCGAAACCGCGGCGCCTGGCTGGTGGCGATGCCGGCGATCGAGCTGAGCCTGACCGACATCGGCGGCCAGCTCGTCGCACGCCGCGTGCTGACCTCGGCCGACTTCCGCTCGGCGCCCAGCGTCATCCGCCCGGGCGCCGAAGCCGCACTGCAGCTGCTGCTGTCGACCGGCGATGCCGCCGTCGCGGGCTACACGGTCGAGGTGTTCTACCCCTGAGCCCGTTCACTGGGTGCGCGCGCGCCGCCCGCACCACCCTCGATCCCCATTCTTCTGCGGAGCGTTCTCCATGCCGGCCCTGATCTGCGGTTCCCTCGCCTTCGACACCATCACCACCTTCGCCGGCCGCTTCGCGCAGCAGATCCTGCCCGAGCAGGTGCACATCCTGAACGTGTCCTTCCTCGTGCCGACGCTGCGGCGCGAGTTCGGCGGCTGCGCGGGCAACATCGCCTACTCGCTGAAGGCGCTGGGCGGCGAGCCGGTGGTCATGGCCGCGCTCGGCAGCGACGGCGCCGAGTACCTGCAGCGCCTCGAAGCCTGGGGCGTCAGCACCGCCTACGTGCGCACCGTGGAGGACAGCTACACCGCGCAGGCCATCATCATCACCGACACAGACAACAACCAGATCACCGCCTTCCATCCCGGTGCCATGCAGTTCGCGCACCAGACGCAGGTGCCGCGCGACGCCGGCATCAAGATCGCGATCGTCGCGCCCGACGGCCGCGACGCGATGCTGCAGCATGCCGCGCAACTGCATGCCGCCGGCGTGCCCTTCATCTTCGACCCTGGCCAGGGCTTGCCGATGTTCGACGGCGCCGAACTGCGCACCTTCGTCTCGCAGGCGAGCTGGGTGGCGGTCAACGACTACGAAGGCCGCATGCTGTGCGAACGCAGCGGCATGACGCTCGAGTCGCTGTCGCGCTCGCACCTGAACGGCGTGATCGTCACCCTCGGCGCACAGTGTTGCGACATCTGGCAGCAAGGCGAGCGGACCCATGTGCCAGGCGTGAAGGCCACGGAGGTGGTCGATCCGACCGGCTGCGGCGATGCCTTCCGTGCCGCCCTGCTCTACGGGCTGGAGCGCGGCTGGGCGCTCGAGCGCTGCGTCGCGCTCGGCAACCGCCTCGGCGCACTGAAGATCGCATCGCGCGGCGGGCAGAACCACCGCATCGATCCGGCCGTGCTGCTGGATTGAGCGCGCCCGCATCGGCTCAGGACGCGCCGAGCGCGGCCCCCAGCCAGGCGTGCACCCGCGCGGGCTCGGCATCGATGGCCACCTGCTTGCGCCGGCTGGTGTCGCCGCGCAGCAGGCGCAACTGACGGCGCGGCAGGTCCAGCGACTGCGCCAGCCACGCGAGCAAGGCCTCGTTCGCGCGCCCGTCGACGGGCGGCGCGGCAAGCCGCACGCGCAGCGTGTCGCCATGCAGGCCGGCGATGGCGGTGCGGCTCGCGCCCGGCACGACGCTCAGCGCGAGCACGACACCGTGCCGGGTGAGTTGCAGGCAAGGCCAATCGGACGCGCCGCTCGGCAGCACGGATTCGTCGGGATGGTTCATTCGATTGGGCCCGTCGGGGGCCGATGAATCGACCGCGGGCCGGGCCGAGCATGCTGCAGCCGCCGCGGCCGCATGCGCGCCACGCGCCATGAAAAAACCCGGCCGAAGCCGGGTTTTGCAAGAGCGACGCCTTCGCTCAGGGCTTGGCGGCCGTGGGGAACGGCCAGGCGGCTTGCGGGCTGAGCGCGGTCTTGGCAGCCGGCGCAGCAGGTGCAGCCGAAGGCGCAGGGGCAGCGGCAGACTTCTTGGCGGGCGCCTTCTTCGCGGCAGCCTTCTTCGCCGGAGCCTTCTTTGCCGGCGCCTTCTTCGCAGCGCCAGCCTTCTTGGCCGGCGCCTTCTTCGCAGCAGCGGCCTTCTTCGCAGGCGCCTTCTTCGCAGCAGCCTTCTTCGCAGGCGCCTTCTTGGCAGCGGCCTTCTTGGCCGGCGCCTTCTTCGCCGCG
>JBIQKU010000254.1:0-3860 GCA_044506225.1 Rubrivivax sp. | reverse complement strand
ACCGGCGTGCGGATCTCGTGGCTGGCCACGGTGATGAATTCCTTGCGCGCCCGCGCGAGATTCATGGCCTCGTCGCGTGCGGCGGCGAGCGCGGCCTCGGCCGCCCGGGTGCGCTGCACCTGGCGGCGCAGCCGCAGCACCCACCCCAGCGAGACCAGCAACGCCAGCAGCAGCGCCCCGAGGTAGGGCATGGCGCGGCGCAGCACCTGCTCGGCGCTCGGCGGCGCATGCAGCGGCAGCACCGCCCACTGCGAGGCGACGGCGGCGCGCTCCGCATCGGTCAGCGTGGCGAGCGCGCGCTCGAGCAGCGCGGCCAGCATCGGCTGGTCGCGGCGCACCGCGAAATACAGGTCCGAGTTGAGCTCGGGAAACATGCCGGCCATCTTCAGGCTGGCGCCGTAGCCCTCCTGCAGCTTGGGCACGATGAAGGACACGTTCGAGAACGAGCCCTGCACCTCGCCCTTGAGCACCGCGGCGAGCAACGCCTCGCGCGTGGCGTACTCCACCAGCTGCAGCCGCGGCTGCCGTTGCTCGAGCAGGAACTTGTGCTGGCCGCCGGCGAGCACGCCCACGCGCGCATCGCCGAGCTGCTGCAGGTCGGCCACCGCCGGCGCATCGGCGCGGGTCACGAGCGCGGTGGGCGTGCTGATCCACGGGCCGACGAAGATGAACTCGCGCCGCCGCTCGGCATTGCTCGAGACGGCCACGAGCAGGTCGACCTTGGCCTCGCGCGCCGCCTGGTAGACCTCGGCCCAGGGGCCGCTGCGCGAGGCACCGACCGACAGGCCCAGGCGCTGGGTGAGCAGCTCGAGGTAGTCCTGCGCCATGCCGTTGAGCCGGCCGTCGGCACCGCGGAAGGTGTAGGGATAGTGCGCCTCGTCGAAGCCCACGCGCAGCGCCGGCATCTGCGCGAGAAAGTGCCGCTCCTCGGCCGACAGCGGCAGCGGCGCCGGCGGCGAGGCCAGCAGCGAGCGCAGCGGCACCCAGCGGCGGTGGATCTCCTGGCGCTCGGCCAGGCTGATGCTGTCCAGCGCCTTGTCGAGGATGCCCTGCAGCATGGGGTTGTCGCGCGCGACGCCGAAGTGGAGCGCGCTCAGCCCGGTGCGCCAGGGCGCGCGGATCTCGAGGTTGGTCAGCAGCAGCTTCTCCACCAGAAAGGTGGTGGTGGGCAGCGCGCCGAGGTAGACATCGGCTTCACCCTGCGACACGCCGCGCAGCGCATCGGCCGAGTTGTCGAAGATGACCAGCCGCGCCTTCGGATGGCGCTCGCGGATGGTGTCGATCACCGCATAACCGCGCTCGGCGGCGATGGCGAGACCTGCCAGGCTCTGGTTCTGGTCCACCTGGGGCACACCGCGACGCGCCACATAGATGTTGGGCACGTCGAGATAGGGCTGGGTGTAGCGCATGTACACCTCGCGCGCCGCCGTGCGGGAGACCGAGGGCAGCACGTCGACCTGCCCCTCGCGCAGCGCGGCCAGCCCGTCCGCCAGCGACGGCATGGCGATGTACTCGAAGCGCATGCCCAGGCGCTGCTCGATGAGGTGCAGCACGTCGCCCGACAGGCCGCGGAACTGGCCCTCGTAGCTGTAGACATCGATGGGGGCCCATTCCTGCTTGGTCGCCACGCGCACGATGGGGTTGGCGGCCAGCCAGTGCTGCTCGGCGGCGCTCAGTTGCAATGGCGGCACGGCCGGCGCAGCCGCCTCGGCGGCACAAAGGGAGTTCGGCAGCAACGACGGCAGCAGGGCCAGCGCCACCGCGGCGGCATGAAGCCAGTCGCGAATCGACCGTGAGCGCATTCGCTCTCCCAGGACAGGGTCGATTCGATCTTAGCCGCGCCCCCACGCCGCGCGCGACGCCCAAGGTGCGTCAAGCGTCACGCATCGGGAAGAAACAGCGCCTGCAGGTCGGAGAGAAAGTCGAAACCACGCGCGGTCGGGCGCACGTGGCTGAAGTCGCGCGTCACGAGACCCCTGCGCTCGGCCTCGGCCAGCGGCTTGTCGAGCGCCGACAGCGGCAGGCCGGTGCGTTCGACGAACTGCTGCAAGGCGAAGCCCTCGCGCAGCCGCGAGGCGTTGAGCATGAACTCGAAGGGCAGCTGCGCGCGCGGCACCTCCTCGTCCTGCGACACGGCCGCGCCCGCCAGCGCCTGCGCCATGTAGCTGGCCGGGTCGCGAAAGCGGATCTGACGCACCACACGGTGCGGATAGCTCAGCTTGCTGTGCGCACCCGCGCCGATGCCGAGGTAGTCGCCGAACTGCCAGTAGTTCAGGTTGTGCACGCAGCGGTGGCCGGCGCGGGCAAAGGCCGAGACCTCGTAGCGCTCCAGGCCCGAAGCAGCCGCGGCTTCGGTGATCGCGTCCAGCATGTCGGCCGCGGTGTCGTCGTCGGGCAGCGCCGGCGGATGCTTGGCGAAGAAGGTGTTGGGCTCGATCGTCAGGTGATAGATCGACAGGTGCGGCGGCTCGAAGGCCAAGGCCTGCGAAAGGTCGGCGCGCAATTCGTCCAGCGTCTGGTTCGGCAGCGCATACATCAGGTCGAGGTTGAAGGTGTCGAAGCACTCGCGCGCCTCCTCCACCGCCGCCCTCGCCTGCGCCGCGTCGTGCACCCGGCCGAGCGTGCGCAGCCTGGCATCGTCGAAGCTCTGCACGCCCACCGACAGCCGGTTGACGCCGGCTTGCGCATAGCCGCGGAAGCGGTCGCGCTCGAAGGTGCCGGGGTTGGCCTCGAGCGTGATCTCGCAACCGGGCTCGAGCGGCAGCAGCGCGCGGATGTCGGCCAGCAGCCGGTCGACGGACTGCGGCGAGAACAGGCTGGGCGTGCCGCCGCCGATGAACACGCTGTGCACCCGCCGGCCCCAGACAAAGGGCAGCGCGGCTTCGAGGTCGGCGCGCAGCGCGTCGAGGTAGCGCGCCTGCGGGACTTCGCCACGCTGCTCATGGGAATTGAAATCGCAGTACGGGCACTTCTTGAGGCACCAGGGCAGGTGCACGTACAGCGAAAGAGGCGGCAGCGCGGCGAGCTTCAAGGTGCCGGGGCGCATGTAGCGCGCGAGCACCTGGTCCGGTGTTTCCTGCCCGCGTTCCGTCGCCACCGGCGCGATCGGGATGTCGGCGCGGCGCGGCTCAGCCAAGGCGCCAGACCTCGCGCATCAGGCCGGCCATGGCCGCTGCCGCGATGGCACGGTGGCTGTGGCGGTTCTTCTTTTCGGCGCTGAGTTCGGCCACGCTCGCCCCGAGCTCGGGAATGAACAGCAGCGGGTCGTAGCCGAAGCCGCCCTCACCGCGCGGCGCGGCGAGCAGTTCGCCCTGCCAGCGGCCGAAGGCGATCAGCGGCTCGGGGTCGTCGGCGCGGCGCACCGCCGCCAGCACGCTCACGAAACGCGCACGGCGATCGGCGACGCCCTGCATCTTCTCGAGCAGCACACGGTTGTTGTCGGCGTCGCTCTTCGGCTCGCCGAACAGGGTCGCGTAGCGCGCGGACAGCACCCCCGGCGCGCCGCCGAGCGCGTCCACGCACAGGCCGGAGTCATCGGCGATGGCCGCCAAGCCAGCGTGTGCCGCCGCATGCCGCGCCTTGGCCAGCGCGTTCTCGACAAAGGTGGCGTGCGGCTCCTCGGCTTCGCCAATGCCCAGCGACCCTTGCGTGACCAGCGTCAGCCCGAGCGGCTCGAACAGCGCCTGAAGCTCACCGAGCTTCTTGGCATTGTTCGATGCCAGCACGAGCTTCATGACGACAGGCCGAGCGCGCGCTGCTGCGCGGCGATGAGTTCGCGAATGCCTTTGTCGGCCAGGCCCAGCAGCGCATCCATCTCGGCCCGCGTGAAGGCGGCGCCTTCGGCCGTCCCCTGCTCTTCG
>JBIQKU010000027.1:0-27069 GCA_044506225.1 Rubrivivax sp. | reverse complement strand
CCTTCAGGCCCTTGATGTGCTGGTCCACCGGGCGCGAGCCGATGGCGCAGCCGCCGGGCAGCGACACGCGCGCCTCGCCGAAGCGCGCCAGCAGCGGCCCGAGCACCAGGATGGCGGCACGCATGGTCTTCACGAGTTGATAGGTCGCCTCGCGTGAGTCGAGGGCCGAGGCGTCCAGCCGCAGTTCCTCAGGCCGTTCGGCCGAGCGCTCGACGGCCACGCCCAGGCTGCGCAGCAGCTTGAGCATGGTGTTCACGTCCTGCAGCTGCGGCACATGCGACAGCTGCACCGGCTCGGCGCTCAGCAAGGCGGCGCACAGCTCGGGCAAGGCCGCGTTCTTGGCGCCCGCAATGGCGATCTCGCCCTGGAGCGTGCGGCCACCGCGGATCAGAAGTTTGTCCATGAGACGGGCTTGGGGCGTTGCCCAATGCTCACACGGCCTTCGAACCCGCTGGCGCGAATTCGCCAGCCGCAGTGAACACTGCGGCGGGTTTCAGTGGTGGTGCGAGGGGGCCGAGCCGGGGTTGCAAGCCCACTCGGCGGGGTTCAGTGTCTTCATCGACAGCGCGTGGATTGCGCCGGCATTCTATCGCCGGCCCCGTGGGCCGCCGCGGACACGGTCTTGTCAGGCTGTGCGCGCTGTTGCAGCATGCCGCGGCGCGCAGCCGCGCGCTGGGGCAAGAAGCACTCACTCATTGGGAGAACAGCATGGGACTGAAGAAGATTCAAGCGCTGCGCCAGGAGATGTGGAAGAAGGCCGATTCGCTGAACCAGTTCAAGGAAGCGGTGGCCGAGCTCGCGGCGGCCCACGAGAAGATCGCCAAGGCCTACGCCAACCTCGAGAAGCTGCGCGCGGACGGCGCCGCCAAGGTCGAGCGCATTCCGACGCACGGCGTGAAGGAGTTCGACGACTACAAGAAGAGCCTGATCGCGGTCTACCAGGGCTGGGGCAACCGGCCGCTGCCGACCAAGCCGCTGGATGCAGTGGTTGAGCGCGAGCGCAAGGCGGTGGACGAGGCGGTGAAGGCGCGTGTCGACAAGCTCGCGGCCAGCTTCCCGTCGCAGGTGAAGAAGGGCATGGTGTTCAAGATGAGCGCCACCGGCAAGCTGTACGAGATCAGCGGCGACGAACAGAAGTCCAAGAACCCGAACCTCAAGGGCGAGGCGGCGATCTTCTGGGACACCATCGACGAGAAAGGCGCACGCGCCTTTCCGATCAGCCTGGCCGACCTCAAGAAGAGCTACAAGTTCATCAAGGCCTGAGGCCTGGAGCGCGGTGCGCGCCCGGAGCGGCGGCGCGGCGCGGCGCGCCGTTCAGGCGCCGCTGCCGGCGTGTTCGTCGGGCGTCAGCGTCTTCATCGACAGCGCGTGGATCTGCTCTCGCATGCGCTCGCCGAGTGCCTGGTAGACCCGCTGGTGGCGTTGCACGCGGTTGAGGCCGGCGAACTCGGGTGAGACGATGGTCGCGAAGAAGTGGCGGCCGTCGCCTTCGACCTGCAGGAACTCGCAGCTCATGCCGTTGGCGATGAAGCGTTCGACGTCGGCGGGAGTGGGGTCGGACATGGGCCGAATTCTAGGCGAGCGCCCCGGGGCCGCGCGCCCGCGGGGCCTTGGCATCAGTGCCGGATCTTGTAGCCGATGCGCAGCAGGTGCAGCGCGAGGCCGCACACCAGCGCAAGGCTCGCCGCGACCACCGCGACGCTGACCCAGGGCGAGACATCGCTCGCGCCGAAGAAGCCGTGGCGGAAGCCGTCGATCATGTAGAAGAACGGGTTCAGGTGGCTCAGCTCGCGCCAGCCGGCGGGCAGCGAATGCACCGAATAGAACACGCCCGAGAGAAACGTCATCGGCATGATGACGAAGTTCTGGAAGGCGGCGATCTGGTCGAACTTCTCCGCCCACAGGCCGGCGATCAGGCCCAGCGCGCCCATCATCACAGAACCGGCGGCCGCGAAGAGCAGGATCCACAGCGGCTGCACCACCTGCAGCGGCACGAACCAGACGGTCACGACGAGCACGCCGGTGCCCACCGCCAGCCCGCGCACGACCGCCGCCCCCACATAGGCGAGAAACCAGGCCCAGTGCGACAGCGGCGTGACGAGCAGGAACACCAGATTGCCGGTGATCTTGCTCTGGATGAGCGAGGAGCTGCTGTTGGCAAACGCGTTCTGCAGCACGCTCATCATGACGAGGCCGGGCACCAGGAAACCGGTGTAGCCCACGGCGCCGACCTTCACCTGATCACCCAGCGCATGGCCGAAGATCACGAGGTACAGCATGGCGGTGAGCACCGGCGCGGCCACCGTCTGAAAGCCGACCTTCCAGAAGCGCAGCACCTCCTTGTAGAGCAGCGTGCGGGCGCCGGACAGCACGCCGCCGCGGTGAACGGGCGTGTCCTGCGCGCTGGCGGGCTCCACGGCCTGGGGCGCCGTCATGATGCGGCCCCCACGAGCGGCGCCGGCCGCCGCTCGCCCTGCATGATTTCCAGGAACACGTCCTCCAGATCGGCCCGGCCGATCTCCAGGTCTTCCGGATGGCAGCCGGCGGCGCGCAGGGTGGCGAGCACCTGCTCGACCTCGGCCGCGTCATGCGCCTTGATCTGCACGATGCGCCCGGTCACGCGGGACTGCGCCTCGAGCTGCGCCGGCAGCGGCGCATCCATCTTGAAACGCAGCATCGAGCTCGCCGTGCCGGCCAGGAGCGCCGAGGTGCGGTCCAGCGCCACCACGCGCCCGCTCTTGAGCATGGCCAGGCGCCCGCACAGCGCCTCGGCCTCCTCGAGGTAGTGGGTGGTCAGCAGCACCGTGTGACCTTCCTTGTTGAGGCGGGCGATGAAGTGCCACAGCGTCTGGCGCAGTTCCACGTCCACGCCGGCAGTGGGTTCGTCGAGCACGATGACCGGCGGGCGGTGCACCAGCGCCTGCGCCACCAGCACGCGGCGCTTCATGCCGCCGGAGAGTTCGCGCATGTTGGCGCCCGCCTTGTCGGCGAGACCCAGGTGGTGCAACAGCTCGTCGATCCAGGCGTCGTTGCGGCGCACGCCGAAGTAGCCGCTCTGGATGCGCAAGGTCTCGCGCACGCTGAAGAAGGGGTCGAACACCAGCTCCTGCGGCACGATGCCCAGGCGCTTGCGGGCTTGGGCGTAGTCGTCCACCACGTCGTGACCGAGCACCGAGACACTGCCCCCGCTCGCACGCGCGAGGCCGGCGAGGACGCTGATGAGGGTGGTCTTGCCCGCGCCGTTCGGACCGAGCAGGCCGAAGAACTCGCCGGCCTCGATGTCGAAGCTCACGTTGTCCAGCGCATGCACCTGCTTGCCGCCGGTGTCATAGGTCTTGCTGACGTGCTGGAACGAAATGGCGGGCATGGGCCGGCGATTGTAGGCAGCGCCCCGAGGGCTTGCAGGCCGCGGGGCACTCGCGCCCGGCCGGCGGCGCGCCGACGCGGGCCGAGAAACAGCCGCTTGGTGCTAGCGTCGGCCCCATCCCCGCTTCGCCCGCACCGACCGATGGCCTCCCCTTCGAAGAAGCCTGCGAAGAAGCCGCGCCGCACGCCGGACCGCATCCTCGAGACGACCCTGGCGCTGTTCAACCGCTTCGGCGAGCCGAACGTGTCGACCACGCTGATCTCGGCCGAGCTGAACATCAGCCCGGGCAATCTCTACTACCACTACCCGGCGCGCGACGAGCTGGTCAACGCCTTGTTCGACCGCTACGAGCGGGCGCTGGGCGAGCTGCTGCCCGCCGCCGACGGCGTGCGCCATGTGGAGGACGCCTGGTTGTTCTTCCACATGCTGTACGAGCTGATCTGGCAGTACCGCTTCCTCTACCGCGACCTCAACGACCTGCTGACGAAGAACCGCCGCGTCGAGACCCGTTTCCAGGCGCTGCTCGCCGCCAAGCAGCGCGCGGTGCGCCAGGTGCTCGCCGGCCTGGCCGAGGGCAACGCGGTGCGCATCGCGGCCGAGGAGGCCGAGCCGGTGGCGCATGCCATGGTGGTGGTGCTGAGCTACTGGCTGAGCTACGAGTACGTGCTCGACCCGCGCCATGCGCTCGAGCCCGAGGCGGCCGGCCGGGCGCTGCTGCGCGGCGCCTTCCATGTGCTCAGCCTGCTGCTGCCCTACCTCGCCGCGGCGCAGCGCGCGCACCTGCTCGGGCTGGTCGGCCCCTACGCCGCGGCGGGCGGCGACGCCGACGCGGCCCCGACCGCCGCCACACCGGCTGACTAATATCCGCGCCTCACCGTGTCACCGACAGGAACCCCGATGTCCGATCTCAAGACGCAATTCGACCAGGCCGTGGCCGACTCCAAGAACCTGCCGGAACGCCCCGACAACATGACGCTGCTGCGCATTTACGCGCTGTACAAGCAGGCCAGCGAAGGCGACGCGAGCGGCGAACGCCCCGGTTTCACCGACATGGTCGGCCGCGCCAAGTGGGATGCCTGGAAGTCGCTCGAAGGCACGCCGCCCGAGGAGGCGATGCAGTCCTACGTGGAGCTGATCGAGTCGCTGAAGTAGGCGCCGCTCTCGGTCAGCGAGCGTCGAGCGCGTCGAGTGCCGCCCGCCGCTCGGCCGGCGGCATGTCGGCCAGGCGGCGCACCGCCGCGTAGAAGCGGGGGAAGTCACGGCCCTCGCGCTCGAAGAGCTGCTCGAAGGCCGGCACGAGCGCGTTGTACGCCGCGAGCACGCCGAAGGCGGCGTTGTTGGCGCGCTCGAACCAGCCGTCGTAGCCGGCAAAGCCGTCCCAGCGCTCGCGCTTCATGGTCTCGTACTCGGCGCGCATCTGCGCCAGCACCTCGGCCTTGAGCTCGCGCTTGCGCGCATCGTCGATGTCGCGGCCGTAGACCTCGGCCAGGCGCTCGCGGTAGCGCAGCGTGAGGGCGCGAAAGTCCTGGCGCCGGCCGTCGAAGCGGGCGTAGTCGGCGCGCGCCTCGGGCGTGGCGTGTTCGGCCAGCCAGCGCTGGCCACCCAGGCGCTCCACCGCCGTCGCGAAGGATTCGTTGAACACCGTGTCGCCCTTCGCGAACGCCACCTGGTGCGCCAGTTCGTGAAAGATCAGCCGGGCCAGCTCGCCCTCGGGGTAGTGGATGAAGGTGCTGAGCAACGGGTCGGCGAAGTAGTCGCCCGGCAGCGCGCCCAACGTCGAATACGCCGGCACGCCGTACACGCTCACCTCCATGCCTTGGGCACGCAGCGCGCGGGCGAAGGCGTCGGCGGCGTCGCGCTCGAAGTAGCCGCGGTAGCTGACGCAGCCGACCACGGGAAAGCACCAGCGCTGCAGCCGAAGGCTCAGCTCGGGCGCGGCGACCACGTTCCACACCGCCGCGCGGCGCGGCAGCTCGGCATAGCGGCGATAGCTGGCGTTGTCGGGCAGGGCCAGCTCTCGCACCGCGAAGTCGCGCATGCGTTGCGACAGCGCGAGGCGCTCACGCAAGGAGGGCTCGGTCTGCGCGTCGGCCAGCCATTGCGGCACGGGCCGCGCCGCGGCGACCAGCGACAGATGGCCGCTCACCGACTGCGCGTAGTAGCCGAGCGTGCTGCAGCCGGTGGTGAGGCAGGTGAGCGCGAGCGCCCCCAGCACCACGCCCAGGCTGCCGATGCCCGCCACCCAGAGCCCTCGCTTCAGCGCGCCGCGCCGCACCGCGCGCCGCCGGTGGCCGGGCCCCGGTCGCACCACCGCGAAAGCCGTGGGCGGGCACCGTGCATCGTGACTGGAATCTTCATGCCGACGACTATTGCACAGCCCCGGCACGCAGCGCGCGACCCATGGGTAAACTGCCTCGGCCCTGTGGCGGCCGGCCGCGCATCTAGCCTCCACGGGCACCGCCGCGAGGAGACTTCCCATGCAGCTGATCGAATCCATCCTGGCCGACGCCGGCACCATCGCCGGCCTGCGGCGCGATCTGCACGCGCATCCCGAGCTGTGCTTCGAGGAACAGCGCACCGCCGATCTCATCGCCCGCCAGCTCACCGAATGGGGCATACCGGTGGAACGGGGCCTGGGCCGCACCGGCGTGGTCGGCATCGTGAAGAACGGCAGCAGCCCGCGCGCCATCGGCCTGCGCGCCGACATCGACGCGCTGCCCATCACCGAGCACAACAGCTTCCCCCATGCGAGCCGCCACCCCGGCAAGATGCACGCGTGCGGCCATGACGGCCACACCGCCATGCTGCTGGCCGCGGCCAAGCACCTCGCGACCAACCGGAACTTCGACGGCACGGTCTACCTGGTGTTCCAGCCGGCGGAAGAAGGCGGTGGCGGCGCGCGCGAGATGATCCGCGACGGTCTGTTCGAGCGCTTCCCGATGGAGGCCATCTTCGGGGCGCACAACTGGCCGGGCATGAAGGCCGGCCAGTTCGCCATCAAGACCGGGCCCTGCTTTGCCAGCAGCAACGAATTCAAGATCACCATCCGCGGCAAGGGCGCACATGCGGCCATGCCCCACAACGGCATCGACCCCGTGCCGGTGGCCTGCCAGATGGTGCAGGCCTTCCAGACCATCATCAGCCGCAACAAGCGGCCGATCGACACCGGCGTCATCTCGGTGACCATGATCCACGCCGGCGAAGCCACCAACGTCGTGCCCGATCTGTGCGAGATCCAGGGCACGGTGCGCACCTTCACCAACGAGGTGCTCGACCTCATCGAGCAGCGCATGAAGGCCATCGCCGAACACACCTGCGCCGCCTTCGACACCCGCTGCGAATTCGAGTTCGTGCGCAACTACCCGCCGACCATCAACCACAATGCCGAGGCCGAGTTCGCCCGTGGCGTGATGGCCGAGATCGTCGGTGCCGAGAACGTGCTGGAGTTCGAGCCCACCATGGGGGCCGAGGACTTCAGCTACTACCTGCTGGAGAAGCCGGGCGCGTATTTCGTCATCGGCAACGGCGACGGCACGCACCGAGAGAGCGGCCACGGCATGGGGCCGTGCATGCTGCACAACCCGAGCTACGACTTCAACGACGAGCTGATCCCGCTGGGCGGCACGCTGTGGGTGCGCCTGGCCGAACGGTGGCTGGCGCAGCCGCGGCCGGCGGCCTGAGCCCGTCGGGACGTGGCCCTAGCGAATCAGCGCCCGCAAGGCCTGCGCACAGGCTGCCGCGCCCTGGAAGTGCAGCGCCTGCCAGCCGAGGCGCCGTGCCGCCTCGACGTTGTGCAACACATCGTCGATGAACAGCAGCTCGCCCGGCGCAATGCCGAAGCGCCGCTCGGCCACATGGAAGATCTCGGGTTCGGGTTTGATCCAGCCCACGCGCGAGGAGAACACGCCGTCCTCGAACAGGCCGAGGAAGCCGTTCACCGCCTCGAGATGATCGGCATAGGGCGCCGGCATGTTGGACAGGTAGAAGAGCCGATGCCCGGCGGCATGCAGTTGCTCGATGAGCGAGACCGTCTCGGGCACCGCCGTCAGCTCGGCGGGAACGGCTTGCACCACATGCCGCACGTCCTCGGCGGCCAGGCCGGTGCGCTCGGCGATGCGCGGCACCAGTTCGTCCACCGTCAAGCTGCCGCGGTCGAACTCGCCCCAGTCGCCGGTGAAGGACTGGAAGAACGCCTGCGTGAGCGCCGCGCCTTCCTCCGTCGTGCGGGCATGCTGCGGCAGCAGGCGCGGCATGAACTCGTGCGGCGTCCAGCGGAAGACGACGCCGCCGAAGTCGAACACGATGTTCATGTGCGCAGGCGCTGGAGCAGGCCGGCGGTCGAGGCATCCAGTCCACGGACGTCGCCGTTCGCCAGCCGCGGCAGCAGGTCGCCCGCGAGCGCCTTGCCGAGCTCCACGCCCCACTGGTCGAAGCTGTTGATGCCCCAGATGGCACCGCTCGTGAACACGCGGTGCTCGTACATCGCGATCAGCGCGCCCAGGCTGCGCGGGGTGAGCTGGTCCAGCAGCAAGGTGGTGCTGGGCCGGTTGCCGGGAAAGGTGCGGTGCCGCGCGATGGTGTCGCGCGAAAGCGCGGCCGACGCCGTGGGTGCGGATTCGGCCAGCGCCTGGTCGGTGGCCTTGCCCAGCATCAGCGCCTGGGCCTGCGCCAGGCCGTTGGCCAGCAGCTTGGCATGCAGTTCGGCCAGGCCGTGCGTCGGCCGCTTGACGAGGATGAACTCCACCGGGACCACGTCGCTGCCCTGGTGCAGCATCTGGAAGAAGGCGTGCTGGCCGTTGGTGCCGGGCTCGCCCCAGACCACCGGGCTGGTCGCCACCGGCAGCGGCTGGCCCTCGGCATCCACGCACTTGCCGTTGCTCTCCATCTCGAGCTGCTGCAGATAGGCCGGCAGACGGCGCAGGCCTTGGTGGTAGGGCGCGACGCAGCGGCTGGAGAAACCGTGGAAGTTGCGGTACCACACGTCCAGCAGGCCCAGCAGCGCGGGCAGGTTGCGCTCGAGCGGCGCGGTGGCGAAATGCCGGTCCATCGCATGTGCACCGGCCAGCAGCGCACGGAAGTTCTCGGCGCCGATCGCCAGCGCGATCGGCAAGCCGATGGCCGACCACATCGAATAGCGCCCGCCCACCCAGTCCCAGAAGCCGAAGGTGGTGGTGATGCCGAACTCGGCCGCGGCCTGCACGTTGGTCGTGGTCGCGACGAAATGCCTGGCCGTGTCGGTGCCGCCCTTGGCCAGGAACCACGCCTTCGCGGCCCGGGCGTTGGCCATGGTCTCCTGCGTGGTGAAGGTCTTGCTGGCGATGATGAACAGCGTCTTCGCCGGGTCGAGCTGGCGCAGCACCGGCGTGATGTCGTGACCGTCGACGTTGGCCACGAAGTGAAAGCGCAGCTTCGGATGCACGAAGGCGTCCAGTGCCGGCACCGCCATCTGCGGCCCGAGGTCGCTGCCGCCGATGCCGATGTTCACCACGTCGCGGATGCCGCTCGCGGCGGTGTCGCGCACCGTCTCGGCATAGGCGAGCATGGCGTCGAGCACCCCATGCACCTCGTCGCTGAACGGCCCCTGCCCGCGCGGCGCACGCAGCGCGCTGTGCAGCACGGCGCGGCCTTCCGTCGTGTTGATCGGCTCGCCGGCGAACATCGCGTCGCGGCGCGCTTCGAGCCGGCATTCGCGCGCCAGCTCGCACAGGTAGCGCAGTGTCGCCGTGTCGAGCCGGTTCTTGGACAGGTCGGCGAAGACCTCCGGCGCCTCGAAGGACATGGCGGCATGGCGGCCCGGGTCGCGTGCGAAGGCCTCGCGAAGGTCGAGCTCGCGGCCGTGCGCCTGATAGTGGCCGGCCAGCGTCGCCCAGGCCGTGGTGGCGGTGGCGCGGGGCGCGGCCATCAGGCGGCGGCCTCGATCAGGGCGTCGAGCTTCACCGCATCGGCCGCGAACGCACGGATGCCTTCGGCCAGCTTCTCGCTCGCCATGGCGTCGTCGTTGAGCGCATAGCGGAAACGCGCCTCGTTGTAGCTCTCGGCATGGATGGGCGCCTCCTTGGCCGCCTGCGGGTCGAGCGCACGCTCGACCGGCGCGTTCGACGCCTGCAGCGCGGCCAGCAACTCGGGGCTGATGGTGAGCAGGTCGCAGCCCGCGAGCGCGAGGATCTGCCCGACATTGCGGAAGCTCGCGCCCATCACCTCGGTGGCGATGTCGAATTTCTTGTAGTAGGTGTAGATCTGCCGCACGGACTGCACGCCCGGGTCGTTCGCGCCGGCTCGCGCGGCCTCGTCCCAGGTGGCGCCGGAGGCCTTCTTGTGCCAGTCGTAGATGCGCCCGACGAAGGGC
The DNA here is from genome assembly GCA_044506225.1 of Rubrivivax sp. Classification (GTDB taxonomy): domain Bacteria; phylum Pseudomonadota; class Gammaproteobacteria; order Burkholderiales; family Burkholderiaceae_C; genus JAKFDI01. Next base: position 17,356 of record JBIQKU010000027.1, on the reverse strand, counting down.
GAGATCAGCGTCACTTCGGCATCACCGCAGGCCACGGCCTGGCAGAAGGCGAAGAGCAGCGTGAGGTTGCAGTGGATGCCTTCGCGCTCGAGGATGCGTGCCGCCTGGATGCCTTCCCAGGTCGAGGCCATCTTCACCAGCACACGCTCGCGCGCGATGCCGGCCTCCTCGTACAGAGACACGATGCGCCGCGCACGCGCCACGGTCGCGGCGCAGTCGAAGCTCAGGCGGGCGTCGACCTCGGTGGACACGCGCCCGGGCACCACCGTCAGGATTTCGCGGCCGAAGCGCACCAGCACCCGGTCCACCAGTTCGTCGTGCGGGCGGCCCTTGTGCTGCGCGATCGTCTCGGCCAGCAGCGGCGCGTACTCGGCCTGCTGCACCGCCTTGAGGATGAGCGAGGGGTTGGTCGTCGCGTCTTGCGGCGCGAACTGCGCCAGCTGCCTGAAGTTGCCCGTGTCGGCAACGACGGTGGTGAACTGTTTGAGTCGATCGAGCTGATTCATGGACACAAGGACCGAGAAGCGGAACAGGCCCTATTAGACCCCCGCGGGATGAAGCGGCAGCGGCATCCCAGACACCTGCGGTTACGAGCGACACATCCAGCAGCCGGCGTGCCCGGGGGGCCCGGGTCGGACCGTGGATTGCCCGTAGGCGCGGTCAGCGACTTGCGGCATCATGGAATGAAACAAAGTTACAACGCGTCTGTCATGTCCTTCGACCTCGTGTTCTTCGGCGGCACCGGCGACCTCACCTGGCGCAAGCTGATGCCCGCCCTCTTCCAGGCCTTTCGCCACAACAAGCTGCCCCCCGGCGGGCGCATCCTCTCGGTGGCGCGCGACGAGCAGAGCGACGACCAGTACCGCGCCTGGCTCAAGGAGCGCTTCCAGGAGGTCGAAGGCGCCAAGCGCCCGAACGACGAAGAGTTCGAGAAGTTCGCCCAGCTCCTGCACTACCGGCGCCTGGACTTGTCGAAACCGGGCGACTACCAGACCCTCAAGGACTGGCTGGCCGAACGCGGCGCCGACACCGCGGTGCTCTATCTGGCGACGAGCCCGCACCTCTTTCCGCAAATCTGCGAACAGCTCGGCGCCGCCGGCCTCAACGGGCCGAACATCCGCGTGGTGCTGGAAAAGCCGCTGGGCCACGACCTCGCCAGTGCGCAGGAAATCAACCGCGTCGTGCGCTCGGTGTTCGACGAGACCCAGGCCTTTCGCATCGACCACTACCTCGGCAAGCCTTCGGTGCAGAACCTGTCGGCGCTGCGCTTCGGCAACGTGCTGTTCGAGCCGCTGTGGCGGCGCGAAAGCATCGCCAACATCCAGATCACGATTGCCGAGACGCTGGGCGTGGGCACGCGCGGCGCGTTCTACGACCGCACCGGCGCACTGCGCGACATGATCCAGAACCATGCGCTGCAGCTGCTCACCATGGTGGCCATGGAGCCGCCCTCTCGCAACGACGCGGACGCCATCCGCGACGAAAAGCTCAAGGTGCTGCGCTCGCTGAAGCCCTTCACTGAACAGAACGTGGTGCGCGACGTGGTGCGCGGCCAGTACCGGCGCGGCACCAGCCAGGGCGAGACGGTGGCCGGCTACCTGGACGAGCCCAAGGTGCCGGCCGGCAGCCGCACCGAAACCTTTGTCGCGCTTCGCACCGAGGTGGAGAACTGGCGCTGGGCCGGCGTGCCGTTCTACCTGCGCACCGGCAAGCGCCTGGCCGAACGCGACGCCGAGATCGTCGTCAACTTCCGGCCGACGCCGCACAGCATCTTCCCCGGCGCGCAGACGCCCAACAAGCTGGTGATCAAGCTGCAACCCGAGGACGGGCTGGAGCTGCACCTGCTCGCGGCCAAGGGCGTGGGGCAGTTCGAATCGCTGTCGCCGGTGTTTCTGGACCTCGACTTCGACAAGGCCTTCCCGGAGAACCGCATCGGCGCGTACGAGCGGCTGCTGCTCGACGCCATCGCCGGGCGGCTCAACCTGTTCGTGCGCAGTGATGAGCAGGAACAGGCCTGGCGATGGGTCGAACCCATCCTCGACGCCTGGGAGCGCGGCATCGACAACCCCAACGGCCCGCGCCCCTATGCTGCCGGCACCTGGGGCCCGGCCGCCGCCAGTGCGCTGGTGGCGCGCGACGGCTACGCCTGGTCGGAGGAGCTGTGAACGCCTCGGGCGATGCGGCGCTGGCCTCGTCGTCCATGCTCGAGCGCGTGCGCGCCTCCATCCGCGCGCTGCCGCCTGCCGAACAGCGCGTGGCCGCGCTCGTGCTCGAGGATGCACGCCGCTTCGCCGCCCTGCCGGTGGGTGAACTGGCACGACGCGCGGGCGTCAGCAAGCCGACGGTGGTGCGGTTTTGCCGCAGCGTGGGCTACGACGGGCTGGCGGATTTCAAGCGCAAGCTGTCGGGCAGCGTCAACGAAGGCGTGCCCTTCGTGCACCGCGCGGTGGACGTGGACGACAAGCCGGCCGAGCTCATCGTCAAGGTGATCGACAACGCGGTGGCTGCACTGCTGCGCTACCGCAACGAAGCCGCCGGCCATGCCTTCGAGCGCGCGATCGCCGCGCTCGCCGAGACAGCCGCGCAGGGCGGGCGCATCGACTTCTACGGCGTGGGCAACTCCGGCATCGTGGCGCAGGATGCGCAGCACAAGTTCTTCCGCCTGGGCGTGCACACCAACGCCATCAGCGACGGCCATGTGCAGTTGATGAGCGCGACGCTGCTGGGTGCGGGCGATTGCGCGGTGATCGTCAGCAACTCCGGCCACAGCCGTGAGTTGCTGGATGCGGCGGAACTTGCGCGGCGCCAGGGTGCGACCACCATTCTCATCACGGCGAGCGCTTCGCCGCTCGCGCTGACGGCGCAGGGCCGCCAGCACATCCTGCTGGCGGTCGATCATCCGGAAGACTACGAGCGCTACAGCCCGATGGTCTCGCGCATGCTGCATCTGACGACGGTGGACATCCTCAGCACCGCGGTCGCGCTGCGCCTGCCGCCGCAGCGGCGGCAGGCACTTCAGGAAATCAAGAAGAACCTGCGCACGCGGCGGGCCGCCTGAGCGCCACGAGCCTTCAGGCCGCGGCAGCCTCGAGCGTCAGCAGCGCATCGACGCCGTACAGCCGCGCGAGCTGCGACAGCTTGGGCGGCGCATGCCGCACCACGAAGCCACGCCCGGACGCCTGGGCGCGCCGCTGGCATTCCAGCAGCACCGACACCGCCGAACTGTCGAATTCCACGAGGCCGGACGCATCCACGGTGGCCGCGTCCGCCGGCTCGCGCTCCAGCGCCTGCGACAGCATGCGCAGCGTGTCGCGGGCGTCGTTCATGGTGAGGGAGGCGGGCAGCACCAGCATGGGACAGGGCCGCTCAGTTGCGGCCGGCAGCGGCCTTGTTGCGTTCGGCGAGCTTGGCGATCAGGCCGTCGATGCCGCCGGCATTGACCTCCTGCGCGAAGCTGTTGCGGTAGTTCTGCACCAGCCACACGCCCAGCACGTTGACGTCGTAGATCTTCCAGCCGCCGGCCGACTTCTCGAGCCGGTAGTCGAGCTTGATCGGCTCGCCGCTGCCGCGGATCTCGGTGCGCACGATGGCATCGTTCTCGTCCGGGCTCGGGCGCATGGGCTTGAACTCGACCGTCGTCTGCGGCTTCACTTCGGCCAGCGCGCCGGCGTAGGTGCGCACGAGCAGCAGCTTGAACTCGTCCTGCAGCTTCGTCTTCTGCTCCGCCGTGGCCTGGCGCCAGTTGCGGCCGACCGACAGCGCCGTCATGCGCTGGAAGTTCACGTGCGGCATGACCTTGCTGTCCACCAGCGCCAGCACGCGGTTCACGTCGCCGCCCTGGATGGCCTTGTCGGCCTTCACCGCGTCGAGCACTTCGTTGGACATCTGCTTGATCAGCGCATCCGGCGTCTGCGTCTGGCTGTGCGCCGCAAGCCCCGTGAACAGCAGCGCCGCGAGCGGGAGAGTCAGCACTGGGCGACGTGAAAGCATGAGAAGTCCTTTCGTTGGATCGGCCATCGGCCGGCATCGCTTGGAGAGGCCGCCGGCCCGGAAAGTTCGTCGCGGCGGCGCCGGCCGGTCACCGGAGGTAGCACGGGGCAAGCCGCGTACCCGCCGCGGGCATTGCTACTTGCCGGGCCCGGGGCCCGGCGCCGCGTCCGCCGGCTCGTCGTCGTAGTCGGGGAGTTCCTCGTCCTCGTAGGCGTCGAGGGGCGGATCGCCGTCGTACACCAGGCTCTGCCGGCGCTGCAGGTAGGCGCCGCGCACGAAGCTGTACTTGTCGAGTGCGATGTCGTCGAGCACGCGGCTCGCGCCCAGCAGGCTCGCGCGCGTGTCGACGAGTTCGAGCGTCAGCAGGCTCACCCGCGTCGGCGTGTCGCTGAAGAGCGTGGAGGCGGTGGCGTAGCGGTCGAAGGGCAGCGCGAACGACTCGCGCACCGACGACGGCCCGAACACCGGCCACACGACGTACGGCCCCGGCGCGAAGCCCCAGCGGCCGAGCGTCTGGCCGAGGTCCTCGCGCTGGGCATGCAGGCCGGCTTCCGAGGCGATGTCGAGCAGGCCGCCGAAGCCGAGCACCGTGTTCGTGCCCACGCGCATCACATCGTGCAGACCGTTGGCGAGCTTGCCCTGCAGGAAGTTGTTCACCGCCGACCAGGCGTCGGCCACGTTGCCGAAGAAGTTGGTCACGCCCGTGCGGGCAGGCTGCGGCACGACCTTGCTGTAGGTGGTGGCCACCGGCTTCAGCAGATGTTCGTCCAGCGCCTCGTTGAAGCCGAACACCTTGCGGTTCCAGTTTTCCCAGGGGTCGATGTCGCTTGCGGCCGTGCGCTGCGGGCCCACGCCCGCGCAGCCGGTGCCCAGCACGGCGAGCGCCAGCAGCGGCGCGGCAAGCACGCGCTGACGTCTCACTTGGCGCCCCCGGCCGAGCCGCCGTCGGCGGCCTTGTCGAACAGGAACTGACTGATGAGGTTTTCCAGCACCACCGCCGACTGCGTGTACTTGATCGTGTCGTTGGCCGCAAGGTTGTTCACGTCGCCACCGGCCTCGATGCCGATGTACTGGTCGCCGAGCAGGCCGGAGGTGAGGATCTTGGCGGACGAGTCGGCCGGGAACTGCACCGCCTCGTCGATCTCCATGGTGACGAGGCCCTGGTAGGTCTTGCCGTCGAGCTTGATCGAGCTCACCCGGCCGACGGTCACACCGGCGCTGCGCACCGCGGCGCGCACCTTCAGCCCGCCGATGTTGTCGAAGCGCGCCTGCACGGTGTAGGTGTCGCGCGTGCCGAACGAGGCGAGGTTGGCCGCCATGAGCGACAGGAAGACGAGGCCCGCGATGCCCAGCAGCACGAAAAGCCCCACCAGTGTTTCGATACCCTTTTTCGACATTCTTTTCTCCGCTCGGCCGCCGTGCTCAGGGCGTCGAGAACATCAAGGCGGTGAGCACGAAGTCCGCGCCCAGCACCGCCAGCGACGAGATCACCACCGTGCGCGTGGTCGCGTGGGCGACACCCTCCGGCGTGGCCCGGGTCTCGTAGCCCTGGTAGAGCGCGACGGCGGTGCAGATCACGCCGAACACGAAGCTCTTGACGATGCCGTTGCCGACGTCGCGGAACACGTCCACGCCCGACTGCATGACCGACCAGAAGTTGCCTGCGTCCACGCCGATCAGCAGCACGGCCACCACCCAGGCGCCGATGATGCCGACGGCCGAGAACAGGATGGCCAGCAGTGGCATCGATACCACGCCGGCGATGAAGCGTGGCGCGAGCACCCGCTCCTTCGGGTCGATGGCCATCATCTCCATGGCGGCGATCTGCTCGCCCGCCTTCATCAAGCCGATTTCCGCCGTGAGCGAGGTGCCGGCGCGCCCCGCGAACAGCAGCGCGGCCACGACCGGCCCGAGCTCGCGCACCAGCGACAGGTTGACGATCAAGCCGAGCGTCTCGGTCGCGCCGTAGGTGACGAGCGCGTAGTACATCTGCAGCGCGAGCACAAAGCCCACCGCCATGCCCGAGGCCAGGATGATCACCAGCGAGCGGTTGCCGATGGCGTGGATCTGCATCACCACGAGGCCGAAACGCCGCATCGCGATCGGCGCAGCGCGCAGCAGGTCCACAGTGAAGAAGGCCGCATGGCCCAGCGAGCGCAGGCCGCCGAGGACTTGGGCGCCCACCCAGGTGACGGGGTTGCTCACGCGCCGGCCCCGCGGAGCATGCCGAAATCGTCGGCCAGGGCCGGTGCGGGATAGTGGAACTTCACCGGCCCGTCGGGTTCGCCAAGCACGAACTGGCGCACCTCGGCATCGGTCGAGTTCATCAACTCCTCGGGCGTGCCCTGGGCGACGATGCGCCCGCCGGTGGCCATGAGCACCACCCAGTCGCTGATCTTCATGCACTCGGGCACGTCGTGCGAGACGACCAGCGAGGTCGCCCCGGTGACATCGTTGAGGGTACGGATGAGGTTCGCCGCCACGCCCATGGAGATGAGGTCCAGCCCGGCAAAGGGCTCGTCGTACATGATGAGTTCCGGATCCAGCGCGATCGCCCGCGCCAGCGCCACCCGCCGCGCCATGCCGCCCGAGATCTCGGAGATGCGCAGGGGCGCCGCGCCCCGCAGGCCCACGGCATTGAGCTTCATGAGCACGATGTCACGCACCAGCACCTCGGGCAGGTCGGTCTGCTCGCGCAGCGGGAAGGCCACGTTGTCGAACACCGACAGGTCGGTGAACAGCGCCCCGAACTGGAACAGCATGCCCAGGCGCCGGCGCAGCGCGTAGATCTTCTCGCGGTCGCGCGCGTCCACCACTTCGCCGTCGAAGCGCACCTCACCGCTGTTCGGCCGCGCACTGCCGCCGATGAGGCGCAGCAGCGTCGTCTTGCCGCAGCCCGATCCGCCGAGGATCGCAGTCACCTTGCCGCGCGCGAAGCGCAGCGACACGTCGTTGATGATCGTGCGGCTGGCGTCGTAGCCGAAGCTGACGTGGTCGATGTCGATGAGGGCGTCGGAAATCAAATCGAAGTGGCGCACGCAACCGGCACAACCGGCCGCACCGCCCGGGCAGCGGGGAAAACGATTCTCGCATGCAGGGCCGGCGAGTCCGAGTGGCGAACAAACGCCGAAAGCCGCACGAATTCCGGGACACCGGCGCCAAAGGTCGCGCCCGCCGGACGAACGGCCCGGCCTCGCGTTGCCGGCCATCGGGCCGCACCGGGATACTGCCGCCAACCTGGAGAACCCCCGCCATGGGCGACTTGTCAAGGCATCCGTCACCGCTTCCCTCCCCGCGCCGCAGGCGGCCCGCGCCCGCGCGCGGCTTCACGCTGCTGGAGGTGCTTGTTTCCATTCTGGTGCTGTCGATCGGCGTGCTGGGCATGGTGGGCCTGCAGGCAGCGTCGCTGCAGTCGAACCGCGACGCCCGCTACCAGTCGGCCGCCGTGCGCCTGGCCACCGAGCTCGGCGACCTGATGCGCGGCAACAAGGAAATCGCCATCGCGACGACCAACAACCCCTATCTGATGGACTACCAGGGCACGCTGCCGACCACCACCGACTGCCTGTCCACGGCCACCGGATGCACCTCGAGGACCGCCGTGGCGCAGTCCGAAGTGCTGACCTGGCTCAAGCGCATCGCCGGCGAGTCCGGCGTGCCGGGCGAACTGCCCACCTCGCGGGTGGTGGTGTGCTTCGACGCGTCCCCGTACGACAGCAGCGGAATGCCGCAGTGGGCCTGCAGCAACAGCGGCGGCACGGCGGTCGTGAAGATCGGCTGGATGCGCATGACGAGCGACACCTCGGCCTCCTCGCCGCTCAACCTCGACCGGCCGTCGGTGGTCATGCCGGTGATCGCGGGGAGCTCCGAATGACGGCCCGGCTGCCCGTGCGCGCGCTGCGTGCCGCACCCTCTCGCGCCGCTCGCCGGCGCAACCTCGGCGTGACCCTGGTCGAGCTGATGGTGGCCATGGTGGTCGGGCTGGTGATCACGCTGGCTGCGATCGCCGCCCTGACCGCGTCGCGCAGCGGCTTCACCGCGGCCGACGCGAGCGCGCAGCTGCGCGAGAACGGCCGCTTCGCCGCGGACCTGCTGTACCGCATCGCGGTCCAGGCGGGTTACGAGGACATCGCCTACGGCATGGGCACCAAGAGCAACTCGCTCTTCGGCGCGGCGCTGCCATCGCCCGACATCACGGGCTTCGACAATGCGGTGTTCGGCACGCAGACGACCTTCCCGCCCACGCTGGCCAACGGCAGCCGCCCCGGCAGCTGCGGCTCGGTGAGCGACACCAGCTGCCGCAACGGCAGCGACATCCTCATCCTGCGCTACCAGGGCAGCTCGACGCCGCCCACCTCGGCCACCGGCGACGGCAGCATCATCAATTGCGCTGGTCGGGCCGAGCCCTCGCCCACCGGCGCCGGCGACGACCGGGCATACAGCGTCTTCCACGTCGCCCGCGGCGCGAGCGGTGAGCCGGCGCTCATGTGCAGCTACCGCAGCGGGAGCTCATGGGTCACCGAGCCCATCGTGCAAGGCGTCGAAGGATTCCAGGTGCTTTACGGCGTCGACTTCAACGACGGCGCCGTCTCCGGCCAAGATTCGGTGCCCGACCGCTACGTGCGTGCCTCGCAACTCGTGGTGCCCGGCAACCCCACGGCCACCGAAGACAACTGGCGGCGCGTGCGCAGTCTGCGCATCGGCCTGCTGGTGCGCGGCCCGGTGGGCTCAGCCGTGGACCATGCCGCCAGCGGCCGGACCTACTACCCGCTGGGCGTGACCCAGTCGGCCGCGACCGACACCGGAACCGCGCTCGCCATCACGGCCGACGGCCGTCTGCGCCAGGAACTCGGCTTCACCGTCTACCTGCACAACCGCCTCGGGGTCAACTGATGCCCGCCACCAACTCCGCCCTGCACAAACGCCTCCACGCCGCCCGCCGCGAGCGCGGCATCACGCTCATCGTCGTGCTGATGATCCTGCTGGTGGTCACGGTCGTGGGCATCGGCGGCGTGCAGATCTCGCTGATGAGCGAGCGCACAGCCCGCTTCGAGCGCGACTACCAGGTGGCACGCCAGGCCGCTGAGGCGGCGCTGATGGATGCCGAATTCGACATCCGCGGACCGAACACCAGCGCAAAGCAGCGCATCTCACGCTTCGCGCCGGAGAACCTGATGGATTTCGCCAGTGGCTGCGGGGACAGCACCACGCTGCGCGGCATGTGCCTGCCCAGCACGACGAACACGCCGGTGTGGCTCAGCGTGGACTTCCTGGCCAGCAGCGGCCAGAAGAGCGCCGCCTTCGGCGAGTTCACCGGCCGCAGCTTCGACGCCGGCAGCCTGGGCGTGAAGCCTGCCCATGTCCCGCGCTACATCATCGAAATGCTCGAGGACCCCACCGGCCCCGGCAGCAAGGCGCACGGTACGCCGAAGAAGGTGATCTACCGCATCACCGCCATCGGCTTCGGTCCGCGCGAAGACACGCAAGTCGTGCTTCAGTCCGTGTTCAGAAAGGAATGACCATCATGCAACGCCGTCTCCGCGATCTGCGCGCGCTGTTTGTTCATCCCTTGACGCGATGGGTCTGCCTGCCGGTCGCGGCGGCAGCCGCACTCAGCACCGCACTCAGTCAGACCCCTCCGGTCGTGCCACCTGCTGTCAGCCTGGCCAGCACGCCACTGTACGCCGCCGGCATCAATGCGAAGCCGACGCTTACCCTGGCGCTGTCGGTCGAATTTCCGACGGTGGGAGCCGCGTACCGCGGGACGAACGATTACAGCCCGACCGTCGAATACCTCGGCTATTTCGACTCCGAGGGCTGCTACAGCTACAGCACGAGCAACAACCGCTTCGACCGCTACGGCGACGCGACCTCCAGGGCCTGCGGTGGCAGCGGATTCAGCGGCAACTTCATGAACTGGGCCACCACCTCGGCCATCGACATCCTGCGCTACGCCCTCACCGGTGGTGACCGCGTGTCCGAGAGCGCCACGGAGACAGTGCTGCAACGTGCGGTCATCCAGGAGAACTTCTACGCCAACGGCTCGTACTTTCCGCGCAAGGAGATCAGCAGCGGTACGGTCGCACAAGGCGCCGTTCCGAGCACCGTGCTCGGCTCGAGCAGCAAGATCTACATCGCCAACTGCCTGAACAAGGTGTTCTTCGGCACCAAGGCCGAAGGCGACTGCGGCAACCCCAAGGACAACGACAACCGCGGCGCCTTTCTGACGCGCGTGGCGGTCTGCGGGTCCTCGGGCGGCATCCTCAACGATCCGCGGCCCGGCTATTGCGCTCGCTACCCGAGCGGCTCGTACAAGCCGGTGGGCAACCTGCAGAAGTACAGCGACCGCATGCGGGTCGCAGCCTTCGGCTATCTGAACGAGGACGGCGTGGGGCGCTACGGCGGCGTGTTGCGCGCCCCCATGAAATACGTCGGGCAGAAAGCCTACGACGCGAACTTCAGCCTGATCTCCGGCAACAACCCGTCGCAGGAGTGGGACCCGCACACCGGCGAGTTCATCCGCAACCCGATCACGGCCAACAACTACCCGAGCACCAACCCCATCAGCGGCGTGACGAACTACCTCAATCAGTTCGGCCGCACCGGGGCGGTGGGCAAGTACAAATCCAACGACCCGGTCAACGAGCTCTACTACGAGGCGCTGCGCTACCTGCAGGGTCTGGCCCCGACGCCGGCAGCCGTCTCCTCGCTGACCGACACGATCCGGGACGGCTTTCCCGTGTACACCACGTGGACCGACCCGCACCCGGAAATCACGACACTCGGCTCCACCGGTGACTACTCCTGCGTGCGCAACCACATCCTGACCATCGGCGACGTCAACACGCACTCGGACAAGACGATTCCGGGCAACACGGCGACCAACGGGAGCGACCAGGTCCGCACCGCAAACCCGTCGGGCAACGAGCCGGACTTCGTGTGGTGGACCAAGGTGGTCGGCGCGTTCGAGTCCAATCACACCGAGATCTCCTACCCGTTCGTGAAGGCGAACGGCACGGCGGCCACCGTCGCGGTGGCGAACCCGAACACCCCGAACACCGCACGCTGGGGCCTCGAGTCGCAAACGACAGGGCGCAACAACAGCTACTACATGGCCGGCATCGCCTACTGGGCGAACACCCACGACATCCGCGGCACCACCTGGACCAGCGAACCCGCCAAGCAGCGCCCCGGCATGCGCGTGCGTTCGTACTTCATCGACGTGAACGAGAACAGCGCAGGCTTCGACGTGAACGCGCGCCGCAACAACCAGTTCTACCTGGCCGCAAAGTACGGCGGTTTCAAGGACGAGTCGGACAAGGGCAATCCCTTCTACAAGTCCGACGGCACGGTCGACAACTCGATCTGGCAGCAAAGCAACGGCGACGCCAAGACCTACTTCCTCGCCAGCGACCCCAAGTCGCTGATCGCCGCGCTCGACCAGATCTTCGAGCAGATCGCGTCCGAAGCGAGCAGCATCGCCGGCGGCGCCATCACCACCCAGACGCTCACGGCCAGCGGCGGCAACATCTACCAAGCCACCTTCGACCCGAACGACTGGAGCGGCGACGTGCTCAGCTACACGCTGGGCCTGACCGGCAGCAACAGCATCGCCCTCGGCACGGCCGAGACGGCCGTCTGGCGTGCCGCCGCGGTGCTCGACGCCCGCACCAGCGCGCGCAACATCGTCGTGGGCCGGGACGCGCCCACGATCACCTCGGCGGCGGTGGACTTCCAGTGGGCGAATCTCTCGAGCTCTCAACAACTCGCGCTGCGCAAGTCCTCGGCCGCCGCGAGCGCGCCGGACGCCGCGGCGTCCGCCGGTGAAAACCGCCTCGCCTATATCCGCGGCGATCGCTCGCTGGAAGGCACGACCATGCGGATGCGCGGCAGCCGGCTCGGCGACATCGTGAACTCCGGCGTCGTGTTCAAGGGCGCGCCGACGCTGGGCATCAACGATACGGGCTATGCCACCTTCCACGCGGCGAACGCCAACCGGACCGAGGCACTCTATGTGGGAGCGAACGACGGCATGCTGCATGCGTTCGACGCCAGCAACGGCAATGAACTGTTCGCCTACATTCCGAGCTTTCTCGTGCCGCACCTGAGCGAACTGACCTCGACCACCTACGGCCATCGCAGCTATGTCGACGCGACCCCTGCCGTCGGCGAGGCACAACTCGGGACTGCGTGGAAGACGGTGCTTGTCTCCGGCGTCGGTGCCGGCGCGCAGGGCGTCTTCGCGCTGGACGTCACCAACCCGAGCGCCTTCAGCGACGCCTCGGTGCTATGGGAGTTCACCGATGCCGACGATCCGGCGCTCGGCAACGTGGTCGGCACACCGCGCATCCTCAAGCTGCGCACCAGCGCGGCCACCGCGACGACGCCGACCTACAAGTGGTTCGCGGTGTTCGCGAGCGGCGTGAACAACTACGTGGACGACGGCACGGGGCGCTTCAGCACCACCGGCGATCCGGCCCTGTTCTTCCTGGACCTTGCCAAACCCGTGGGGACTGCCTGGGCGGAAGGCAGCAATTACTTCAAGGTCACCTTCCCGAAGAGCAGCACGGCCATCGCCTCCGGCATGGTGAACTTCTCCGCCACCAGCGGCAACGCAGGCGAGCTCGCGCAAATCTATGCCGGCGATCTGCACGGCAACGTCTGGAAGCTCGACTTCATGCCGAACGCGGCAGCCAACGCCACGGCGGTCGATGTGTCGGCCCGCCTCGGCGGCACGGCATCGGCGCTGGCTGCGGCCAACCCGCTGTTCATCGCCAAGTCCGGCACGACGCTGCAGCCGATCACCATGGAACCTGCGCTGCTGGTCGGCCCGAACCGTTCGACCATCGTCGCCTTCGGCACAGGCAAGTTCCTGGAGGCGGACGACGCCTCGAGCCCTCACAGCACGCAGTCGGTCTATGCAATCCTGGACGCGAACACGCAGAGGATTCCGAGCCGCGCCCGGTTGAACACCGTCACGCAGAACGGCACCACGGGCGTGCTGTCGGCCACGTCCTTCGCCTGGGGCATCCCGAGTTCGGACAGCGACATGTCGGTGCGAGCCGGCTGGTACTTCGACTTCGCCGGCTCCGCCGCGTCGGGTGAACGGCAGATCAGCACCATGGCCTTGTTCGGCAACAACCTCATCTTCGGCTCGGTGATGCCGGCGCAGAACGGGTGTGAACAAGGCAGCGGCAATCTCTACGCGGTGGCCCAGACCAGCGGCATCGGCACCAGCAGCACGTCGACGGTCGGCATTCTCGGCGCGCCCTTCGTGCTCCAGACCGGCACCGCCACGCTCACCATCAGCGACAGCACCGGCCTGCGCAAGCGCACGACCAGCGGGCAGATCGTCCTGCAGGGATCGTCGGGCCTCACCGTCTACTCCGGCCCGGGCGCAGCGATGAGCCACACCGACATGGTCGGGCGCCTCTCATGGCGCGAAATCAACAACTTCCAGGAACTCAAGGCGGCCACTCCATGATCTGTTGTTCCCTTCGCCTGCGGAAGGCACGCGGGTCGCGCGGCTTCACGCTCATCGAACTGATGATCACGGTGGCCATCATCGCCATCCTCGCTGCCGTGGCCTACCCCGCCTACACCGACTCGGTGCTCAAGGGCCGGCGCGCCGAAGGGCGCACCGCGCTGATGACACTGATGCAGCAGCAGGAACGCCACGCCACCCAGACGGGCTCCTATCTCACCTTCGCGGCCGGCGCCTCGGGCCAGCCGTTCAACACGCATTCGGGCGGTTCGCCGTCCTCCTCCGCCTACGACCTGGGTGCACGCGCCTGCACGGCGCCGCTGCCGACCAGCACACGCGACTGCGTGGTCGTCTTCGCCACGCCGCGCAAGAGCGACCCGGCCGTCGGCGAGCTCAGCGTCAGCAGCACCGGCACCAAGAGTTGCACCGGCAACAAGCCGCAGATGTGCTGGCGCTAGCGGCATCGCTTCAGACCGCCGGGAACCTCACATGCCCACTCCCCTCAAGCGCTCGCCACGCGGCTTCACGCTCATCGAGCTGATCGTGACCATCGCGATGATCGCGATCCTGCTGATGCTCGCCGCGCCCAGCCTGGTCGCCTACCAGCGCAACTCCGAGCTCACCAGCACGGCGAACAGCCTGCTGGCCACGATGACGGCTGCACGGGCCGAGGCCATGAAGGCCGGGCGCAATGCCTATGTGGTGCCCGCAAGCGGCGAGGACTGGGCCACCGGCTGGTTCGGCTACGTCGACCTGGACGGGAGCGGCGACTACTCCTCGGGCGAGCCCAAGTTCGGAGAGCAAGGGCCGCTGCCGCCCTCGATTGCGCTGATGAACGATGCGGTGACGACGGACTTTGCCGACGGCAGCGAGCACTACGTGCGTTTCAGCGGCGCCGGCTATCCGACGCTCAAGTCGGGCGGTTTCGGCAGCGGCGCCATCGGGCTGAGCAATGGTGATCAGACGCGGCGCGTCGTCATGAACAACGTCGGCCGCATGCGCGTGTGCAAGGCTGACGACAGCACCTGCGAGCCGACGAAGTTCTGAGCCTGCGCGCCGGCGCTCAACGCGGCAGCTCGCTCGCCCCCATCAAGAACTCGTCCACCGCCCGCGCGGCCTGACGGCCCTCGCGGATCGCCCACACGACCAGCGACTGGCCGCGGCGCATGTCGCCGGCGGCGAACACCTTGTCGACGTTGGTCGCGTAGCCGCCGATGAGGTCGGTGCTCGCGCGCGCATTGCCGCGGTGGTCGCGCTCGATGCCGAAGGCGTCGAGCACCGTGGCGACGGGGCTGACGAAGCCCATGGCCAGCAGCACCAGGTCGGCCGGCAGGATCTGCTCGGTGCCGGGCACCTCGGTCATCTGGTTGCCCTGCCATTGCACGCGCACGCACTTGAGCGCCTTCACACGGCCGCGGTCCTTGCCCTCGCCGGCGATGAATTCCTTGGTGGCGATGGCGAACTCGCGCTCGCAGCCTTCTTCGTGGCTCGAGGATGTGCGCAACTTGATCGGCCAGTAGGGCCACACCAGCGGCTTGTTCTCCTGCTCGGGCGGCATGGGCATGAGCTCGAACTGCGTCACGCTCTTCGCGCCGTGGCGGTTGCTGGTGCCCACGCAGTCGCTGCCGGTGTCGCCGCCGCCGATGACGATGACGTGCTTGCCATCGGCGCGCAGCTGGCCCTTCAGCTTGTCGCCCGCGTTGATCTTGTTCTGCTGCGGCAGGAACTCCATGGCGAAATGCACGCCGTCGAGTTCGCGCCCTGGCACCGGTAGATCGCGCGACTGCTCGGCGCCACCGGCCAGCAGCACGGCGTCGAACTGCTGTTGCAGCTCGCGCGGGTCGATCGTCTCGCGCGCCCAGTTGGTGACCTTGCTGCCCTCGGGCATCGTGCCGACCAGCACCCCGGTGCGGAACGTGACGCCTTCGGCCTGCATCTGCGTCACGCGCCGGTCGATGTGGGACTTCTCCATCTTGAAGTCGGGGATGCCGTAGCGCAGCAGCCCGCCGATGCGGTCGTTCTTCTCGAACACCGTGACCTCATGGCCGGCACGCGCGAGCTGCTGCGCCGCGGCCAGCCCCGCCGGACCGGAGCCGACGATCGCCACCGTCTTGCCGGTCTTCGCCTTGGGCGGCCGGGGCGTGACCCAGCCCTCGGCCCAGGCGCGGTCGATGATGGCGCGCTCGATGCTCTTGATGCCGACCGGGTCGTCGTTGAGGTTCAGCGTGCATGCGGCTTCGCAGGGCGCGGGGCAGATGCGGCCGGTGAACTCGGGGTAGTTGTTGGTCGAGTCGAGCACCCGAAAGGCGTTGTGCCAGTCGTCCCGGTACACCAGGTCGTTGAAGTCCGGGATGATGTTGTTGACCGGACAGCCGCTGTTGCAGAACGGCGTGCCGCAGTCCATGCAGCGTGCGCCCTGGATCTTCGCGCCGTCGGCCTGCAGGCCGCTCACGAATTCCTTGTAGTTCTTCAGGCGCAGTTCGACGGGCTGGTAGGCCTCTTCGACACGCTCGTACTCCATGAAGCCGGTGACTTTTCCCATGATGTCGCTCGCTGATGCGTTGGTCTTCGCGCGCGCCCGCCCGTCGCCTTGCCGGCGCGGGCGAGCCGCCTGGTGGTGTGCCGCTTGTCTGGCGGCCGGGTTGCCTTACTTGGCAGGCACCGTCTTCGACTTCTTCTTGTCGCTGGCACGCGCCGTGGCGATGGTGTCGTCGGCCACGCGCGCGGCGTTGAGTTCGCCGAGCGCGCGCTTGTATTCGCTCGGGAACACCTTGACGAACCTGCCGCGGCATTCGCCCCAGCGATCCAGGATCTCGCGCGCGCGCAGCGAGCCGGTCCACTTGTGGTGGTCTTCGATCAGCTGCTTGAGCAGCCGTTCGTCGGCCATGCCCTTGTGCCACAGGGCGCGGTCGATCTGCGCCTCCTGCTCCTTGGCGGTGAGCACCTTGTCGAGCGAGACCATCGCCGTGTTGCAGCGCGTGGCGAACTCGCCGTCCTCGTCGTAGACGTAGGCCAGGCCGCCGCTCATGCCCGCGGCGAAGTTGCGCCCGGTCTTGCCGAGCACGACCACCGTGCCGCCGGTCATGTACTCGCAGCCGTGGTCGCCCGTGCCTTCGACCACCGCGGTGGCGCCCGACAGCCGCACCGCGAACCGCTCACCCGCCACGCCGCGGAAGAAGGCTTCGCCGCTGGTCGCGCCGTAGAGCACCGTGTTGCCGACGATGATGTTCTGCGTGGCGTCGCCGCGGAAGTCGATGCTCGGGCGCACCGCGATGCGCCCGCCGCTCAGGCCCTTGCCGGTGTAGTCGTTCGCGTCGCCGATGAGGTAGAGCGTGATGCCCTTCGCGAGGAAGGCGCCGAAGCTCTGGCCGCCCGTGCCTTCGAGCTGGATGAAGATGGTCTGGTCCTGGAGTCCCTCGGGATGTCGGCGCACCAGCTCGCCCGACAGCATCGCGCCCACGGTGCGGTTGACGTTGCGCGTCTCTTCCATGAGCTGCACCTTCTCGCCGCGCTCCAGCGCGGGCAGGCACTTCTGGATCAGGCGCTGGTCGAGTGCACGCTCGAGGCCGTGGTCCTGCTCCTCCACATGGCGGCGCGCCACGTCCTCGGGCATGGCCGGCTGGTGGAAGATGCGCGAGAAGTCCAGCCCCTTGGCTTTCCAGTGCTCGACACCCTTGCGCGTGTCCAGCAGGTCCACGCGGCCGATGAGATCGTCGAACTTGCGGATGCCCAGCTGCGCCATGATCTGGCGCGCTTCTTCGGCAATGAAGAAGAAGAAGTTGACGACGTGTTCGGGCTTGCCGGTGAACTTGCGCCGCAGCACCGGATCCTGCGTGGCCACGCCCACCGGGCAGGTGTTGAGGTGGCACTTGCGCATCATGA
>JBIQKU010000253.1:0-3897 GCA_044506225.1 Rubrivivax sp. | reverse complement strand
GAGGACAGCGCCAAGGTCATCAGCCGCATGGTCGACCTGGTGATGATCCGCACCTACGAGCAGAGCAAGCTCGAGGCCTTCGCCGCCAATTCGCGGGTGCCGGTCATCAACGGCCTGACCAACGAATACCACCCCTGCCAGATCCTGGCCGACGTGTTCACCTACATCGAGCACCGCGGCAGCATCGCCGGCAAGGTCGTGGCCTGGGTGGGCGACGGCAACAACATGGCCAACACCTGGGCGCAGGCCGCCGACATCCTCGGCTTCACCCTGCACGTGAGCACGCCCACCGGCTACGAACTCGACCCGGCGCTCGCCGGCGTGCGCAACCCTGCCTGCCTGAAGGTCTTCAAGGACCCGATGGACGCCTGCCGCGGCGCCGACCTGGTCACCACCGACGTGTGGACCAGCATGGGCTACGAGGCCGAGGACGAAGCCCGCAAGCTCGCCTTTGCCGACTGGTGCGTGGACACCGACATGATGAAGGCGGCCGACCCGCAGGCGCTGTTCATGCATTGCCTGCCGGCGCACCGCGGCGAGGAGGTCGAAGCCGCGGTCATCGACGGTCCGCAGTCGGTGGTGTGGGACGAGGCGGAAAACAGGATGCACGTGCAGAAGGTGCTGATGGAGTACCTGCTGCTCGGCCGGATCGGCTGAAGTTCGCGCCGCGGGCGCGGGGGGCTTCGATACCTCAGCCCCAACGGGTTTCAGCGGGGAGGCCGGCGGCTCAGCGCGGCCGCGCGGCGAACACCGCCTCGATGCGCCGCTGCAGCCCCGGATTGGGCACCTGGCGGCCCGAGACCATGAGCATGAAGTTGTCGGCCAGCGTCTCCTCGGGATGCAGCACGTAGTCGGTGTTGCCGCCGAGCTGGCGCAGGTAGTCAGGCACGTCCAGCGGGTCGTGCCAGACCGGCTGGCCATCGCGCACCACGGGCAGGCTGACACGCGCCGCCTCGTCGATCTGCACCTCCAGCAGCCGCTGCGCCATCACCGCCGTCAGCGTCTCGCCGTCCTGCCAGTTCACCGCGGCATGCGAGGCCACGGCCACCGGCATCACCAGGCGCTCGCGGCCGTCGAGCGTGATGCGCATGGCATGGCGGTGATGCGGCGCATCCGGGTTGGCGATGCGCAGTTCCTGCCACTCGGGCGGCCATTGCAGCGCCGGTGCCGGCGCGAAGCCGATGGTGGCGTACAGCCGCGTCGCGAACTCGGGCGCATGGCGGGTCATGACATGGAAGAACTCATGCGCCAGCACCTCGACGTCGCGGTAGTTCTGCGTGTCCATGCCGGCCAGCGGCAGCACGATGGCGTTGGCCCGGCTGTGCGGCGTGTGCTCGCTCTCGCGGCCGCCGCTGACGACGAGCAACACCTCGGCCGGCAGCGGCACCGCCAGGCGCTCGAAGGCCGGGACCAGCTCCTCGAGCGCGCGGCGCCAGCGCTCCCGCTCCGCGGGCGGCCAAGGCCGCGCCTGCTCGGCCTGGAAGCGCGCAAAGCCGCGGCGGTGCACCGGCGGGTCCATGCCCATGAGGGTGGCGCGTTGCAGGGCGCTGGTGGCGGCGATCCAGTCGTCCTGCGCGCCGAGCACCGCACGGCCTTGTTCGACGCTCGCGAAGCGCACGACGGTGCCCGGCAGGCGGGTGAAGACGTCCGGATCGCGTGTGGCCCACCAGGCGCCGCCGCCGACCGCGGCGGCAAGCAACGCCGCCGAGCTTGCGATCAGCCAGCGCCGGCGGCCCACCCCGCCGCTGCCGTCTTCGACCATTCACGCCTCCTGCGCAGCGAACCCGGCGCGCAGCATAAGCGCTCGAACGCGGGCGGCGCGCGGGCTCAGTCGGTGCCCGGCGGAAAACGCAGCACCGCCCGGGCGCTGCCCTCGTCGGCGACGGTGACGGTGCGGCTCGGCGCGGGGCGCCCGTTCAGCGTGGCCGCGACCGTGTAGCGCCCGGGCGGCAGCTGCACCAGCATGAACGGGCCGTCTGCCGTGGCGTCGAGCACCGGGATGCCGGCGGCATTGCGCACCTGCACCTGCGCGCCGGCGGTGTACTGCGCCTGGCCTTGCGGGTCGGCCTGCACGAGCTCGATCGACAACGGGTAGTCGGCGCGTGCCGCCTCGAAGGCCTGCGATTCGCCCTCGGCCACGCCGCCGGTGACATACACCACCGCGCCGGACTGGCGTGCCGCCGGCAGCGGCGTCTCCTCGACCGGCAACGGCTGGGCCGCGGCGAGCCCCATGCCGAGGGCGCATGCCAGGGCCACGCCGGTCCGCCGCCAAGGCACGCTCGTCGAAGGTCTTGCGCTCATCGTCTCTCCTGCTTGCACCGCACGGGCATTGGACAATGCCCGCGCCGCCTCGTTCGCCTGCACATGCAACCGATCACCACAGACACATCGGCCGCCGCCCGCCTGGCCGGCCGGGCCGAGCCGGTATAAGCGCACGCCATGCCGCACGCCCTGCGCCACACGCTGCTGTCCGTCCGCGAGATGCTGATCACCGCGGGGCCGCTCATCCTGCTGACGCTGGGCCTGCTGGGCCTGGCCTACTGGGTGCTCGATCCCACGCCGCCCAAGCGCGTGGTGATGGCCACCGGCGTGCCGCAGGGCGCTTACGCGGAGTTCGGCGCGCGCTATGCGGCGCAGCTTGCGCGCTTCGGCGTGGAGGTGGAGCTGCGCAACACCGAGGGCACGGCCGAGAACCTGGCGCTGCTGCGGGACGCGGATTCGGGCGTTGACCTCGCCTTCGTGCAGGGCGGGGCGGACGCCGACGCCGCGGCCGCGGCCGACACGCACGGGCTCGAGTCGCTGGGCAGCCTGTTCTACGAACCGGTGTGGCTGTTCTACCGCGAGGCGAGCGCGCGCGAGCGGCTGGGCAGCGAGGCGCTGGAAAACCTCGGCCAGCTCGCTGGTTGGCGGGTGGACATCGGCGCGCCGGGCAGCGGCGTGCCGCCGCTCATGCGCACCCTGGCCGAGGCCAACGGGCTGCAGGGCGCCGAGGTGACGCTGCTGCAGCAGCCGCAGACCGAGGCGGTGATGGCACTGCTCGCGGGCGAGATCGATGCGCTGGTCATGGCCTCGGCGCCGGAGGCGCTGATGGTGCAGATGCTGCTGCAGACGCCCGGCATCGCGCTCTTCGACTTCGCCCAGGCGGAGGCCTACTCGCGCCGCTTTCCCTTCCTGAGCGCGGTGACCTTGCCGCGCGGCGTGGTCGATCTCGCGCGGGACGAGCCGAGCGCCGACGTGCACCTCATCGCGCCCACCGCCACGCTGGTCGCGCGCGAGAGCATGCACCCGGCGCTGGTGCAGCTCTTCGTGCAAGCGGCGCAGCGCATCCACGGCGACGCCGGCTGGTTCCAGCGCAAGGGCCAGTTCCCCAACACCGGCAGCAGCGAACGGCCGCTGGCGGCGGAGGCCGAGCGCTTCTACCGCAACGGGCCGCCGTTCCTGCAGCGCTACCTGCCCTTCTGGCTGGCCAACCTGGTGGACCGCATGTGGGTGGCGCTGCTGTCCATCATCGCCATCCTCATCCCGCTCACGCGGGTGGTGCCGCCGCTGTACGAATTCCGCGTGCGCTCGCGGGTGTTCCGCTGGTACGGGCAGTTGCGTGCGGTGGAAGAGGCCCAGGGGCAGCGGCCGAACAAGGAACTGGAACAGGAGCTGGACGTGATCGAGAAGAAGCTGGAACAGGTGCACGTACCGCTGAGCTATGCGGACGAGCTCTATGCGCTGCGCACCCACATCGCGCTGGTGCGCGAGCGCCTGCGCGCCGGCGAGGCAGCCACGGTGCCCGCGCGATGAGCGCCGGCGCCCGGCCTCATGTGGTCGTCATCGGTTGCGGCTTCGGCGGCCTGGAAGCGGTGCGGCGGCTGTCGCGCGAGGCGGTGGACATCACGCTGGTGGACC
>JBIQKU010000252.1:0-3904 GCA_044506225.1 Rubrivivax sp. | reverse complement strand
AGCTCCACCGTGCGCGGCAGCGCCTCCTGCAGCGCGCGATAAGGCGCGCCCACCGGCGTCGCGGAGGCGTTCGCCGCCCGGTAGATGCCGGGCCAGAACACCTCGTCCATCCAGCGCGACTGCAGCGCCAGGCTGATCAGCCCCGAGGTGGCGGCACGCGCGCCCGCCACCTGGTGCGCCACACGGTCGGCCTCGATCTCCTGCTGGCGCGACAGCACGAAGGCACGCGC
This sequence comes from Rubrivivax sp., assembly GCA_044506225.1. Lineage (GTDB taxonomy): Bacteria > Pseudomonadota > Gammaproteobacteria > Burkholderiales > Burkholderiaceae_C > JAKFDI01. The sequence goes on along the minus strand of JBIQKU010000252.1, from coordinate 3,674 downwards.
GTTGAAACGCGGAAAGAAGTGGCGGAAGAAGAGCGCGAGGCCTGCGTCGGCCACCGACGCATCGCGCCGTGTGCGCGCGCGATGCTCGGCCAGCTTCAGCCAGCTCAGCCGCGTGCGGTAGACCCAGGCGGACAGCTTGCCGTGCGAGCCCTGCAGGTGGCCGAACTCATGCGCGATGACCGCGGCCGCCTGCTTCACGTCCAGCCCCATGAGCAGCGGCAGGCCGAGGATGAGGTAGTTGCGATGCCAGCCCAGCAGCCCGAGCCGCGGCAGCTGCACGATGGCGGCGTTCAGCTCGCCGTCGATCAGCACCACGTCGGGCCGCGGCGCGCCGCAGCGCCGGCGCACCTTCTCGATCAGCTTGAAGAGTTCGGGCGCGTCCGCGCGCCGCACGCGCAGGCCCTGCGGCGGCCGCTGGCGCGACCACAGCGCGCGCGACAGCGACCACAGCAGCGAGGCGCAGCCGAGCCCCACCATCACCCACGCGAAGCTCACCTCGCCGGCCAGCAGCCGCGTGCCCACCAACAGCAGCACAGCGATGCACAGCAGCAGCGCGCCGACGATGGCGGCATAGCCGAAGGCGGCCATCAGCACCGTGCCCACGGCGAAGCGCTCTGGCTCGATGCGGCTGCTGTGCTCGTGACTGGCGACGAGGCGCTTGAATTCGTGGTCGTTCATCCGCGTGACATCCGTGCTCGGCGCACCGAGGGCGGCCGTATTGGACGTGAAGACGCCCAGGCCGGCGCACGCGTGCATCGCCACGCGTGACGTATTGCGCGAGCCGCGTGCCGCCTGCCGCGCCCGCGGCCGCTGCTACACTGCCGCGGTCAGGAGAGAGCCCTCCCCGAGAGGGCCGCCGAAGGCGCAGGGCCGCGGGAAACCGCGGTCCGGAACGCTCAGGCACAAAGGACTGGCACACGCCCCGAATAGGGCGTTCCTCGCTGGAGAGAGACCCGCTTCGAACGGGTCCACCGAAGGGGCAAGCGACTCGCCACGGCGTGCCGCCAATCTCTCAGGTAAAGCGGACAGAGGGGGCATTGCCGATGCGACACGATGCATCGAACCCGAATGCCCTCAGGAGAACAATCCATGTCCGACACTGCCCTGCTGCACACGCCGCTGCACGCCCTGCACCTCGAACTCGGCGCCAAGATGACGCCCTTTGCCGGCTACGACATGCCGGTGAGCTACCCCGAGGGCATCCTGGCCGAGCACCGTCATTGCCGCAGCGCCGCGGCGCTTTTCGATGTCTCGCACATGGGCCAGCTGCGCCTGGTGGCCGACGACCTCGACGAGGCCGCGCGCGCCCTGGAAAGCCTGGTCCCGGCCGACGTGCTGGGCCTGGCCCCTGGGCGGCAGCGCTACGGCTTCTTCACCAACACCCACGGCGGCATCCTCGACGACCTGATGATCACGCGCCGCGAGCGCGACCTCTTCCTCGTCGTCAATGCCGCCAACAAGCAGGCCGACCTGCGTCACCTCACGACCCACATCGGCCACCGCTGCAGCATCGTGCCGCTGCCGGACCGCGGGCTGCTCGCGCTGCAGGGCCCGAAGGCGGCCGAGGCGCTGGCCCGGCTGAACCCCGATGTCACGCGGCTCACCTTCATGACCGGTGGCCATTTCGAGCTGGCCGGTGCCGACTGCTTCGTCACCCGCTCGGGCTACACCGGCGAGGACGGCTTCGAGATTTCGGTGCCGGCAGACGCCACCGAAGCGCTCGCGCGCCAGCTCCTGCAGCAGCCCGAGGTCAAGCCCGTGGGCCTGGGCGCCCGCGACACGCTGCGCCTGGAAGCCGGCCTGTGCCTGCACGGCCACGACATCGACGCCAACACCTCGCCGGTGGAAGCGGGCCTCACCTGGGCGATCCAGAAGGTGCGTCGCACCGGCGGCGAGCGCCATGGCGGCTACCCCGGCGCCAGCGTGATCGACGCCCAGCTCGCCAGCGGCCCGGTGCGCAAGCGTGTGGGCCTCATGGGGCTCGAGCGCATGCCGGTGCGCGAAGGTGCCGTCATCACCGACTCGCTCGGCCACAAGCTGGGCCATGTCACCAGCGGCACGCTGGCGCCGACGGTCGGCCACCCGATCGCCATGGCCTACGTGGCCACCAACCACTCGGCCGTGCACAGCGAGGTGTACGCCGACGTGCGCGGCAAGAAGCTGCCGATGCGCGTGTGCCCCATGCCTTTCTCGCCGCACCGCTACCACCGCGGCTGAACCGCTTTTCCCCCCCGACCGATCGCCCAACCCCGAGCCCACAGGAGCAGCTCATGAGCAACAAGTACAGCGCCGACCACGAGTGGATCAGCACCGACAACCCGCAGGCCGCCGTCGTCGGCATCACCGTGCATGCGCAGGACGCACTCGGCGACGTGGTGTTCGTCGACCTGCCGGAAGTCGGCAAGTCCTTCGACAAGGGCGAGATCGCCGGCGTCGTCGAATCGGTCAAGGCCGCGGCCGATCTCTACATGCCGGTCGGCGGCGAGGTCGTCGAGGTGAACGAGGCGCTGCGCGACAACCCGTCTCTCGCCAACTCCGACCCGCTGGGTGAGGGCTGGTTCTTCAAGGTGCGCGTCGCCGACACCGCCCAGTTCGATGAACTGATGGACGAGACCGCCTACGACGAACTCGTGAAGAACGCCTGACCGCCCCTCGCCCTCCGCCCTGCCTCACCGCCTGCCACCATGCCGCTGCCCGCCCCCACCGCCGATGCCCGTCCGCTCGGCGATCTCGAGAATCACCAGGAGTTCGTCGCCCGCCACATCGGCATCACGCCCGAGGACGAAGCGCCGATGCTGTCGGCCATCGGCGTGGCCAGCCGGCAGGCGCTGATCGAGGCGGTGGTGCCGGCCAGCATCCGGCGCAGCGAGCCGATGCGGCTGCCCCCGGCGCTCGGCGAGGCGCAGGCGCTGGCTGAGCTCAAGCGCATCGCCGGGCGCAACCGGCTGCTCAAGAGCTGCATCGGCCAGGGCTACCACGGCACGCACACGCCAGGCGTCATCCTGCGCAACGTGCTGGAGAACCCGGCCTGGTACACGGCGTACACGCCCTACCAGGCCGAGATCTCGCAGGGCCGCATGGAAGCGCTGCTGAACTTCCAGACCATGGTGACCGACCTCACCGGCATGGCCATCGCGAATGCGTCCATGCTGGACGAGGCGACCGCCGCGGCCGAGGGCATGACGCTCGCGCTGCGCATGGGCGAGAGCAAGAGCCAGCGCTTCTTCGTCGCCGACGATGTGCTGCCCCAGACGCTCGAGGTGGTGCGCACGCGGGCCGAGCCGCTGGGCATCGAGGTGGTGGTCGGGCCGATCGGCGATGCGGCCGGCGCGGGCGCCTTCGCCGCGCTGCTGCAGTACCCCGGCGTCACCGGCGCGGTGCGCGACCTGCGCCCGGTGATCGACGCGCTGCACCAGGCCGGCGGTCTCGCCATCGTCGCCGCCGACCTGCTGGCGCTCACGCTGCTGCTCTCGCCCGGCGAGATGGGCGCCGACATCGTCGTCGGCACCACGCAGCGCTTCGGCATGCCCATGGGCAACGGGGGCCCGCATGCGGCCTACATGGCCACGCGTGACGATTTCAAGCGCTCGCTGCCCGGGCGCCTCGTGGGCGTGAGCGTGGACGTGCACGGCCAGCCGGCCTACCGCCTCGCGCTGCAGACGCGCGAGCAGCAC
>JBIQKU010000026.1:0-27349 GCA_044506225.1 Rubrivivax sp. | reverse complement strand
TCTTGGTCTTCTCGATGGCGAACATGAAGCCGAAGGCGCCGGCGAGGAAGACGACGAGGCCCATGCCCGGCGACATGGCCCGGGCGATGCCGGTGGCCATGCCGACCCAGGCGCCCATGACGGTGGGCACCATCGACAGCGCGAGCAGCCAGTAGGTGTTGCGCAGCACACGGTTGCGCTGCTCGGTCGAGACACCGTAGCCGTAGCCGGCGGTGGCGGTTTGCGGGTATTGGTTCATGGTCAGCCCTCTGTGGAATGTGTGGTGTGTGTGGAAGATGAGGTCGATGACGCGGCACGCTCCATTGCCTCGCGCTTGTTGCGCCCGCGGATGTTGAGCGCCTCCACGGCCAACGAAAACGCCATGGCCGCGTAGATGTAGCCCTTGGGCACGTGCATGTCGAAGGACTCGGCCACCAGCGCCATGCCCACCATGACCAGGAAGGCCAGCGCCAGAACCTTAACCGACGGATGCCGCTCGACGAATTCGCCGATCGGTTTGGCCGCGATCAACATCACGATGACCGCGGTCACGACGGCGGCGACCATCACCCAGATGTTGTCGACCATGCCGACCGCGGTGATCACGGAGTCGAGCGAGAACACGATGTCGATGATCGCGATCTGGCCGATCACGCTCCACAGCAGCTTCGTGCCGGCCGCCTTGATGGCGACGGCGTCCGCCGCCGTCGGCCCGCCTCCGCCGTGTTCGCGTGCCTCGACCTCGATGAAGATCTCGTTCGAGGCCTTGTAGAGCAGGAACAGCCCGCCGAGCAGCAGCACCAGGTCACGCCCGCTGATGCCTTCGCCCATCACCGTGAACAGGTCGGCCGTCAGGCCCATCACCCAGGTCAGCGAGAACAGCAGCAACAGCCGCGTGACCATCGCGAAGCCGAGCCCGAGACGCCGCCCCATGTCGCGCTGGTGCGCCGGCAGGCGCGCCACGAGGATGGAGATGAAGATGATGTTGTCGATGCCCAGCACGATCTCGAGTGCAGCGAGCATCGCAAAGGCGATCCAGATGTTGGGGTCGAAGAGAAAGTCCACGGTGTCCTTCGCGCTGAGGCGGAAGTGGCGAATCTAGGGGCCCGGATACTTCGCGTAAAGTCGATTTATGCGAACCGACCGTTCGCGTAAATCGCATGACGATCAACTTCAAGCATCTCTATTACTTCTGGGCCACCGCCAAGGCCGGAGGCATTCTGCGTGCCGGCGAACAGCTGCACATCACGCCGCAGACACTGTCGGGCCAGATCAAGCTGCTGGAGTCGCGCCTGGGCTGCGCGCTGTTTCGCAAGAAGGGGCGGCGGCTCGAGCTCAGCGACGAAGGGCGGGTGGCGCTCGGCTATGCCGAGCAGATCTTTGCGCTCGGCGCCGAGCTGGAGGCGGCCATCGGGCGGGCGAAAAGCGGCCCGGAGGTGCTGGATTTCCGCGTGGGCATCGCGGACTCGGTGCCCAAGGCGGTGGCTTACCGGCTGCTCGAGCCCGCGCTCGGCCTCGCCGACCCGGTGCGCCTCATCTGCCACGAAGGCAAGTTCCAGGACCTGCTCGCCCAGCTGTCGGTGCACCGGCTGGATCTGGTCATCGCCGACGAGCCGCTCGGCCGCCAGCACAGCGTGCGCGCCTTCGACCATGCGCTGGGCACCACCGCGATGAGCTTCTTCGCCGCGCCGGCCTTGGCCGCCACGCTGGACGCGCCCTTCCCCCGCTGCCTGGACGGCGCGCCGCTGCTCATCCAGGGCGCCGCCTCCGCCATGCGCCAGCGGCTCGATATCTGGCTCACCCGCCAGGGCCTGCGCCCGCGCATCGTCGGCGAGTTCGACGACGCCGCACTGATGAAGGCCTTCGGCAGCGAAGGCCGCGGCGTGTTCATGACGCCCACCGTGCTGGAGGACGAGACCTGCGCCCAGTACGGCGTGCAGGTGCTCGGGCGAACGACCGAACTGGTGGAGGAATTCCACGCCGTGTCGGTGGAGCGGCGCATCACCCACCCGTGCGTCGCGGCCATCACCCAGGCCGCGCGCGACGAACTGTTCGCACGCTGACGCCGCCGCCGCGAAACCTGCACGCGGCGCCCCCGTGAATAAGCGTGCGCCTGGCCTGCGGTGCCTCGCCTGGGCGATTAGCATGAAACGCTTCGTTGCTTTTGCCGCGCTCCCGCGCCCGCCCATGCCCGCCGCCGCCGTTTCGCCGTCTCTCCGCCATGCCCTGCGCCGGGTCGCACTCGCCGCCCTGCTGTGCACCGCCGGCGCCACGGCGTTCGCCGACAACGGCAAGGCCGCCCGCTTCTACGAGGATGCCCTGGTGCGCTACGAGGCGCAGGACATGCCCGGCGCCATCATCCAGCTGAAGAACGCGCTGCAGATCAACAAGAACCTGCTGCCGGTGCATGTGCTGCTCGGCAAGGCGCTGCTGGCCAACAGCGAGGTCGGCGCGGCCGAGGTGGCCCTGCTGGAGGCGCTGCGCCTGGGCGTGAACCGCGCCGAGGTGGTGGTGCCGCTGGCCCAGTCGTACGTCGGCCAGGGCAAGCAGAAGCTGCTGCTCGAGGAGCGCCAGTTCGACCCCGCCGGCCTGCCGCCCGGCGCCCAGTTCGAGCTGCTGCTGCTGCGCGCGGGCGCGTCGGCCGACCTGGGCCACGGCCCGGCCGCGCTGCGGCTGATCGACGACGCACGCGCGCTGGACCCGGCCTCGGCGCGCACCTGGCTGGCCGAGGTGCCGATCCACATCCGAGCCCGTGACCTCGCCAGGGCCGAGCGGGCGGTGGCCAAGGTGCTGTCGCTCGCTCCGGATTCGGCCGACGGCTGGTACCAGAAGGGCTCGATCGCGCATGTGCAGGGCGACACCCGCTCGGCGCTGGCCGGCTACGACAAGGCGCTGGCGCTGGACCCGTCTCACCTCGAGGCCCGCGTGACCCGCGCCGGCCTGCTGCTGGACATCGGCCAGGCCGAGGCGGCCGCCAAGGACGTGGCCGAGCTGCGCCGCAACTCGCCCAGGGAGCCGCGCGGCGCCTACCTCGACGCCCTGCTCGCCGAGCGCCGCGGCGACGCGGAGGCCGCCGCCGCCAGCCTGCGGCAGGTCACCGCCCTGCTCGACCCGGTGCCGGTGGACTTCATCCGCTACCGCACGCAGCTGCTCATGCTCAACGGCCTGGCGCACTACGGGCTGGACCAGCGCGAGAAGGCCAAGGCCTATCTCGAAATCTTCCAGCGCGTGCAGGGGCACAGCGCGGCCTCGAAGATCCTCGCGCGCCTGTACCTGGCCGACCGCAACGTGGTCGAGGCGATGAACGTGCTCGAAGGCTACCTGCGCCGCCAGCCCGGCGACCCGCAGGCGCTGACGCTGCTCGCCTCGGCCCACATGACACGCGGCGAGCATGCCAAGGCCACCGCGCTGATGCAGCAGGCACTGCAGGGCCACGACGCACCGCAGTTGCGCACCGCGCTCGGGCTCACGCTGCTCGGCGGCGGGCAACTGGCCGATGCCACCACCGAACTCGAAGCCGCCTACAAGCGCGATCCCCGCCAGACGCAGGCCGGCTCGGCCCTGGTAGGGCTGTACCTGCGCGCGGGCAAGACCCGGCAGGCGCTGGAGGTGGCGCAGGCGCTGCTGAGGCAGCAGCCGGACAGCGCCAGCTTCCACAACCTGCTCGGCCTGGCGCGCGCCCAGGGCGGCGACGCGCCGGGCGCGCGCAAGGCCTTCGAGCAGGCTCTGGCGCTCGCGCCCGCGCAGTCGGCACCGCAGCTCAACCTCGCCCGCCTCGACATGGCCGCCAAGGCCTACGACGCCGCCGCCGCGCGCCTGGGCGCCATGCTCAAGGCTAACGAGAAGGACATCGACGCGCTGCTCGAGATGTCTGCCCTCGCCGGCCTGCGCGGCCAGCCGCAGCAGGCGCAGCACTGGCTGGAGAAGGCCAACGACTTCGCCGGCGCCGGCGAGCTGCGGCCCGGCATCGGGCTGATCGAGCTGCACCTGCGCGAGAACCGGCCGGCCGAAGCGCTGGACGTCTCCAAGCACCTGCTCACCAAGGCGCGCGAGCAGGTGCCCATGCTCCTGCTGCACGCGCGCGTGCTGATGGCCAACGGCGATGCACCGGGCGCGCGCACCATGCTCAGCAACGCGACGCGCCTCGCCGCCTTCGAGGCCCCGGCACAGGTCGACATCGCCGCGCTGCAACTGCGCATCGACAACCTGCGCGGCGCGGCCTACAGCCTGGAGAAGGCGCTCTCCAGCCAGCCGGACTACCTGCCGGCGCTGGCGATGATGACCGAGGTCGAGTCGCGCCAGGGCGAGCACGACAAGGCCGAACAGCGCGCCCGCCACATCATGCAGCGCGAGCCCAGGCGCGCCATCGGCCACACCCTGCTCGGCCAGGTCGCGCTGGCCCGCAACCAGCCCGCGGCGGCCGCCAAGGCCTTCCAGCGGGCGCACGAGGTCGAACCTTCGACCGACACGCTGCTGCGCCTGTACCGCGCCTCGTTCCTGCAGAACGGCAAGAGCGCGATTGCGCTCGCCCGGCGCTGGCTCGACGCACACCCCACCGACCTGCCCGTGCGCAAGGCGCTGGCGGACGGCCATGCGGCGCTGGGCGACTTCACGGCCGCACGCGCCGGCTACGAGGCCGCGCTGAAGCAGGCGGGCGACGATGTCGAGGTGCTCAACAACCTGGCCAACACCTTGTTCCGCCTGAAGGACCCGTCGGCACTCGACGTCGCCGAGCAGGCGCTGGCCAAGGCGCCCGACAACCCGGTGGTGATCGACACCGCCGGCTGGATCAGCTTCCATCACGGCCGCAGCGACCGCGCCCTGCAACTGCTGCGCGACGCGCGCCTGCGCGCGCCGGCCAATCCGGAGATCCGCTACCACCTCGCCGAGGTGCTGGCCAAGGCGGGCCGGCGCGGCGAAGCCAGGGCCGAACTCACGGCCGCGCTGGCCGGCGAGCATCACTTCGAATGGACGCCGAGCGCCCAGGCATTGCTCGGTACGCTGAACTGAGCTTGCGTCGGCCTTCTTTACAACCGACGGATTTCCGACCGCACACCGCGCCCAAGACCGCGTCACGCCACGATTTTTTGCCGAGGCACGGTTCTCGCTTCAAATTTGTGACACCGAGAAACACGACTGCCCGCAGACCTGGAGGACCCATGAAGATTCATCGCCTTGCCGGCACCGCCTTCGCCACCGCCGTCCTGGCCGTGGCAGCGCCCCATGCCAGCGCCCTGTCGACCTGGACGTTCAGCACCGGCGCGTGCAACCAGTCGGGTTCGAGCTATGGCAACTCGTGGTCGTGCGGTTCCGGCAGCTCGCAGGTCACTGCCACCGCCTGGTCCACGGCCACCAACACCGGCGGCACCGGCAACTACCGAGACGCGCGCCTCGACATCCACAGCGGCAGCGGCTTCGGCGTCGTCAACCGCGAGCAGAACAACGGCGACGCGCGCAGCCCCGAGCACGCCATGGACAACGAGCGCGGCAGCGACCTGATCGCGCTGTCCTTCGCCCAGAGCGTCTCGCTCAGCTCCCTGTCCATCGGCTGGTACAGCGGCGACTCCGACCTGAGCATCCTGGCCTACACCGGTGCCGGCACGCCGCCGTCGCTGTCCGGCAAGTCCGCCTCGTCGCTGCTGAGCGCCGGAAGCGGCTGGACGCTCATCGGCAACTACGCCAACACCGCGCCGTCCGAAAACATCAACGCCGCCAACATCAGCTCGAGCTGGTGGCTGATCAGCGCCTACAACAGCGCCTTCGGCAGTGGCTCCGGCTCCATCGGCATGGGCAACGACTACGTCAAGCTGCTGTCGGTCGCGGGCTCTCCCTACCAGCCGCCCCCGCCGCCGCCCGGCGTGCCCGAGCCCGGCACGCTGGCACTGGCCGGTGTGGCGCTGCTCGGCGCCTGGCGCATGCGCCGGCAGACGAAGGCGGGCGGCGCGGCCTGATTGACCGGCGCCACACGCCCACAGCAAGGCACCCCGCGGGGTGCCTTTTTCATGGGCTCATGGGTGTTCGCAGGCGCTCGCCGGCTGGCGCGGGCGCAGCACCAGCGCCATCGCCAGCCACATCAGCAGCGCCACCCGCGGCACATCCAGCACGCTACTGACCAGCCCGACGCTCAGCACCCCCGCCAGCGAAGCCAGCGCAAACGGCTCGATGCCATCACGCTCGGGCTGACGCAGCGTGCGCACGCCGATGGCAGCCAGCAGCGCCAGGAACACGCCCGCGCCCAGCAGACCGCGTTCGATCAGCAACTCCAGGTACAGGTTGTCGATGTGCCAGGGGATGAAGTAGTACTGCGCCGCCGGCAGCCAGTGGGCGAGGCCAGCGGAGAAATCGCCGTTGCGCAGCAGCGATTCACCGCCCGGCCCTTGCAGCACCAGCCGGTCGAGCTGAACCATGCCGCCGGCGTTGAACACCGATAGGGTCAACGCCGCCCGGCGCGGCGCGAACCAGGGGCCGGCGTCCAGCGGCGGGCCGGCCAGGTGCAGCGACATGCGCTGCCACTCGCCTCGCGTCGAGTCCAGGCCCAGATGGGCGCCCTGGCACGACTGGTCGTAGAGCAGATGCAGGGTGCACACCCGCGCCAGCAGTCCGGTCGGCACCTCGGTGCGCAGTTGCAGGTCCAGCCGGTACGCATCGCGCAGCGGCACCCGCTGCGTCAGGCTGTAGAGGCCGCCGAGTGCCTCCATGGACGCCGGCCCGCGCAGTTCCACCGCTGGCTGCGTCTCGTCGATGCGCACCGCGCCGGGGAACTCGACCTGGGCCACCGCCGCTTCGTAGCGCGCCGGCAGCCGCCCGGCGCCGATGCCCGCCAGCCACGCGCCCGGCCCGTCGAGCAGGCGGACGCCGCGCGCCCAGTGCTCGGCCCGGCTCTGGTAGTCGCGCGGCGACTCCGACAGGCGCGACGCCATGAAGCTGCCCCAGCCCAGCACCGCAACCACCTCGGCCACCAGCACCATGCCGAGCGCGAACGCCGCCCAGCGCCGCCAGCCCGCACCGCCGAGCAGCCGGAAGAAGCCGAGCACCAACAGGCCGGTGAGCACGCCAAGGTAGGCGCCCCTCGCAAAGGTCGTCAGGCAGACGTACACCCACACCACCGCCAGCAGCGCCGCGAGCAGCCAGTGCCAACGTGTGCGGGAGCGCCACAAGGCCCAGGCGGCGAACGGCGTGGCCAGCGCAAGGTAGGCGTCGATCGCCGCGCCGCCGACATGCATCTCCCAAAACAGCGCCGTCGTGCGGTAGACGTCGCTGAAGTTCAGCAAGCCCGGGTAGGCGGCGCGCTCCCACAGCGCCGCCAGCGCGACCAGCACGGCGCCGCTCAGCATGCCGGCGGCGAAACGCTCGCCCGCGCCGGGTTTGCGCATGGCGCGCCAGCACAGCGGCGCCAGCAGCACGGCGAACAGCGCGCTCTTGGACACGCGCAGGCTGTTGAGCGCACCGGTGTAATCGTCGAACCAGCCGGACACCGGCCCCGCGTCGGCCAGGCCGCGCGCCATGCCCCACAGCACCAGGGCGAGCAGCGCGGACATCAGGGCCCATGTGCCGCGACTGATCGCCAGTGCGTCCGTCGCGCGGCCGCATGCGAGCCGGGCGTACCCACCGCCGAGGACGCCGAGCACCAGCAGGTCGAACTCCTCGACCATGATCCAGCCCGTCCAGGGCGAGAGGTTCAGCACCGGCAGCGCCGCCGGCAGCACGAACAGCCACAGCCGCGGCCACAGGCCTGCGGCGATCGTCCACGCGAGGCTGAGCGGCAGTGCGAGCGACGGGGACAGCGGGTGATGCGCCGCCAGCCACAGCGCCGCGCCCGCCGCGGCAAGCGAAACGCCGCCGGCGGCTAGACGAGCACTTCTGTGCAAGCCGGGTGGCCCAGGAAGGCCTGCGGGCTGGCGCTGGCCCCGTAGGCGCCCGACTGGAACACCACCACCAGGTCGCCCGGCTCGGCAGCGGGCAGCTGCATGCGATCGGCCAGCAGATCCAGCGGCGTGCACAGCGGGCCCACGGCCGACGCCGTCTCGCGCGGCGCGGCCAGCCGGTTGCCCACGGTGACCGGATAGTTCTTGCGCACCACCTGGCCGAAGTTGCCCGAGGCCGACAGGTGATGGTGCAGCCCGCCGTCCGTCACCAGGAAGACCTGGCCGCGCGAGGTCTTGCGGTCCAGCACACGCGCCACATAGAGGCCGGCTTCGCCCACCAGGTAGCGACCGAGCTCGATCACCAGCGCCGCCTGCGGCAGTTCGCGTTTCGCGCGCTCGGCCAGCGCGGCGAGGTTGTCACCGATGGGCCGCAACTCCAGCCGCTGCTCGCCCGGAAAGTACGGAATCCCGAACCCGCCGCCCAGGTTCAGGAAGCGCACGGGCGCCGGCGCCGCATCTGCGAGCCGCAGCGCCAGTTCATAGGACTTCTGCTGCGCTTCGCAGATCGCCTCGGCGCGCAGGTTCTGCGAACCGGCGAACAAGTGAAAACCTTCGAACGCCAGCCCGGCGCCTGCGATGGCCGAGAACAGCTCGGGCAGCTGCTCCACATCCACGCCGAACTGCTTGGGCCCGCCGCCCATCTTCATGCCCGAGCCCTTGAGCTCGAAGTCGGGGTTCACGCGCACGGCCACGCGCGCCGGCAGGCCCAGCGCGCGGGAGATGTCCGCCAGAAGCCGCACTTCGCGCATCGACTCCAGGTTCACGAGCACGCGCGACGCCACGGCCTGGCGCAGCTCCGCCTCGGTCTTGCCCGGCCCGGCGAAGCTGATCTCGGCCGGATCGGCACCGGCGTCCAGCGCCACCTTCAGCTCGCCGGCCGAGGCGACGTCGATGCCGTCCACCTGGCCCGCCATGAAGCCCACCAGGGCCGGCATGGGGTTGGCCTTCATCGCGTAGTGCAGCTTCACGCCCGCCGGCAGCGCGGCGCGCAGCGCGGCCACGCGCGCGCGCAGCAGGGCCCGGTCGCAGGCGTAGAACGGCGTGCGACCCACGCGCTCGGCCAGCAGCGACAAGGGCTCGCCGCCGACGAGCAGCTCGCCGCCGCGCCGCGGCCATTGGTCCATCGGCGCGTGCTCCGGCGCGCGGCGCGCGGCGGCGGCCGGTTCGATCGGGGAATTCATGGCGTGCGCTCCGCCCACTGGGTGGACAACAACTTGCGGTCGATCTTGCCGTTCGGGTTGCGCGGCAGCGGCCCCTGCGCCACCTCGACGCCCGCCGGCACCATGTAGGCCGGCATGCGCACGCGGCACTCGGCCAGCAGCGCCGCCACGTCCAGCGTGCCGCCGGCCGGCGCGGTGGCGATCACCTGGATCGCCTGCCCGAGCGCCGGGTGGTCCACGCCGAAGGCGACGCACTCGCCCACCAGCCGGGTCGCGTACAGCACCTCCTCGACCTCGGTCGGGCTGACGCGGTAGCCCGAGGTCTTCATCATCTCGTCGCGCCGTCCGATGAAGTACAGGAAGCCCTCGGCGTCCTGCCGCACCGTGTCGCCCGAGAACACCGCGATCTCCGGCAGCTGCAGGCCGCCCTCGCGCCCCGGCGCGCCGGGCGGGAGCGGCCGGTAGCGCTCGGCCGTCTTCTCGGCGTCGTTCCAGTAGCCCATGCCGACCAGCGCGCCGCGATGCACCAGCTCGCCCGGCTCGTCGGGCGCGCAGGGCGTGCCGTCCTCGCGCAGCACCAGGATCTCGGCGTTGGGGATCGCCTTGCCGATCGAGTCGGGCCGGCGGTCGACCTCCTCCGGCGGCAGGTAGGTCGAGCGGAAGGCCTCGGTCAGCCCGTACATCAGGAACGGCCGGGTGCGCGGCAGCTGCGCGCGCAGCAGGCCGAGCGTCTCGCGCGGCATGCGCCCGCCGGTGTTGGCGAAGTAGCGCAGCGAGTCCTTCACCGCCTCGGGCCATTCCAGCTGCGCCAGCTGGATGTACAGCGGCGGCACTGCCGTCAGGCCGGTGACCCGCTCGCGTTCCAGCGCCTTGAGCACGTCGCGCGGCAGCAGGTAGTTGAGCAGCACCACGCGCGCGCCGGCATGGAAGGCCGTGGTGAGCTGGCTGAAGCCCGCGTCGAACGACAGCGGCAGCGCCGCCAGCAGCGTGTCGCCGGCCGTGTTTTCGAGGTAGGAGGCCACGCTCTTCGCGCCCGCCACCATGTTGCGATGCGACAGCACCACGCCCTTCGGCCGGCCGGTACTGCCCGAGGTGTAGAGGATGGCTGCCATGTCCACATCGATGACCCGATGGCCGGCACGCGGCGGCGCGGCCAAAAGCTCGCGCCAGGCGGTGATGTCGAGTCCCGGCAACGTCGCCACGGCAGCGGCCGCATCGCCGCACACCACCACGCTGCGCAGGTCCGGGCACTGTCCCAGCACCTCGCCCAGCAAGGCCAGCCGCTCCGGCGACGTGACGAGCACGCGTACATTGCAATCGCGCAGGATGTAGCCCACCTGCTCCGGCTTGAGCAGCGGATTGAGCGGCACGAACACCCCGCCCGCCGCCGGCGCGCCGAAGCTGGCGACGACGGTCTCGAGCCGCTTCTCCAGATAGATGCCCACGCGTTCGCCGCGTTGCTGGCCGAGCGCGAGCAGGCCCGAGGCGAAGGCGTGCACGTCCGCGGCCAGCGCCTCGTAGCACACGGACTCATGGCCGGCCGTGAGCGCCGTCGCCTGCGGCGTGCGCTGGGCGGCGCGGTCGATCAGCTCGAAAAGCAGGGTCGATTCGGACATGCAGGCGGCACGGCGGCAGAAGTTGTCAAAAAGTATCCCATGGGCATGCGACGGCCCTTGGCGCAGGCCCCCGCAATGCAGGGGGGCGGGCCCGCAAACCGCGTCCTACGTCACACCGAAGGGTGTCGCCCGCCAGATCACGAACCTAGAATCGCCGGCTCACGAGTTGTCACATCGGAGGGACGTATGGATGTCACGAAAGAGATCGTTCGAGTGCTCGACGAAGTGCTGAGCCTCAACGGCCGTGGCGCCTCGTTCACGCACGACACGCACCTCATCGGCGCCATTCCCGAGTTCGATTCGATGGCCGTGGTGTCCATCATCACCGCCCTCGAGGAGCGCTTCGGCATCCTCATCGACGACGGCGACATCGACGGCGAGACCTTTGCCACCGTCGGCTCGCTCGCCGATTTCGTGAGCGGCCAGATCGGCCGTGCGGCCACAGCCTGAGCGCTCGCGCGGGCGCTGCGCCCGCCGCTGTTGCCCCACGCCGTGAACACCCAAGCCTTCTTTCTTCCTTCCGACGGCGCCGCCGGCGGACAACGCTTCTGCCTGTACCACCCGGCGCAGGGCGTGGCCACGCGGCGTGGCGCGGTGGTGTACGTGCACCCCTTCGCCGAAGAGATGAACAAGTCGCGCCGTATGGCGGCCCTGCAGTCTCGCGCGTTCGCGGCGGCCGGCGTCGACGTGCTGCAGATCGACCTGCTCGGCTGCGGCGACAGCAGCGGCGACCTGGGCGACGCGCGCTGGAGCGACTGGGTCGACGACGTCGTGCGGGCCGCACGCTGGCTGCAGGCGCGGTCGGCCGCACCGCTGTGGCTGTGGGGCCTGCGCGCGGGCTGCCTCGTCGCCGCAGACGCGGCCCGCGCATTGAACGACAGCACACGGCTGCTCTTCTGGCAGCCCGCCGCGTCGGGCAAGCTGGTGCTGCAACAGTTCCTGCGGCTCAAGACCGCCGCCGACATGCTCGGCGGCCAGGCCAGGCAGACCCTGGACACCTTGCGCTCGCAACTCGCCGCGGGTGAATCCGTGGAAATTGCCGGCTATCGACTCTCTGCAGCACTGGCTGGCGCGCTCGAGGATGCTGCCCTCACCCCATCGCTGAAGGTGCAGCGCATCGAATGGCTGGAGCTTTCCACACGGGAGGACGCCAGCCTCTCGGCCGCGTCCGCCATGAAGCTCCAGCAATGGCACGACGCTGGCGTACCGGCCCGCAGCCACCTGGTGCGCGGGCCAAGCTTCTGGCAGACCACCGAAATCGAAGAAGCCCCGGCGCTGCTCACCGCAACCCTGGCCGCGCTGGACGAGGCGGTGACGGCATGAAGCACCCCGCCGTCGAAGAAGCGCTGACTTTCAGCTGCGCCGGCGAGCAGCTCATCGGCGTGCTGCACGGCGCCGACAGCACGGCCGACGTCGCCGTCGTCGTCATCGTCGGCGGCCCGCAATATCGCGCCGGCAGCCACCGCCAGTTCGTGCACCTCGGCCGCGCCCTGGCCGCCGCCGGCTACGCGACGCTGCGCTTCGACTACCGCGGCATGGGCGACAGCAGTGGCGAGGCGCGCGACTTCGAGCACGTCAGCGACGACATCGCCGCCGCCATCGACGCGCTGATGCAGCGGCTGCCGCAGCTGCGGCGGGTCGTGCTGTGGGGGCTTTGCGATGGCGCGTCGGCGGCGCTGCTGTATTGCGACGACAAGCGTGACGCGCGCGTCAGCGGTGTGTGCCTGCTCAACCCGTGGGTGCGCTCCGAGGCCAGCCTCGCGGCCACCCAGCTCAAGCACTACTACACCCGGCGACTGCTCTCGCGCGAGTTCTGGGCCAAGCTCGCCAAGGGCGGCGTGGCGCTTAGCGCGCTGCGCGAGCTGGCTGGCAAGGTGAGTGTTGCGTTCGGGCGCAAGAACGGGGCTGCGCCGGCGGAGGATCGCACCAGCGGCGCCACGTACCAGGAACGCATGGCGCGGGGGTGGCAACAGGTCGGAAGGAACGTGCTGTTGATTCTCAGCGGCGAGGACTACACGGCCAAGGAGTTCATCGAGTACGCCAGCACCAACAAGTCCTGGCGGCGTCTCATGGCACAGCCAGGCTTGCATCGCCATCAGATGGCCGAGGCCGATCACACCTTCTCGGGTGAGCCCGCACGGCTGCGAGTCGAGCATTTGACGCTCGGATGGCTCAGAACCCAGGCCGCGGCGACACAGGCGAACTTGGCATGAGCAATCGCGTGATCCACTGTACGAAACGCGCATGGTGCACCCGAGCCATGCGTCATCGCGCATCCCGGATGATCCTGACAGCGTTGCTGGCAGCAGGCACCTCCGCGCTTGCGCAGCCGAACGGCGGCGCTTGTGGTTCGCTTGCCAACGCGTTCGGTCCGTTCGACTACCGGCACGTGCGAGGTCATGAACTGCAGATCGTTGAAGGCGCTCACTTCACGCCGGCCGTGGAAGCATTGATTCGGGGCAGTAGCGGTTACCTTGGAAGCGACCTTGACTACACGCTTCGCGCGTTTCCGAATCACCATCGGGCGCTTGTTTCGATGATGCGCTACGGAGAAAAGACGAAGTCTCCTCAGCCACCGAACACGCAATACCCGGTTGAATGCTACTTTGAGCGCGCTATCCGCTTCCAACGCGACGATGTCATCGCGCGCTTGCTTTACGCGACCTTTCTGCAGAAGGCGGACCGGCACGACGAAGCGAATGCACAGCTCCAACAGGCTGAAGGTTTTGCCGGCGACAATGCCTTTTCGCATTACAACATCGGCCTCGTGTATCTCGATGGCAAGAACTATCAAGGTGCGGTTCGCCAAGCGCATCGCGCCTACGAACTGGGCTTTCCGCGCACCGAGCTGAAGGACCGCCTCGTCGCGGCGGGACAGTGGGAGGATCCGACGGCCCCCGCGGCCGACAGCCGCACGCCGCAAGGCGCACTGCCCGCCTCCGCACCCCGGCACTGATCGGGCGGCATCATCCCTATGTCGGTTCAAGCCGAGATATTCGCCCGCCCATGAAGCGCGTACTCATGATTGCCTATCACTTCCCACCCTTGGCGGGAAGTAGCGGCATCCAACGTACGCTGAGATTCGTCCAGCAGTTGCCGGGGTTCGGCTGGCAGCCACTGGTTCTCACTGCGCATCCACGCGCCTACGAGCGCACTGCGACCGATCTGGACGCTCAGGTTCCTCGCGAGACCGTGGTGCGCCGCGCGCAGGCGTTCGACACCGCGCGACACCTCTCCGTCGGCGGCCGGTACCTCGGCTGGATGGCGCGCCCCGACCGGTGGGCGAGTTGGAAGTTCGATGCGGTGCGGCAAGGAATGCGGTTGATCCGCGAGTTCCGGCCGGACGCCATCTGGTCCACCTACCCCATCGCCACCGCGCATATCGTGGCCGATGCGCTGCACCGTCGCAGTGGCATCCCATGGATCGCAGACTTTCGTGATCCGATGGCCCAACCCGGCTACCCTGCCGACCCGGCAACCTGGCGCAGCTTCGATCAAATCGAACGCCGTTCCTTGCAACATGCCGTCAAGGGCGTCTTCACGACGCCAGGAGCCGCCAAGCTCTATCGCGATCGATATCCCAGCGTGGCGCAGCGCATTACCGTGGTGGAGAACGGCTACGACGAGGACAGCTTTCAGGCCGCCGAACGAGCACTCGAACACCGCGCGGCGCTAAACCCGGGAGCGGTGACCTTGCTGCATAGCGGCATCGTCTACCCCGACGAACGCGACCCAACCCAGCTGTTCCTCGCTCTGTCGGTGCTTGCCAAGTCGGGACGCATTCGGCCGGGCGCGTTCAAGCTCCGCTTCCGCGCCGCGGTGCATGACAACCTTCTGCGCGGTTTGTCGCAGCAGCATGGTCTTTCCGAGTTCATCGAGATCTGCCCCGCCATTCCCTACGCCGAAGCGCTGCAGGAGATGCTGCGTGCCGACGCCTTGCTCGTGATGCAAAGCTCCGGCTGCAACGATCAGATTCCCGCCAAGATCTATGAATATCTGAGGGCGGGTCGGCCGATCATCGGCCTCTCTGACCCGAGCGGAGACACCATCGGCGTGCTCCGCGCCGCCTCGCTAGGTTGGGATGCGCGATTGGACGACTCGGCCGAGATCGCCACCCGCCTCGGCGACTTCATCGAGGCCGTCAGAGCTGGAACGGCAGAACTGCCCGCGGCCGACTTCGTGCGCAATGCCTCCCGGCGCGGTCGCACGCAGGAACTGGCTCAATTGCTCAATAGCGTTGCGCGCTGACGCGCCCGATACCGATCGACGCCGCACCACCTTGTCCACGCGCCGATCCCTCGTCTTCTCGTTCATCGATCGCTATGCGACGCTTGCGATCAGCATCGTGTCGTCGATGCTGATCGCGCGGCTGCTGACGCCGACGGAAATCGGCATCTTCTCGGTGGCCATGGTGCTTGTGGTTCTCGTCAACACCGTGCGCGACATGGGCGCCGGCCAGTATCTGCTCCAAGAGAAGGAGCTCACCACTGATCGCATTCGTGCGGTCTGGGCTGTCCAACTGGGACTTGGCGGCGTACTCGCTGTGCTGGTCCTGGCGCTTAGCCGCCCGGCCGCGGAGCTGTACAGCGAGCCCCGCGTCGAACTGATCATGCAGATCCTGGCGCTGAACTACCTCATCAACCCATTCGGGTCCGTGACCTATGCGTGGTTGATGCGTGAAATGCGCTACGACTCCGTCGCGGTCATGCGCTTCACGTCGTCGTTCGTTGGTGCAGCGGTGGGCGTTTCCCTGGCGATCAGCGGCTGGGGGCCGATCAGCCTCGCCTGGGCAAGCCTTGCCACCACCGCCTGCAATGCCGGCGTGGCACTGTTCTTTCGCCCTCGTGGCTACCCCTGGATTCCCGGCCTGCGCGAAGTACCGCGTGTCCTGTCGTTCGGCAGCAAAGTCACGTCGGCGTCGATCGCATCATCACTTTCGGCCGGCCTTCCGGAGCTCTTGCTCGGCAGACTGCAAAGCCTCACCGCGGCGGGCCTTTTCTCGCGCGCGCAGGGGCTCGTGCAAATGTTCGACCGACTGATCAGCGACGCGATCATGCCCGTCGCCATGTCCCTGTTCGCTCAGGAGCTTCGCAATTCGCACGACGTGTCGGCCTCGTTCGTGAGGGCGCTTTCCTACGTCACTGCTTTGAGCTGGTCGTTCGCGCTCACACTGGTCTTCTTGGCACACCCGATCATCCGTGCACTGTACGGCGACCAATGGGACGACTCGGTGGACTTGGCCCGAGTCCTGGCCGTGGGTCTGGCGTTCCTCGCTCCGGTGCCGCTTTGTCGCGCGGCCCTTCTGGCAGGCGGCGCCGCCTCCAAGACCCTGTCCGCCACACTCCGTGCAGCAGCTGTCGCCCTTCCCCTCACCGCATTGGGCGCCTATCTCGGCTTGCTGCCATTGGGCGGAATGCTCCTTGCCGCCGCGGCCATCGCCGCGTTCATCTGGTTGTCCGCGGTCCGTATCGTTGTCAGCTACGAGCGCCGTGCGCTTACGGCGCAACTTGGTAGGAGCATGCTGGTAGCCCTTGGCACAGCACTCGCACCAGCCTGCGCCTTCCTCGCGGCTGGGCCGCGACCCGACGAATGGCTGGCGCCTCTTGTGGCAGGAACGTTCGGCGCGTTCGTGGGATTTTTGGTAGCAGTCTATGCGGTTCATCATCCGCTCGCCACCGAGCTGGACCGCGTCATGCAAGGACTGGCCGCCGCGTATCGCAAGTTGCGCGGTCAATAGCGTGACGTCGCGACAAGCCTGAACCGAGGAAATGGAACGATGCAAGACGGCGCAGCAAAGACCTCGGCATACACCACGGCGCGCGCCGACATCGTGTCGATGGTCCCGGCCTCGTCGAAGCGTCTGCTTGATGTAGGTTGCAGCAATGGCGCCCTCGGGGCGTCGCTGAAACGACGCATCCCCGGCCTTGATGTCGTCGGCATCGAAATGGATTCCTCCTTCGCCTCGGAGGCCCGGACCCGCCTTGATGACGTCGTCTGTGCGGACCTCAACGGCTTCGACTGGGCGCAGCTTGGCGATCAGATGTTCGACTGCATCGTCTTCGCGGATGTGCTCGAGCACTTGTCAGATCCACAGCGCCATCTCGCATGTGCAAAGAGGCTTCTCGCGCCGGGCGGCAGCTTCGTGATCAGCCTGCCGAACATCAGGCACGTTTCATCGTTCGCGTCGATCTTTCTGCGCGGCACCTTCCCTCGAAGGGACAGAGGCATCTTCGATAGAACCCACGTGCATTGGTTTACCTCGCGGGATGCAGTCGGACTGATTCAATCGGTGGAGATGCGCGTCGTCGACACGGCGCATACGCTGCGCCTCGCCGATCGAGGGGGAGGCATCGCGAACCGGTACCTGAACAGGCTGCCTCGATGGATCAAGTCGCGCTCAGTCGTTCGCGAGTTCTTCACGTACCAGTTCTGCTTCCGAGCCACATCCCGGTAGCACCTCGACATGGTCAAGATCGGTTTCGTGTTGCTGTCGAACTCCTGTTCACCAGCACCCAGCACGAGAATTTCGGTGCTGAACATGTTCCCCTATCTCCGTCGGGCGGGGTTCGAGCCAAGCATCGTGTTCGAGCCGGATTCTCCGAACGAACAGCCAGCCGTGCCGGCGCTTGGCGAGAACCTGCACGCTCAGGGATACCGGATCGTCTACTTTCAGAAGGTTCATGGTCCCCACGTCTCCACACTCGTCGCATCGCTCCGCAGCCTGGGCATTCGGACGGTGTACGGCGTTTGCGACCTGGTGGATGTCGCCATGGCCGAGAGCGTCGACGTGACAGTCGCCGTGACCGACTACCTCCGCAGCCTTTATCCGGCGCATCTCCAACACAAGATCCAGGTCGTTCATGACGGCATCGAACGTCCCGATCTGAACAAGTGCCACGGACCTGAACCGCATTCGCTCGCCAGCACCGACTTGTCGGCAGTGCTGGTCACCTCCCACGCCCTGACGTCCCTGCCCTTGTTCGACACCATTCCTTCGTGGCTACGGGTGACAGTCGTAGGCCGATACCCGCCGGCGTTGACGGCCCGTCTGACCACGTATCGATGGGCCATGTCCTCGATGCCATGGAGGGATCGGCTCCCATACCTTCGCTTTCTCCTGAACAAGCGAATCCGGCTCGAGCCGTGGTCGCCCGATGCAGCGTATGACGCCATGCTCCAGGCGGACGTCGGCATCATTCCGATCGACACGTCCGGGCCGTCAGTTGCCGGGTCGGCAGTGCCGGCGTGGAAGCTGAAATCCGAGAACCGTCTGACGATGAAGATGTCGCTCGGCTTGCCGGTGATCGCGACGCCCATTCCGTCGTATCGCCCGGTGGTGGTGCACGGCGAGAACGGATTTTTTGCCGAGTCGGCTGACGACTGGAAGGCGTGCTTGGAGGCACTTAGAAACCCCGAGCTGCGGCGCCGCATGGGCAGCCGAGCGCGCGACTCGGTGACGCAAGCCTATTCCATGGATGCGCAGGCAAAGAAGCTGATCAGCGTACTTTCCGACTTGATCGCCTAGCCGCGCGCGCTTCCGCGCCCTGCGCGATCACCCTCAGGGATCGCTGCGAGGGTAGACGCTCCAGACCGGACTGCGATCGAACGCAGCAACGATCTCCTGCCAATTGGGCGCAGACGTCATTCGCTCATAGGCCTCCACGGCTCCCGGTACCTGGTGCTGTACGGCGTAGGCGATGGCCGGCTGCAGATTGCCCCAGTAACTGGTCGGTTCCGGATAGTAGGCGCCGCGAAGGCCCAGCGCCGTACCGGGATTCGGACTTTTTGTCGTGTCCGCGTAGATGGCGCCCCAGTCCGAGTGCCAGGGCCCCTTGCCCGTGACGAAGTCCGGGCTGTCACTCGGGGCCACTGCGACCGTGTATTGCGCCGCATCTGCGTAAAGAAAGTCCGTCGATGCAGTGCCGCCCAGACGGCCGATGATGCTCCGTGCCTTCCATGCAAAGAACTCGGTCAGCCGCGCATTTCCGGCGGGCGTGAACTCGAACTCCATGGCCTTGACATAGCCGAACGCTGCCGTATGAAAGTCCTGCATCCAGGCGGCGTCGAAGTAGATGCCGTCATTTGCCGAGGCTGTGTAGTCGCTGTAGGGCTGCACCCAGCCATACGGGTTGTTCGTCTGCGCGACGTAGCGCGCATGGAGCCAGTCGATGTTCGACTTTAGTGATGCCAGAAACTCGCTGCGAAGTGCCGTGTCGGCATCCGGGGTGACTTGCACCGCATGTGCGAGCGCGCGCGTCGCCCATGCAGCGCCTCGTGTGGTGTTCGCTCCCGCCGAAGTCTGGAACACGCCGGCTGCACCGCCGCGCGTGTGATCACCGTTCTTCAGGTAGTTTGAAGTCGCCGCAAATTGGACTTCTTCCATGAAGTACCAGCGACCCGTGAGCAGATACGCCATGAATCCAACGGAGGGTTGGTGACTCGACGCCCAGGCGGCCGGAGTGGTTCCGGTCGCTTTGGGCGTTATCGTCCCTGCAGCCGATGCGCCGATACCGCTGACGCCACTACCGCCGCCGAGAACGAGCGTAGGGTGGCTCGAGAATCGCAACGGCCGGTTGGTGCTTTCGTCGCGGAAGTGGATGCCGTATCGGCCAGCACTGTAGCCATTGAAGATGACGCCGGCATACGCTCGATGACTGTCGGACGTCAGGTAAAGAACGTCCCACTCCGGCAGTAAACCGATGGAGCCGTGATAGCCGGCAGAACCCATAGCGCCCGAGTAGCTGCCTTGCTGCAGCGGCAGATAGCTTGACGGCAACGCCGCAACCGCCGGTGCATTCGCCGGCACGCGTGCTCGATAGGCCGGCACGATGCCGGTCAGTTGCATGTACTCGGTGTCGTGCTTTGGCGTGACCTGCGGATCGTCGCTCGACCAGTGAGACAGTGTGCTTCCATTCACGAGCGGCGTGCGGCAATGATTCGGCAGGTCGATTGCGCCGCTGAACCGTCGCGATCCGTTCAGCGTGAACCCGAACGTCGCATTCTTGTTGGTCGGCCCCGCCACCTTGAGGTAGCCGTTCTCGATCCACGGAAGCACCTCCACCTCGCCCCCGGCAAACAGCCTCACTTCGAGCCAGGCGACCAGATGGGCGTCGCTACCGACCGGCTTGCGGTAGATCCACGACGACATTTCCGGACCTGAAATCCACGCGTGGAACGGACTGTCCCAGTCCGTACCCGACCAGGCCGCCGTGCCGAACGTGCCGCATTCGACGGCGGCCGTCACGCCGGTCGCTCGCAGATCGGTCAGGGAAAGCGGCGGCGCTGAGGTGGCCGGCGCCGCCGCAGACAGCGACACGGTGAGCGGGGTGCCCGCAGCGAGCGGGGCAAGGCCAGCCACGACAGCGAACTTCAACGACCCGTCGGGCCAGGCGTTCTTCGCGCTGACCTGGAACCGAGGAATGTCCGCCACCACCGACGATCCCGCGGGAACTTGGCCTTTGCGGAAGAGATAGCCGATACAGAACGGCGCAGCACTCGAGGCAAGCGGCGAAACGAGGGCGAAGCGCATTGCACCGGTCGGGGCCGGCGCGGGCGCAGCCGGGGCCTGGGTCGGGGCCGCAGGAGGCTGCGGCGCTGGCGAGTCCTGTGAAGGGTCGCCCGCACCCTCCGCCGCCGTCGCGTCACCCACCCCTCCTGCGCCGCCGCCGCAGCCGACCACCGCCATGCTGCCGAACGTTGCCGATAGACGACGCAGAAACTCTCGCCGTTGGAATGTCTTCATGGATGGTCCGATCAGCAGCTTGTCTTTGATCGGCCAAAGTCTCGCACGCGTACTGACGGTTACCGTGGGTCAGGCGTGACTTATGGCGGACTGGAGAGGCCCGCATCGTTCGGTAACAACTTGGAGTGCGCAGCCGGCGCCATCGGGAAAACCCCTGAAAGGATTGGCCGCAGCGTGACGAAGTGCGCGCAGGGGTCGACGGTAATTTCTGGTCACCACGGTATTCCTGTCGGTTCGCCAAACGCCAGCCTAGACTTTCGGACATCGCGTGGCTCGGCTGCACCGGGACGCATCTGACCCGACACCGCTGCAGCGCTGCCGTGCCCATCCTTTCCTCAGATTTTCTGCGCAATGCCTGTTCGCAGCGAACCCATGCCTTATCGACCGTCATCGTCCTGCCAGGCCGCAGCTTGGCTGCTCGCCTCAATAGTGCTCATCGGATGCGGTGGGGGCGCGTCGTCCTCGAGTGAAGCCGTCGAACTCGGCGACGCCCCGGCTCAGCCGAGCACCGATGCCGGTCCGATCGCGGAGCCTGATACGCCGATTGGCGGCACGCCGGTGCTGCGGGTGGCCAAGGCGGGTGCCGGGCAAGTCCGAGCCATTCCCGCTGGCATCGACTGCGGCCCTGCATGTGATGCGAGCTACGACGCGGGTGCCACCGTCACCCTTTCGGCGACGGCCGCGCCCGGCTCGGAGTTCGAAGGTTGGGGCGGCGCGTGTTCGGGGGCTCAGTCAACATGCAACGTCACGGTGAGCGACAGCGTGACCGTCACGGTGAGCTTCGTGAGCCAGGTCGAAGCGCATGCCTCTGTCGACGACATCATTGCCGCGATGCCCCCGAACTCGTGGAAGGCGCTGCCAGGCACCCAGATGAAAGATGTCTGTCCGCTGCCATACAACCGATACGCCTGCGAAAACGTCATGGCTGCATGGAGCGGCGGCGCGTACGACCACAAGCGCGACCGAATGGTGGTCTATGGCGGCGGCCACAACGACTCTTGGTACAACAACATCTTCGCTTTCGACTTGCCGACCATGCAGTGGCATCGACTGAGCGAAATGTCGACGGGCACCGGCACCACACCGGGTGTCGGATGGCGTGACTCTCGCGTGGAGACTTGCGCCTTCTATCCCAAGGGTGAGCTTTCACTGCCGGCAAGCGTCATGAAGGGCGCCTATGTCGATCCCGCCATGTGCGACAGCGAGGTTGTAGCGTCACAACTGGACTTCGAGCAGCCACGCTCGTCGCATACCTACGGCAAGGTGTTCGTCGACCGGATCAACGATCGTTATTGCTATATGGGCGGCGACTACTACCCGGGCGCGCAGACGATGTCACGCCGCGTTGTGTGCTTTGACCCAGTGGCGCGGCGATGGAACCGGGCGTCCGACCAGCCCGCAAACGTGGATGGTCGCGGGCAAACCGCGCACGACTCACTCGGCCGCATCTGGTACTTCACCGATTCTTCGGGGCCCATCGCCCGCTTTGACCCTGCGGCAAACGCCTGGACCACGTTCGGCAGCGTGCATGCAGACGCAGGCGGCGGCGCAGACGTCGACCGATCGAGAGGTCACTACTACGTCTTGGCGCCCGCGGACAACAACCGGCACGTATTGCTCCGCTGGGATCTGGCCCGCGTTGGGGTAAATGGCGTGCGTGTGCATCCAACGCAAGTTAGCGACACCGACGAAGCGCCCACCGGCCTCGGCGCACGGCCGGGTTTCGTTTACGCGGACGACAAGGATCAGTTCTTTGCGTGGGGTGGCGGGCGAGACATTTACGTCTTCGATCCGTCCAGCGAACGATGGAGCCGCCGTCAGGCAACGGGGGACGATCCGGGCGAGGCGCAAAAGTGGGGCACCTACGGTCGGTTCCGCTATAGCGCTAGCCGTAAGGTCTTCGTCCTGGCGAACCGCACCACGCAGAGCATCTTCATCTACAAGCCGTAGCCGCCCAGGCCCCACTTGCGGGCGCCTTCGGCGCCCTCTTTGCATTGCGATCTCAGGATGAGGGATGCGAACGAGGAAGCACCCGGTTACGATCGACCGGCCCGCCGCGACCGGTGACTCCACGAAGCGACAGCCCTGGGCATCCCAACACGGAGCCTAGCCGAGGCAAAGTGAGACGCCCGCTCATGGAGCAGGCAAGCGCCGCAATCGCAACCTCCATCGCATGCTGACGATTCATCGCTTCGACCCCAGTGATTGCGGGTTCCCGCCTCCAGCTGTCTCGGTACTACCTCGCTTCCGTCGGGCCTCGCTTGCAAGCGCGAAGCTCGAGGAAAGCGCCGGGACGCAGCGAAGCTACTCGCGGGGCCGCTATGCGTTGCGTGACGCCTACAGCCTGTGTGGCGTCGGCCAAAGCGGAGCACTGTTGGCGCCCGCTTACCACTGCCGCACGATGATCGATCCGGCCGTTTCACTCGGCGCGGAGGTGGCCCTGTACCCGGTGACCGGCGAGCTCAAACCGGACATGGCAGCTCTGGCGCGCGCTGTCGCCGCCGCAGCGCAGCCCGTACGGGCGCTGCTGTTCACACACTTCTTCGGCTTCCCGCGCGACGTCGTCGAAACGGCTCGCTTCTGCAAGGAGCATGACATCACGTTGATCGAAGATTGCTCTCACGTGTGGATGCCGGCGGCGGCGCGCGCCGGCATCGCGACGATGGGCCGCTACGCCGTCTTCAGCCACTACAAATACGTTCCCAGCGAAGACGGCGCGGCTCTGCGCGGGAACTTCGATGCACCACTGCCAAGCAGAAACCGCAGCCCCTCAGCGCGTCGCGAACTCGCCGCGCTCGCGCGTCTTCTCGGGGGCAGTCGACATGCATCCTTGGGCTGTTCTCCACCGCCTGACGCGGCGCAGGACAGCACCGGTGAGTGCGCGAGGCACTGGATCGAATCGACGAACGCGACTTCTACGAACTACACAGCAGCCGATGAAGGCATGGCAAGCCTACGAAGTTCATCATGGATTCTTCGCCGCACCGACGATACCGTTCTCTCGCAGCGCAGGAGGCAGCGCTACGCGCAGTGGCTTGCAGGCGTACGCAATCTTCCTGGATGCCGCCCGCTTTTCCCCGTCCTGCCAGACGACTGCGTCCCTTACATGTTCCCCCTTCTGCTCGACACACCGGAGCCGTACTTCACTCGACTCAAGTACATGGGCATGCCAATCTGGCGGTGGGACGAAATGGCTATGTCCGACTGCCCCACGGCGTCCTACTACCGACTCCGACTATTGCATCTCCCTTGCCATCAAGAGCTTACGAACGAAGAAACAACGTGGATGCTTTCCGCCATGGCGCGCGTACTGACTCGGACGTCTTGAGGAAGCCATGATGAACAAATGTGGCGAGCACCTCACGAACGAGGCCATGACTACGGGCGGCGATGGTGCGCCAGCTCGCGTTGACATCCACGTGTTCTCCCACCCCGATGAGTTCACGCCTGAGGCAACGCGGCTATTCGCCACGGCGGAACGCACGCGCGTTGGCTTTGGCGCGGATTGGTTCCGAAACTTCATCGAGACTGTTCCGCTTCCTAACGCTCGCTACTGCTTCTATGTCCTAAGCGCAGACGGCCGTTCCGTTGCCGGCTTGCCCGTCCTCGTAAGGAACGCCTCCTATCCGAAGCACAACAGCGCGGAGTCTCTCGGGAATTACTACACCACGTTGTACTCTCCTGCCCTCGCAGAAGGAATCGGAGCTGACGAACTGACTCTTCTTGTCGCGCGATTGCTTGCTGACATGGCACCTCTTAGCACGCTGCGATTCGCCCCAATGGATCGAGATTCGCGAGAATACGTTGCCCTCCGAAATGCGCTGAAGCTGAAGCAACTTGCAGTCTTTGAGTTTTTCTCCTTCGGCAACTGGTATACGCCAGTTGATGGAGGTTGGGACACATACTTTTCGAAGCTCCATGGAAAGCTTAGGAACACTGTGCGACGCATGGAGAAGAAGCTTCAATCCGAAAGTGGAAGAATCGAAGTTATTACGGAGCTGTCCGAGGTAGATCGAGGCATCGCTGCCTATGAGGCTGTTTACTCAGGCAGCTGGAAGCAGCCAGAGCCCTTCTCTTCATTCATGCCTGGACTCATTCGTTCATGTGCGCGGCGCGGGTGGATGCGCCTGGGCATTGTGTCTCTCCAAGGCCGCCCGATAGCCGCTCAGTTCTGGATCGTCGCCAATGGGAAGGCGGAGATCTATAAGGTTGCATACGATGAGAAGTACAAGGCTTACTCACCCGGAACGCTTCTGACCGCAAAGCTTATCAAGCATGTCATCGAGGTGGACGGAGTTCGGGAGGTGGACTACCTAATCGGAGATGATGCTTACAAAAAGAACTGGATGAGCGATCGCCGGGAACGTTGGGGACTGATCGCTTACAACCCCCGAACACCCGGCGGGCTTCTTGGCTTGTGTCGAGAGCAGCTCGGTCGTTACATCAAGAGGGCGACTTCACGATGGAGTGCAGCGTCGAGATCACTCCAGGCCCAGCGGGCGGCAAACTCCTGAGCAAGTCAGCGATAGCTGGCTGCGCGGCAGCCGTATGCACGATCGCGACTCTTGCATTGGCCGCCCATCACCCGTTGTCTATAGCTGTCGCCACTCTCACCGTCGCAATCGCGCTCGTGGCGAGCCTTCTGTGGCCCCTGCCCATCGCACTCGTCGTCGTTCCGGCGCTGCTGCCGGTTCTTGCCCTTGCACCCTGGTCGGGCTGGCTCACGTTCGAGGAAGTCGATCTGCTCGTGCTCGCCGTCGCCGCCGGCGCGTATGCGCGTATGGCGATGCAGGCGTCCGGCGAGCCACGGCACGTGCGGGCCGCCTCACCTCTGGTCTGGCTTGCACTGTTCGCTTTCGCGATGAGCCTAGCTGTCGCGGCGTGGCGTGGCGTGTCGGACGCCGGCGGCTTCCACTTCAGCTGGTTCCAGGGCTACCGCGAGCCGATGAACAGCCTGCGGCTCGCCAAGGGGTTCTTCCTCGCCGCCTTGCTGCTGCCGGTGTGGTCCGCGGCGCATCGCGCCTCGCCGGCGCGTGCCACGGCCTGCCTGCTCACCGGGCTGACGTTGGGGCTTGCGGGGGCGTCTCTCGCCGCTGTCTGGGAACGCCTGGCGTACACCGGCCTGCTCAACTTCTCCACCGTCTACCGCACCACCGCCCTTTTCTGGGAGATGCATGTGGGCGGCGCTTCGCTGGATGGCTTTCTCGCGCTGTCCGTTCCTGCGGCGCTGGTGGCCCTGCACCGCGCGCCCACGCCGCTGCTGCGTCTGGCGGCCGGCGCCACGCTGCTGGTGGCCGCCTATGCGGCGTTCACCACCTTCTCGCGTGGCGTCTACCTCGCCGTGCCGGTGGGCGTGATCGCCGCGCTATGGCTGATCTGGCGCCAGCAGCGCATGGCGGGGCAGTTACGGCATGACAAGGCGGTGTGGCGTGCGGTCGCCCTGGCGGCCGCGTTCACAGCCGCAGCGGCATGGATGTTTCCGCTCAGCGGCCACCGCGGCACGCTGGCGCTGTTGGGCAGCGTGGGCCTGCTGTTGCCGCTGATGCAGGTGTCCCGCGGCCTGCGCGGCGGGCAGTTCCTGGGCGCCGCGGCCGTGGCCGTGGTGGCCAGCGCGCTGTGTGCCGCCAGCGCCTGGCTGCTGTCCAAGGGCGCGTACGTGGCCTATACGGCTGCGTTTGCGCTCACGGCTGGCGCACTGCTTCTGGCTCGCGGCGGCCGGGCGCCGGGCGCGGCAGTCGCCCTGGGCGGCTTTGTCGCACTCGTCACCTGCATCGGCTGGGTGGCCCTGCATTGGGGCGGGGGCGATGCGCTGCGGCGCGCGATGCCGGTGATGGCCGTGCTGCTTGTGTTGCTCGTGGCGGGGCTCGCGCTGCCTTCCGCTCCCTGGCCCGCTCGGCTGTCGTGGCAGGCCTCGGTGTTCGGCGTGCTGCTGACGCTGGGTCTGGGCGTGGGCGTTTCGGCGGGCGGCGCGCTGCTTGGCGACCGCTTCTCGAACGCCTGGGGCGACCTCCAGTTCCGTGCGTCGCACTGGATGGCCAGCGCACGCATGCTCGACACGCCGGCGGATTGGTGGCTCGGCAAGGGCCTGGGGCGGTTTCCGGAGCATTTCGTGATGGCGGACATCGCCGCCAACAACCCGGGCGACTATCGCGTTCGCACCGAGGCGGACAACACCTTCCTGGTGCAGGCCAACGGCATGCGGCCCAATGGCTGGCTGGACGTGCTGCGCATCACGCAGCGCGTGAGCCGGCCGGAAGGCGTCGGCACGGTCAGCGGCCGCCTTCGCACCGCGAAGCCGGTGCAGCTGCAGTTCGAGGTCTGCGAGAAGCACTTGCTGTTCAGCGAGGCCTGCCAGCGCAGCGTCATGCGCTTCGACGCCCGGGATGGCCAGTGGCAGCCCTTCGAGGCTGTGCTTCAAGGCCAGCCGCTGACCGGTGGCGCCTGGTATGCGCCCCGCTTCATCGCCTTCACGATCGCGGTCGAGACGCGCGGCGGCCTGGTCGATCTGGATGACCTGCAGCTCACCGGGGCGGACGGCACGCACCACTTGGCCAACGGCGACTTCTCCCAGGGCATGGCGCGCTGGTTCTTCACCAACGATGGCTACCACCTGCCCTGGCACATCGAGAACCTCGGCTTCAGCGTGTTCTTCGACCAGGGCATGCTGGGGCTCGCGCTGTTCACCCTGCTCTGGATCGGCGCGGTGTGGCGTCTGACGCTGGGCGAGGCGCGGGCGCATCCGCTGGCGCCCGCGCTGGCGGGCGCGCTGATCGGCTTCGCCGTGCTGGGCAGCCTGAACACGCTGCTCGATGCGGCACGCATCGCCTTCCTGTACTACCTGTTGCTGCTCATCGCCCTGACGCTGGGTGCGAACCCGAAGGCGGCAGCACCGCCCGGCAAGCCCGCGGCTCGCATGCCGGCGGCCGT
>JBIQKU010000251.1:0-3963 GCA_044506225.1 Rubrivivax sp. | reverse complement strand
CACCTCGACTGGCTGGAAGAAGAAGCCATCTTCATCCTGCGCGAAACCGTCGCCGCCTTCGAGCGCCCGGCGCTGCTCTTCTCGGGCGGCAAGGACTCGTGCGTGGTGCTGCGCCTGGCCGAGAAGGCGTTCAAGACGCGTGGCAAGGACGGTGAGTTCAAGGGCCGCCTGCCCTTCCCGCTGCTGCACGTGGACACCGGCCACAACTTCCCCGAGGTGATCGAGTTCCGCGACCGCCGCATCGCCGAGATGGGCGAGCGGCTGGTCGTCGGCCACCTGGAAGACTCGATCAAGCGCGGCACGGTGCGGCTGTCGCATCCGCTGGAGTCGCGCAACGGCCACCAGACGGTGACGCTGCTCGAAGCCATCGAGGACCACCGCTTCGACTGCCTGATGGGCGGCGCGCGGCGCGACGAGGAGAAGGCGCGCGCCAAGGAGCGCATCTTCAGCCACCGCGACAGCTTCGGCCAATGGCAGCCCAAGGAGCAGCGTCCCGAGCTCTGGACGCTCTTCAACACGCGCATCAAGCCGGGCGAGCACATGCGCGCCTTCCCGATCAGCAATTGGACCGAGCTCGACGTGTGGCTCTACATCGCCCGCGAGAACATCCCGCTGCCGAGCCTGTACTACGCGCACGACCGCCAGATCATCCGTCGCAAGGGCCTGCTGGTGCCGGTCACCGACGTCACGCCGCCCGAGGGCGACGAAAAGATCGAGACCGCGCAGGTGCGTTTCCGCACCGTCGGCGACATGACCTGCACCTGCCCAGTGGAAAGCCCGGCCGCCAACGCCACCGACATCGTGGCCGAGACGCTCAAGGTCACCGTGAGCGAACGGGGCGCCACCCGCATGGACGACCGCACCTCCGATGCCTCGATGGAGCGTCGGAAAAAAGAGGGCTACTTCTAAGCGCTGCATCGAAACCGTTCGGGCTGAGCTTGTCGAAGCCACACGCCGCACTTCGACCAGCTCAGTGCGAACGGGACCAAGGGCCCAGGCCCGGAAGACGAGAAGACTGACATGAGCACCCCCCAAGTCAAAGACCACCGCGCCCTGCGCTTCCTGACCGCAGGCAGCGTGGACGACGGCAAGAGCACGCTGATCGGCCGCCTGCTCTACGACAGCCGCGCGATCCTCGCCGACCAGCTCGACACGCTGGAGAAGCGTGCCGCCGGCGCGCCCATCGATCTCTCGCTGCTCACCGACGGCCTGGAGGCCGAGCGCGAGCAAGGCATCACGATCGACGTCGCCTACCGCTACTTCGCCACCAAGCAGCGCAAGTTCATCATTGCCGACGCCCCCGGGCACGAGCAGTACACGCGCAACATGGTGACGGCCGCGGCCGGCAGCGATGCCGCCGTGGTGCTGGTCGACATCACCAAGCTCGACACCGCGCAGAGCCCCGTGACGCTGCTGCCGCAGACGCGCCGCCACGCCCTGCTCGCGCACCTGCTGCGCGTGCCGAGCATCGTGTTCGCGGTCAACAAGCTCGACGCTGCCGCCGACCCGGCACACGCGTTCAAGGCGGTGAGCGCATCGCTGAACGCATTCGCCGACCGCGCCGGCATCACCGTCGCCGGCATCGTGCCCGTCTCGGCGCTGCGCGGCGACAACGTCACGCAACCTCTCGATGCCGACTGGTACGACGGCCCCTCGCTGCTGCAGTTGCTGGAGTCGCTGCCCGCGCTGCAGGAGCGCAAGGACGGCGACCTGCTGATCCCCGTGCAGTACGTGAGCCGCGAAGGCGAAGGCACCGGCAACATGCCGCGCACGCTCTTCGGGCGCGTGGCCCACGGCCGCGTGAAGGCCGGCGACGAAGTGCAGATCTTCCCGAGCGGGCAGACGGCCATCGTGGCCGAAGTGCGGCTTGCGAGCGAAGTCGTCGAGGAGGTCGAGGCCGGTCGCTCCGCCGGCGTGGTGCTGGACCGCCAGCTCGACGTCTCGCGCGGCGACTGGATCGCAAGCCCCAAGACCGTCCGCGAGACCAACCGCTTCAGCGCCACGCTCGCTTGGCTCGACACCGAGCCGGCCGTCGTCGGCCGCAAGTACTGGGTGCGCCACGGCAACCGCTGGGTGCAGGCCCGCATCTCGGCGATCGAGAGCCGCCTGGACATCCACACGCTGCAACCCACCGACGCGCACGAGCTCGCGGTCAACGAGATCGGCCACGTGATCGTCGAGACGCAGCAGCCGCTGCCGGTGGAGCCCTACGAGTCCAACCGCGTGGGCGGCGCGCTCATCGTGGTCGACCCGGCGAGCAACCGCACCAGCGGCGCGCTCCTGGTGAAGGGCGCGGCCTGACCATGGCGAAGGTGATCTTCATCGGCGCGGGCCCCGGCGCGGCCGACCTGATCACCCTGCGGGGCGCGCGCCTGCTCGCCACGGCCGACGTGGTGCTCTACGACGCGCTCACCGACCCGGCCCTGCGCGAACACGCGCCGCACGCCCGCTGGATCCACGTCGGCAAGCGCGGCTTCTGCGACAGCACCGGGCAGACCGCCATCAACGCGCTGCTCGTGAAGCACGCGCTCGAAGGCCGCACCGTGGTGCGCCTCAAGGGTGGCGACCCGAGCGTCTTCGGCCGCCTGGAAGAAGAACTGCTGGCGCTCGCCGAGCACGGCATCGCAAGCGAAGTCGTGCCGGGCGTGACCGCCGCCATCGCGGCGGCCGCCACCAGCCAGCGGCCCCTCACGCGTCGCGGCAGCGGCCGCAGCGTGAGCCTGGCCACCGCGATGACGCGCACCGGCGAGCTCACGGCCACGCGCACGGCCGACACCGAGGTCTTCTACATGGCCGGCAAGCAGCTCGCAGCGCTGTCGCGCCAGTTGATCGCGGCCGGCTGGCCGGCCGATGCGCCGGCGAGCGTGGTCTCGCGCGCCGGCTGGCCCGACGCACTGCACGGCGAGCACACCGTCGCCGACCTGGCCCATGCGAGCGTGCTGCACGCCGGCCGCCCGACCCTCGTGACCGTGGGCGCCGGTGCCGCGCCCTTGCCTTCCGTCAAAGCCGCCTCGATTGCAGGCATCGCGGCCGCATCCGAGCCCGTAAAATCCGCGGTTTCGCCGCTCGGCGAGACCGGCCCCCATCTCAATACTCCGCAAGAGCCATGACGCACGTTGTCACCGAAGCCTGCATCCGCTGCAAATACACCGACTGCGTGGATGTCTGTCCCGTCGATTGCTTCCGCGAAGGGCCGAACTTCCTTGCCATCGACCCCGACGAGTGCATCGACTGCGCCGTGTGCATCCCCGAGTGCCCGGTCAACGCGATCCTCCCCGAGGAGGACGTGCCCGGCGACCAGCAGCACATGATCAAGATCAACGCCGATCTGGCGAAGGGCTGGCCGAGCATCACCAAGCGCAAGGCGCCGCTGCCCGATGCCGAAGAGTGGAAAGACAAGACCGGCAAGCTTCCGGAGCTGAAGAAGTAAGACTTCTTCCTCCCACTCCATGATCGACACCGATGCGCTGATCGTCGGCGCCGGCCCGGTGGGCCTGTTCCAGGTGTTCGAACTGGGCCTGCTCGAGATCAAGGCCCACGTCGTGGACACGCTCGCCACCCCCGGCGGGCAGTGCATCGAGCTCTACCCCGACAAGCCGATCTACGACATCCCCGCCGTGCCGGTGTGCACCGGCCGCGAGCTGACCGAGCGCCTGCTCGAGCAGATCAAGCCCTTCGGCGCGACCTTCCACCTCGGGCAGGAAGTGACCGTGGTGCGCCGCGAAGCAGACGGCCGCTTCCACGTCGAGACCAGCACCGGCACGCGCTTTCGGGCCAGGACCGTCTTCATCGCCGGCGGCGTGGGCTCCTTCCAGCCACGCCTGCTCAAGGTGGAGGGGCTGGCCGCGCACGAAGGCACCCAGGTGCACTACCGCGTGCGCGACCCGGCCGAGTTCGCGGGCCGTCACCTCGTCATCGTCGGAGGCGGAGACTCGGCGCTCGACTGGGCATTGCACTTCGCGC
>JBIQKU010000250.1:0-3978 GCA_044506225.1 Rubrivivax sp. | reverse complement strand
GCAAGGGCTGGATCGCGCTGGCGCTCACCACCTTCGCCACCTGGCGGCCGGCGCGTGTGCTGCTCGGCGCCTATCTCTTCGGCGGGGTGACGATGCTGCAGTTTCACCTGCAGGGTGCGGGCGTGCAGATCTCCACCCATCTGCTCACCGCCATGCCGTATCTGGCCACCATCGTGGTGCTGGTGCTCATCTCGCGCAACGCGACCTGGATACGGGTGAACATGCCGGCGTCGCTCGGCAAACCGTTCTTCCCCGGGCAGTAGCGGCGCCCGATAATCGCCGCCACTCGGCGGCTTGCGCCGACCACGAACATCCATCAACCCCCGGAGTGACCATGACCCTCATCACCAAGCGCTCGCTGCTGAAGACCGCCGGCTGGAGCACCTTGGCCGCCGCCGCGGCGCTCGTCGGCTGCGGCAAGCAGGAAGAAGCCGCCGCGCCGGCGGCCGCGCCCGCCACCGAACCGGCCGCCCAGGCCGCGGCGCCCAAGGCCGAGCCGCTGAAGATCGCTTTCGCCTACGTCGGCCCGGTGGGCGACGGCGGCTGGACCTTCGCGCACGACAACGCCCGCAAGGCGGTCGAGGCCGAGTTCGGCGACCGGGTGAGCACCAGCTATGTCGAGAGCGTGCCCGAGTCGGCCGATGCCGAGCGCGTCTTCCGCGACATGGTGAGCCAGGGCAACAAGCTCGTCTTCGGCACCACCTTCGGTCACATGGAGCACATGCTCAAGGTCGCGGCCGACCACAAGGACGTGAAGTTCGAGCACGCCACCGGCTACAAGCAGACCGAGAACCTGCGCACCTACGACAGCCGCACCTACGAAGGCGCCTACATGGCCGGCGTCATCGCCGGCGGCATGACCAAGAGCAATACGCTGGGCGTGGTCGGCTCGGTGCCGATTCCCGAGGTCATCCGCAACATCAACAGCTTCACGCTGGGTGCGCAGTCGGTGAACCCGCAGATCAAGACCCGCGTGGTGTGGATCAACAGCTGGTTCGACCCTCCGAAGGAAACCGAGGCCGCGCAATCGCTGCTCAACGGCGGCGCCGACGTGCTGTTCCAGAACACCGACTCCTCGGCCGTGTTGCAGGCCGCCGGCAAGGCCGGCAAGTACGCCTTCGGCTGGGACAGCGACATGACGGCGTATTCGCCGGAGGCCCACCTCGCCTCGGCCATCATCAATTGGGCGCCGTACTACATCAAGGCCACGGGCGAAGCGCTGGACGGCACGTGGAAGGGCAACCAGGGCACGTGGTGGGGCGTGAAGGAAGGTGCCATCGACCTGGTCTCGGTCTCCGACAAGGTGCCGGCGGAGCTGAAGCAGAAGGTCGAGACGGTCAAGGCCGGGCTGAAGGACGGCAGCTTCTCCATCTGGAAGGGGCCCATCGTCGACAACACCGGCAAGCAGGTCCTCAAGGACGACGAAGTCGCCGACGACAACTTCCTCGGCGGCATCAAGTTCTTCGTCCAGGGCGTGGAGGGGGCGGTGCCGGGCGGGAAGTGATGTCCCGCTGTCTGTTCCATTGACGCAAGGCCGCCTCCGGGCGGCCTTGTTTTTTCTTTCTCTCCTTGTGGAGAGGCCAGGTGAGGGCTCCATGCGGCTCCCTCTCCCCTTTGGGGAGAGGGCTGGGGTGAGGGGCCCGTGCAAGCCAGGCCTTTCGAAGAAGCCGCGCGATTCGCCGCTACCCTCACCCCAACCCTCTCCCACGAGTGGGAGAGGAGCAAGACCGCCTGCTTCCGGAGGCCCCATGCCCGCCATCGACTTCGACCGCATCCAACCTGACCGCCTGCCGGCCCTGCTG
This sequence comes from Rubrivivax sp., assembly GCA_044506225.1. GTDB lineage: Bacteria > Pseudomonadota > Gammaproteobacteria > Burkholderiales > Burkholderiaceae_C > JAKFDI01. The sequence goes on along the minus strand of JBIQKU010000250.1, from coordinate 2,176 downwards.
CGCCGCATGCCCAAGGCCGAGCTGCACATCCACATCGAAGGTTCGCTCGAGCCCGAGCTCATCTTCGCGCTCGCGCAGCGCAACGGCGTGAGCCTGCCGTACCCCAGCGTCGACGCCTTGCGTGCCGCCTACGCCTTCACCGACCTGCAGAGCTTTCTCGACATCTACTACGCCGGCGCCAGCGTGCTGCTCACCGAGCAGGACTTCTTCGACATGGCCTGGGCCTACTTCGAACGCGCCGCGGCCGACCATGTGGTGCATGCCGAGCTCTTCTTCGACCCGCAGACCCACACCGCGCGCGGCGTGCCGATGCACACCGTCATCCAGGGCCTCGCGCGCGCCTGCACCGCAGCGCAGGCGCAGCTCGGCATCCATGCCGAACTCATCCTGTGCTTTCTGCGGCACCTGAGCGAAGACGAGGCCATGGCCACGCTGGACGCTGCCTTGCCCTGGCGCGAACACTTCATCGGCGTGGGCCTGGACAGCAGCGAACGCGGCCATCCGCCCGAGAAGTTCGCCCGCGTGTTCGCGCGCTGCCGCCAGCTGGGCCTGCGCCTCGTCGCCCATGCCGGCGAAGAAGGCCCGCCGGCGTACATCCGCAGTGCGCTCGACGTGCTGAAGGTCGAGCGCATCGACCACGGCGTGCGCTGCTCCGAAGATCCGGCCCTGGTGCAGCGCCTTGCGGACGAGCGTGTGCCGCTCACCGTCTGCCCGCTGTCCAACGTCAAGCTGCGGGTGTTCGACACGCTGGCGGACCACAACCTGCCCGCGCTGCTCGACGCCGGCCTGTGCGCCACCCTCAACTCGGACGACCCGGCGTATTTCGGCGGCTACCTCAACCAGAACTTCGTCGAGACCTTCGCCGCCTTGCCGCAGCTCGGTGCGCGGCATGCGTACCAGCTCGCATGCAACAGCTTCGAGGCGAGCTTTGCCGAGCCCGGCCACGTGGCCGCCTGGCGGCAGCAACTCGACGCCGTGTTCGCCGCCGGCTGAAGCGCGCCGCCTGGGCATTCCCCTTGCCGGGGCGTCGATTGCGAGTCAGTGCTCGCACACGTGACGCAAGGGCTTGCAGGGAGGCAGCATGCACAGGGCAAGGGGCGGTCGGCAAGGCGCGCAGATTTTTCTCACCGATTCGCAGGCGACGGGTGAGGCCGCCACGCCCCGCCGAATGCACCGCACATGCGGCGCCTGCCGTGCGCACGGCGTGGTGCGTGCATGAGCCGCCCGGAGCCCCGCACGCCCGGCGAGCCGCTGGAACTCTGGGCCGGCCCTGAATGCGCGGTGCTCGGCAGCGGCGACGACACGCTGCACGACCCGCTCGAGCTCACCGGCTTCTCGCGCCGGATCGAGGCCGATCTCGAACGCCTCGCCGCTCTCGGCATCAAGCGCGTGCGGCTGCCGCTGCTGTGGCGCCGCATCTCGCCACAGGCCGGACAGCCGGGCGATTGGCGCGAGGCCGACCGGGCGGTGCAGCGCCTGCGTGAACTCGGCATCGCGCCCATCGCTTGCCTGATGCATGCGGGCGGCTGTCCGCCCGGCATGGACGTGCTGGACCCGGGCTTTGCCGCCGGCCTCGCGGCCCATGCGCGCGCGGTGGCGGAGCGCTATCCCGACATCACGCTCTTCACGCCCGTCAATGCGCCGCTGACCAGCGCGCGGCGCTCGATGCTCGAAGGCCTGTGGCCGCCGCACCGGCGCAGCGACGCGGGCTTCGTGCGTGCCGTGCTGCAGCAGGTGCAAGCCACGGTGCTCGCCATGCGTGCGGTGCGCGGCGCGACGCCGACGGCGGCGCTGCTGCAGACCGAGGATCTGGGGCTCACCCAGAGCGCGCTGCGCCTGCGCTACCAGGCCGAGTTCATGAACCTGCGGCGCTGGCTGTGCCTGGACCTGCTGGCCGGCCGGGTGGACCGCAGCCACCGCATGTGGCGCTACCTGCGCAAGCATGGCGCGAGCGAGGCCGAGCTGATGGCGTTGGTGGCCGCGCCCTGTGCGCCCGACATGATCGGCCTCGAGCTCGACATCGCGAGCGACCGCTTTCTCGACGACCGGCTCAACCTCTACCCGCGCGAGCAGTGGGACGGCAACGGGCGCCACCGCTACATGGACCTGCCGGCGGTGCAGGTGCAGGGCGAGCCCATCGGCGGCTTCGAGGCGCGGCTGCGCGAGGCCTGGCAGC
>JBIQKU010000249.1:0-4012 GCA_044506225.1 Rubrivivax sp. | reverse complement strand
TCATCGACGAGAAGTACATGGAGCTCGCCGTGCGCACGCTGCACAAGGTGTTCGATCTGGATCAGCCCGGCGCCTGAAACGCACGGCCGTCGGGTTAGAATCCCGCCCTGATTTTCCGGAGCTGTGACCGAGAGGCCGAAGGTGCTCCCCTGCTAAGGGAGTATGCGGGCAAAACCTGCATCGAGGGTTCGAATCCCTCCGGCTCCGCCAGAACAAAGCCACCCACGCGGGTGGCTTTTTTCGTGGGCGCGCCCTGCGCGATACTCGCTGGCTGTGTCCACGAGTCCGCCGCATCCCATTCCCGACGATCTCCGGCGCTTCGTGTTGACCAGCATCCCCTCCGTCTCCTACCTCGAGGCGATGCTGCTGTTCAACCGATCGCCGCAGACACCGCTCGGCCCGGCCGACGCCGCGCGCCTCCTGTACCTGCCCGAGCGCAACGCCTCGCGGCTGCTGGCCGACCTGCATGAGGTCGGCGTGCTGCAGCCGGTCGACGCAGAACACACCGCCTTTCGCTTCGCACCCGCCGACGAGGCGCTCGCCACGATGATCGAGCGCCTCGCGCGTGCCTACGAGGCCGACCTCATCGGCATCACCAAGTTGATCCACGACCGCACGCACAAGAGCGCGCAGCGGTTCTCCGATGCATTCAAGTGGCGAAAGGACGTGTGATGGGCCAGTTCATCTATGCCGGCTGTGCGCTGACGGCATTCATGTGTGCCTGGATGCTGCTGCGCAGCTATCTGCGCACGCGCTACCGACTGCTGCTGTGGGGCGGGCTGTGCTTCATCGGGCTGTCGCTGAACAACGTGCTGCTGGTGCTCGACCGGCTGGTGTTCGCGGGCGTCGACCTGTCCACATGGCGCCTGCTCACCGCGCTCGTGGCCGCCTTGCTGCTGCTCGCCGGCCTGGTGCTCGAAGGTGAATCATGATGATCGAAGAGGCCCTCAACACGATGCTCATGGGTGCCATCGCCGTGGTGTCCCTGGTCATCGGCCTGGTGTTCCTGCGCTATTGGCGCGCCACCGGCGACCGCTTCTTTCTGCTGTTCTCGCTGTCGTTCGTGCTCGAGGCGGTGAACCGGGTGCACATGGGGTTGGTGCATGCGTGGTCCGAGGATTCGCCGCTGCACTACGGCGTGCGGCTGCTGTCGTATGCGCTGATTCTTCTGGCGATCTGGCTCAAGAACCGGCCGCCGCCCGCGCGCGGCCCCAAGCCCTGAACCGGCGCGGCCGCGGGCACGCGGCGACAATCGGGGCGTGACTTCCGCCCGCGAGAACTCCCCCTGGCGCCTGTCGGTCGCGCCCATGATGGACTGGACCGACCGCCACTGCCGCTACTTCCACCGCCTGCTCACCCGGCGCACCCGGCTGTACACCGAGATGGTGACGACGGGCGCCTTGCTTCACGGCGATGTGGCGCGGCATCTGCGCTTCAACGATGAGGAGCATCCGCTCGCGCTGCAGCTTGGCGGCAGCGAGCCGCATGAGCTCGCGCAATGCGCGCGGCTGGGCGCGTCCTGGGGCTATGACGAGATCAACCTCAACTGCGGCTGCCCGAGCGAGCGCGTGCAGCGCGGCGCCTTCGGCGCCTGTCTCATGGCCGAGGCGCCGCTGGTGGCCGATGGCGTGAAGGCGATGCGCGATGCGGTGGACATCCCGGTGACCGTGAAGCACCGCATCGGCATCGACCGCCACGAGAGCTACGACTTCGTGCGCGACTTCGTGGGCACGCTGGCGGATGCTGGCTGCAAGGTGTTCATCGTGCATGCGCGCAATGCCTGGCTGCAGGGCCTCAGCCCCAAGGAGAACCGCGAGATCCCGCCGCTTCGCCATGAGGTGGTGTATGCGCTCAAGCGCGACTTCCCATCGCTGACCATCGTGCTCAACGGCGGCGTGACCTCCGATGCGCAGATCGGCGAACACCTCCAGCATGTGGACGGCGTGATGGTGGGGCGAGAGGCCTACCACCATCCGTGGCTGCTGTCGTCCTGGGACGCACGCTGGCTGGGCGCAAGCGATGGCGAGCCCGCGGATCGGGATCGCATCGAGGAGGCCATGGTGGACTACATGCAGCGGCAGGTGGCCATGGGGGAGCCGTGGTCGCATGCCTCGCGTCACATGCTGGGCCTGCGCAACGGGCTGCCGGGCGCGCGCCGGTGGCGGCAGGTGTGGTCGGACCATCGGCTCAAGACGCTGGGCCCGGCGGATGTCAGCCGCCAGGCGCGGGCGCATGCGGCAGCGCCGCAGGGCGAGGTGGTCGGCGCGCCGTCATAGGGTCCGCCGCTCCGAGCCGCGGTTTACCCTGAGGCGTTACTCGCACGCGCTTGCAAATCGCGCGGCAAATATTGCAACCAGCGGTTCATGCGTCGGCAGGGGCCTGTCGGCCCGCTATACAAGCGGATGCTTTCGGGCGTGAAATACCGCCCGCCCCGGGCGGCGGCGGCGCACGAGACCCAATCTGGTGCACTGGCACGTTGCGTGCTCCCACGCGCCGGGGGGTGACGGCACGGCGCGCGACGCGCCGCCCCGGGGCCCGCAGCACCAGGCAGCACCTCCCCCGTTCGACAACACGCACGCGCGGCCGAGTCCCTCACGCCGCGCGTCGTCATGCATGGGGTCCTCGATGATCGTCCACGAAGACAAGGCGCTCCTGGCTCCGGCCGAGGAGCTTTCGGCTTTGCTTGCGGCCCTGACCGCCCTCAAACGTGGTGACGCGAGCGTGCGGCTGCCCGGCCATTGGGACGGACTCGCCGGCAAGGTGGCCGACGTGTTCAACGACGTGGTCGAGCAGAACGCCGCCATGGCCGACGAGATCTCGCGGCTGCGGCGTGTGGTGGGCAAGGAGGGCAAGCTCAAGCAGCGCGCCACGCTCCCGGACGCGCGTGGTTTCTGGGGTGAATCGGTCGATTGCATCAACGCACTGATCGACGACCTGGTCTACCCCACCACCGAAGTGGCGCGCGTGATCGGCGCGGTGGCGCAGGGCGATCTGTCCAAGTCGATGGCGCTCGAGGTGGAAGGCCGCGAGCTCGAGGGCGAGTTCCTGCGCACCGCCAAGACCATCAACAAGATGGTCGACCAGCTCGGCAACTTCTCCGCCGAGGTGACGCGCGTGGCGCGAGAGGTGGGCACCGAGGGCAAGCTCGGCGGCCAGGCCAAGGTGAAGGGCGTGGCCGGCACGTGGAAAGACCTGACCGACTCGGTGAACTCGATGGCCGGCAACCTGACCGACCAGGTGCGCAACATCGCCGACGTGACGACGGCCGTGGCCAAGGGCGACCTGTCGAAGAAGATCGACGTGAACGTGAAGGGCGAGTTCCTCACGCTCAAGAACACCATCAACACCATGGTGGACCAGCTGCGCAGCTTCGCGTCCGAGGTGACGCGGGTGGCGCGCGAGGTCGGCACCGAAGGCATGCTGGGCGGGCAGGCGCGGGTGGAGGGCGTGTCGGGCACCTGGAAGGACCTGACCGATTCGGTGAACTCGATGGCCGGCAACCTGACGAGCCAGGTGCGCAACATCGCCGACGTGACCAAGGCGGTGGCCGCGGGCGACCTGTCCAAGAAGATCACCGTCGACGTGAAGGGCGAGATCCTGGAGCTCAAGGCCACGATCAACACCATGGTCGACCAGCTGCGCAGCTTCGCCGCCGAGGTGACGCGCGTGGCGCGCGAGGTGGGCACCGAGGGCAAGCTCGGCGGCCAGGCCGACGTGCAGGGCGTGGCCGGCACCTGGAAGGACCTGACCGAGTCGGTGAACTTCATGGCCGGCAACCTGACCAGCCAGGTGCGCAACATCGCCGAGGTGACGACGGCCGTGGCCGCGGGCGATCTCTCCAAGAAGATCACCGTGGACGTGAAGGGCGAGATCTCGGAGCTCAAGAACACCATCAACACGATGGTGGATCAGCTCAGGAGCTTTGCTGCCGAGGTGACGCGTGTTGCGCGGGAGGTGGGCACCGAAGGCAAGCTCGGCGGCCAGGCCGATGTGCAGGGCGTGGCCGGCACCT
>JBIQKU010000025.1:0-28424 GCA_044506225.1 Rubrivivax sp. | reverse complement strand
AGATGGACACGGTGGGCAACAAGGAAGCGCGCGCCGAGATCGCGATGATCAAGGTGGTCGCGCCCAACATGTCATGCAAGGTGGTCGACTGGGCCATCCAGGCACACGGCGGCGCAGGCGTCAGCCAGGACTTCTGGCTGGCCGAGGCCTATGCGCACCAGCGCACCGTGCGCATCGTCGACGGCCCGGACGAGGTGCACCGCAATGCGATCGCCAAGATCGAGCTCGGCAAGCGGGCGAAGGCGCGTGGTGAGGTGAAGGCGCGCTGAGTTCGGGTGGGGCGTTCGGCGCTTCGCGCCGGCCCTCACCCCGGCCCTCTCCCGCGAGCGGGAGAGGGAGCAAGACAAGAGGCGCGCCTGCAGGCTGCCTCCTTGACCGCCCGCCTTTCGTGTTCAGCCCGGCCTGCCCCCTCTCCCGCTCGCGGGAGAGGGCTGGGCTGAGGGCCGCGTCCTTTCGCTTTTGACCCTCCAGGAGCCCCCATGGAAATGAAGAACAAGGTCATCGTCATCACCGGCGCCGCCTCCGGCATCGGCCGCGCGATGGCGCAGCGCTTTGCGCGCGAAGGTGCCAAGGGCATCGTCGTCGCCGACCTCGACGAGGCCGGCGCCCAGGCGGTGGCCACCGAGGTGGGCGGACTGGGGTTGAAGGTGGACGTGTCGCAGGAGTCCCAGGTCCAGGCGCTGGTGGCACGCGCGACCGAGTTCTACGGCCAGGTCGATGTGTTCTGCGCCAACGCCGGCATCATCACCCGCGGCGGCATCGACGCGAGCAACGCGCAGTGGCAGCAGATCTGGGACATCAACCTGATGGCCCATGTCTACGCCTCGCGCGCCGTGCTGCCGCAGATGCTCGAGCGCGGCGAAGGCTATCTGCTTCACACTGCCTCGGCCGCGGGGCTGTTGAGCCAGGTGGACTCGGCGCTGTACTCGGTCACCAAGCATGCGGCGGTGGCCTATGCCGAATGGCTGTCGATCAACTACGGCGACCAGGGCATTCGCGTGAGCTGCCTGTGCCCGCAAGGTGTGCGCACGCCCATGCTGCTCGGGCCCGGCGGGGACCGCAAGAGCTTTCTGAGCGACGGCGCGGTGAGCGCCGAACAGGTGGCCGAGGACGTGCTCCAGTGCATGCGGGAGGAGCGCTTCCTGGTGCTGCCGCATCCCGAGGTGCTGACCTATCTGCAGCGCAAGACCGGCGACTACGACCGCTGGCTCGCCGGCATGCGCCGGCTGCGGCGCAAGGCGGCCGACATCGCGGCAAGCAACACATAGGCGCCACGCGCTGCGGCGTCTCCAGCGCCTAGACTCCCCGAAGAGGGAGCAGACACATGAACGACCGCAGCATCGACAGTCCCGCCGCACCGGCGGCCCGCCCGCCGGACACGACCGCACGGCGGCCGAAAGGGGAGGAAACCCTGGCCGCCGTCGTCGACGCGGCCCTGGAAATGGCCATCGCCGACGGCCTGCACAGCGTGTCCTTCGGCGAAGTGGCCAAGCGGCTGGACATCAGCAAGAGCGCGGTGTTCTTCCACACCGGTTCGCTGCGCGAGCTGCTGCGCCGGGTGCTCGATGAATACGACCGCCGCTTCACCGCGGAAATCTTCACGCCGGCGCTGCAGGCGCCGCGCGGCCTGCCGCGGCTGGACGCCATCGTCGAGCGCTGGCTCGACTGCTGTGCCCAGGGGCGCGCCATCAACGGCTCGATCTTCGCGATCGGCGCGTTCGACCTGCATGCCCGTGTGAACCCCATGCACCAGCGCCTGCTCGACAGCGTGGTGCGCTGGCGCGCCGTGCTCGAGCGCAGCATCAAGGAGTCGGTGGACATGGGCCATCTGCGTGCCGACACCGATGCGGCCGCCTTCGCCTACGTCATCTCGAGCCTGATGATCGGCCTGATGCACGACCGCCGCTTCATGGGTGACGAACGCGCCGTGGCGCACGCACGGGCCGCCTACCGGCGGGTGTTGTCGACCTACAAGGTGGACTGAGCCGCCGGCGCCGCCGCGGGCGCACGCGCCACCATGCGCGCCATCAAGTGCGCGAGCGCAGCGTCCGGATCGGTGCAGCGGCCGGTGTGCACCGGCGACGTCTGGATGATGGTGCTGCGCGGCGCCACCAGCCAGTGGAAACGCTCGCGTGGCGACAGCTTCCCGAGCGCGCCTGCGGCCTCGCCGCCGCGGCAGATGCGCTGCACCGCCACCAGCGCGTCATGCACGAGCGGCAGGTCCACGCTGGGATCGAGCGCCTTCAGCGCGGCTTCGTCGAGCGCGATGCGTGCGTCCAGAAAGCGCGCGCCGGCGCACCACAGGACGATGCCGGCGTTGACGAATTCGCCGCGCTCCACCCGCGGCACCACCCGCAGCACCGCGTAGTTATAGGTGTGCGGCGTGGGCACGGGCAGCCTCCTCGGCAAATGCGCGCGGCGTCTCGAGCCGACGCGCGAAGTACTCGACATAGGCCTGGCGCTGCGCCGCCGCATCGGCGAAGGCCGGCTCGGCCGGCAGCCAGTCGGCTGGAATCGCATCCACCACCGCCGCGATGCGCTCGGGCGGCAGCAGCGCCGCGAGCCGCGCATCCGCGGCCATGAGCTCGTGCGCCCAGGGCAGCAGCACATGGTCGGCGATGCGCGCAAAGGGCTGGCGGGCCCGCGCGAGGGCGCCGTCCCAGGCATGGTGGAAATACAGCGCGGCGCCATGGTCGATGAGCCACAGCCGCCGATGCCACATCAGCATGTTGGTGTTGCGCGGCGTGCGGTCGATATTGCCCACCAGCGCGTCGAACCACAGGATGGCCGAGGCGAGGGCGGGCTTCGGCGCATGCACCAGCGGGTCGAACGTCAGCGCGCCCGGCAGGTAGTCGAGCGCCAGGTTGCACCCCGCGCTGGCGCGAATGAGGTCCTGGATCTCGGGATCGGGTTCGGTACGCGCGAGATCTGCATCGAGGGCCATGAAGACGATCTCCGGCACCGGCAGGCCCAGCGCGCGCGCGAGTTCGCCGCACACCAGCTCGGCCACCAGCGCGCGCGGCCCCTGGCCGGCGCCGCGGAACTTGAGCACGTACAGGCCGTCGTCGTCGGCCTCGACGATGGCCGGCAACGAGCCGCCTTCGCGCAGCGGCGTGACATAGCGGGTGGCGGTGACGGTGCGCAGTTGCATGGGGCGGCCTTGCGGCGCATTCTGCGCGACGCCGGTGCGTGCTGCGTTGCAGCATCCGGTTGCGCCTTCGGCCCGAGCCCGGCCAGGGCGGCCGGCGTCGGGCGCTACAGTCGCGCCCCATGATTCGACAGACCGAACCCCGAATTCGCGGCTGGCGCCGCCGTGTGGTGTCCTGGCTGGGCGCCTGTGCACTGCTTGTCGGCGCAGGCGCCGCCGCCGCGCAGCCCCAGCCGGTGCGCCTGGCGCTGGTCGAGGCGTTTTCCGGCAGCTTCGCCAACGCCGGTGACGCGGTGACGCGCAACATCGTCTGGGCCGTGGAGCGGGTGAACCAGCGCGGCGGCGTGCAACTGCCCGGCGGCGCGCGGCCGCTCGAGCTGGTGCGCTTCGACAGCAAGGGCACATCCGAGGAGGCGCTGGCCATGCTGCGCCATGCGCTGGACCAGCGCATCGGCTTCGTGCTGCAGGGCAACAGTTCGGCCACGGCCGCTGCGCTGATCGAGGCGCTGGAAAAGCACAACCAGCGCGAACCGGATCGCCGAGCGATCTTCCTCAACTACTCGGCGGTCGACCCCATCCTCACCAACGAGCGCTGCAGCTTCTGGCACTTCCGCTTCGACGCCCATGCCGACATGCGCCTCGAGGCGCTGACCGACGTGCTGCGCGAGGACCGCTCGGTGAAGAAGATCTACCTCATCGGCCAGGACTACAGCTTCGGCCAGCATGTGCTGAAGAAGGGCCGCGAGATGATTGCCGCCAAGCGGCCCGACATCGAGATCGTGGGCGACGAGCTGCACCCCATGGGCCGGGTCAAGGACTTCCTGCCGTATGCGCACAAGATCCGCGCGAGCGGCGCGCAGGCGGTGCTCACCGGCAACTGGGGCAACGACCTCACGCTGCTCGTCAAGGCCGCGGGCGAGGCCGGCGTGGACGCGAGCTTCTACACCTTCTACGGCAACGCGCTGGGCGTGCCGGGCACCATCGGCGACGCGGGTGTGGGCCGCGTGCTGGCGGTGGCCGAATGGCATCCCAACGTCGGCGGCGCGGCCTCGGATGCGTTCTACGCAGCCTTCCGCGAGCGCTTCCCGCAGCCGCGCGACGACTATGTGCATGCGCGCATGCAGGTGCTGGTGGAGATGCTGGTCGCGGCCATGGAGAAGGTCGGCAGCACCGACCCGACGGCGGTGGCCGCGGCGCTCGAAGGCATGCACTACGACGGGCGCACGCTGGGCGGCCTGCACACCGGCACGATGCGCGCGTCGGATCACCAGTTCCTGCAGCCGCTGGTGGTCAGCGTGATGGACCGTGCCGGCGCGCCCGGTGTGCGCTTCGACTCCGAAGGCTCGGGCTACGGCTTTCGCACCGTGCGCCGCATCGAGCCCGGGCAGCCATCGCACAGCTGCCGCATGGTGCGGCCGCACTGAGGCCTCGCCGCCGAGGCGTCACCTCACTACTTGCGGCGCATGAACCAGATCGCCGCAATGCCGACGGCCGCCGCGGCGACAAAACCCCACACATCGGTGGCATGCCAGTGGCCGGGGCCGAGGCCGTGGCCGTCGTGCGCGAGCGTGGCAAAGGGGGCGGCGGCGAGGGCGTAGAGCGGGAGCTGTTTCATCGGGGTCTCCATGGCGGCGAGGCATTCTGCGGCCGACGTTGACACTCCGGCGCCGTCGCCGCAAGCTGCGCCGCCCCGTGCTTTCCCGCTGCTGCGCTTGCGATGACCCGCTCCCCTTCGTTGCCGCCTGCACCGCCGGCCTTCTCGCCCGCCACGCCGGCGATCCGGGCGCGCTACCTCGCCTCGGTGGACCTGCAGCGTGCCGGCCGCTTCGCGGAGGCCGAGGCCGGCTACCGGTGGGTGCTGCAGCGTGTGCCGGGCCATTTCGATGCCATGCACCTGCTGGGCGTGGTGCGCGCCCAGCAGGAGGACTACGCCGAGGCCCTGCAGTGGCTCGAACGCGCCGTGGCCCTGCATGACCGCAGCGCCGCGGCCTTCCACAACCTCGCGAATGCCCAGCATGCGCAGGAGCGCCTGGACGAGGCGCTCGCAAGCGTGGAGCGCGCGCTGGAGCTCGACCCGCAGCATGTGCGCGCCTGGCGCAGCCGCAGCCATGTGCTGCGCGACATGCGCCGCCTGGACGATGCCCTGGCGAGCATCGAACATGCGCTGTCGATCGAGCCGCGATATGCCGACGCGCTGGTGGATCGCGGCGACCTGCTGCGCCAGATGAAGCGCCGCGACGAGGCGGTGGTGGCCTACCGCGATGCGCGCGACGCCGGCGCCGATGCGCAGGCCGTCGCCTATGCGCTGGCCGCGCTCGGCGCCGAGCCGCTGCCGCCGGCGGCGCCGTCCGCCTACGTTGCGGGCCTTTTCGACCAGTACGCCCGCCGCTTCGATGCGCATCTCCTGCACACGCTGGAATACCGCACGCCGGCCCTGCTGATGGAGGCCTTGCGCCCGCACCTGCCGGCGCATGCGCTCGCCGTGCTGGACCTCGGCTGCGGCACCGGCCTGTGCGCGCCGCTGCTCAAGCCGCATGCCCGCACGCTCACCGGCGTGGACCTGTCGGCCGGGATGCTGGCGCAGGCACGCGAGCGGCAGCTGTACGACACGCTGGTGTGCGACGAACTGGTGCGCTGGCTGCAGGCGACCGCGTCCCGTTTCGAGCTGGCCGTCGCCGCGGATGTGTTCGTCTACATCGGCGACCTGGATCCGGTGTTCGGCGCGCTGCGGCGTGTGCTCACGGCGGGCGCGCTGTTCGGCTTCTCCTGCGAGGCCTCACCGGATGCCGAGATCACGCTCGGCACGAACCTGCGCTATGCGCATTCGGCCGGCTACCTGCACCGCCTCGCCCAGGCCCATGGCTTCGCCTGCGAGGTGATGACCCCGTGCACGCTGCGGCGCGATGGCGGCGCCGACGTGGCAGGGCATGTGATGGTGTGGCGTTCAACGGGCTGACCGACGCCACCTAGCCGGTCTCGGACGCATGGCCGAACTCACCGTGGTCGAGGTCGGCACTGAGCGCGGCATACCAGGTCGAGCCGACGCCCGCCGCGTACATGCGCTCGTCGCCGGTCGAATGCCGGCGCACCATGACGGCGCCGGTGGGCAGGCCGAGGTGCTCGGCCAGTTCGGGCGAGCGGTCCTCGGCCACCTCGAAGTCGTGGGCGGCAAAGCCGCGAGAGTGCAGCAGCGAGGCGACGGCACTGAACTTCGATGGATCGCAGGCAGGGCGGCGTGTGTGCATGCTGGTGCTCCCGAAAACGCTTCCCGGGGCTGAGGCAATGCACGTACCGCCCGCGGCCACGGCCACGTGTCGCGCGCGGTGCCGGGCACGCCGCCTGCGCCGTGTCGATTTGCCCGAAAAAGGAACAAACCGGCGCCGGCCGCGCTCGGTCCCTCAGCCCTGCGGGCTTTCGGTCATGCGCTCGCAGTAGGCGCGCATTTCGTCCGGCAGGTTGGTCGGGCACACGCCGCACTGCAGGTTGCCGGGCACCGCGTGGTCGATGAACTTCGGGTAGGGCAGCTTCAGCTCTGCCATCAGCCGCGCGAAGTCCTCGGCGCTGCGTTCACCACCGAGGCGCGGATTCCGCGCACGTTCCTGGGCGATGGTGGACACGCGCCGGCCCTGGTAGTCGTGCGCCGGATGCACCAGCTGGTCGGGCGGCAAGGTGAACAGCTTGTCGTGCACGCTGCGGTACAGCACATGCGCATCGCCGCCCTGGAAGTCGGTGCGGCCGCAGCCGTCGATCAGCAGCGCATCGCCGGTGAACACCCGCTGGCCGCAGACATAGGCGAAGTGGCTCGCGGTGTGGCCGGGCGTGTGCAGGGGCTCGAGGTGCAGGCTGCCCAGCTCGACCGGCCGGCCCTCCTCGACGCCGATGTCGGCGCAGGGCAGGCGTTCCATCGCGGGTGCGGCGATGCGGCTGCCGACCTGCTCCTTCAGGTGCTTTGCGCCGGTGATGTGGTCGGCGTGGATGTGCGTGTCGACGGTGAGCCGCAGCGTGAGGCCGAGCTGCGCGATGAGCGCGAGGTCGCGCTCGATGGCGTTGACCACCGGGTCGATGAGCAGGGCCGCGCCCGTGTCCGGGCAGCCGAGCAGGTAGGTGTAGGTGGACGACAGCGGCTCGAAGAGCTGTCTGAAGATCATGGCCGGCTCCCGCGACGTGGCACAAGCGGGCGATCTTGCCGCAAGCCGCTGCCGCGCGGCGGCCGTGCGTCCCGTGCCACACTGGCCCGGTTCCGGCACACCCGCATCCCATGCCCTCGATTCCGCAGATCCCGGCCCCCGTCGCCACCCGCCGCCCGACCGAGCAGCGATTGCACGGAGAAACCCGCATCGACGACTACGCCTGGCTGCGCGACGAGGACGATCCGGCGGTCATCGCGCATCTCGAGGCCGAGAACGCCTACGCACAAGCCTGGCTTGCACCGCATGCGGCGCTCACGCAGCGGCTGTACGACGAGATGCTCTCGCGCATCCAGCAGGACGACGAGGACGTGCCCTACCGCAAAAACGGCTGGTGGTACTCGACGCGCACGCTGCACGGCCGGCAGTACCCGCTGTACGTGCGCCGCCGCGGCTCGCTGGACGCGCCCGAGGAAGTCATCCTCGACATGAACGCGCTGGCCGAAGGCAAGCCGTTCCTGCAGCTCGGCGACATCGCGGTCAGCCCCGATGGCAGCCGCCTTGCGTATTCGCTGGACGAGACCGGCGCGCTCGACAACACGCTGTACGCGCGCGACCTGGCCAGCGGCGAGCCGCTGCCGGTGTGCATCGAGAAGACCGACGCCATCGCCTGGGGCAACGACAGCAACACGCTGTACTACCTCAGCAAGGACGAAGCCAAGCGCACGCACCGGCTGTGGCGCCATGTCATCGGCGCGGGCACCCCCGACGAGCTGCTCTACCAGGAGGACGACGAGCTGTTCTGGCTGAGCCTCGGCAAGACGCTGGACCAGCGCTACCTCGTGCTCGGCGCCGACAGCAAGGACACCAGCGAAGTGCGTGTGCTCGACGCCGACCGCGCCGATGCCATGCCGCGCGTGGTGCTGCCGCGCGTGACCGGGCGCGAATACGCGCTGGACCACCGCGCCGGGCGCTTCTACCTGCTGGTCAACGACACGGGGCGCAACTTCCGGCTGGTGGAGACGGATGCGGCCGCGCCGTCGCTCGCCACCGCGCGCGAACTCATCGCCCATCGCCCCGAAGTGATGCTGGAGGATGTGGAGCTCTTCGCCCGCCACATGGTGGTGAGCGAGCGCCACCGCGGCGTGCAGAAGCTGCGGGTGTGGGACTTCGCCACCGGCGAGTCGCACCACATCGAATTCGACGAGCCGGTGTACTCGACGGAAAGCGGTGACAACGCGGAATTCGGCACCGGCAGCTTCCGCCTGGAATACAGCTCCTTCGTCACGCCGCACACCGTCTACGACTACGAGCTCGCCACCCGCACGCTCACGCTGAAGAAGCGCCAGCCGGTGCTGGGCGGCTACGACCCGGCGCTGTACGAATCGCGCCAGGTCAGCGCCACGGCGAGCGACGGCACGGCGGTGCCCGTGTCGCTCGTCTGGCGGCGCGACCGCCAGCGTGCGGGCACGCCGCAGCCGCTGCTGCTCTACGGCTACGGCAGCTACGGCAGCGCGATGGATGTGCATTTCTCGTCCAGCCGCGTCAGCCTGCTGGACCGCGGCGTGGTCTACGCCATCGCCCATGTGCGCGGCGGCGGCGACCTCGGCCGCACCTGGTACGACGACGGCAAGCTCGCGCGCAAGATGAACACGTTCACCGACTTCATCGCCTGCGCCGAGACGCTGATCGCCCAGGGGTGGACGACGCCGGCGCAGCTCATCATCGAAGGCGGCAGTGCCGGCGGGCTGCTCACCGGCGCGGTCACCAACCTGCGCCCCGAGCTCTTCAACGCGGTGGTGGCCGAGGTGCCTTTCGTCGACGTCATCAACACCATGCTGGACGAGACGCTGCCGCTCACGGTGGGCGAGTACCTGGAGTGGGGCAACCCGAAGCTCGCCGCCGACTATGCGGTGATGCGCAGCTACTCGCCCTACGACAACCTGAAGCCCGGCGCGTATCCGGCGATCTACATGCGCACCAGCATCCACGACAGCCAGGTGCCTTACTGGGAGTCGGCCAAATACGTGGCCCGGCTGCGCATGCTCAAGACCGACGACAACCCGGTGCTGCTCATCACCAACCTCGACGCCGGCCACGGCGGGGCCTCGGGCCGCTATGACGCGCTGCGCGAACGCGCCGAGGACTTCACCTTCATGCTGGTGCGCTGGAAGCTCGGCGCCTGAACCCGGAGAACCCCATGGACAAGGAAACTTTCGAACACAGCATCCGCAAGTTGCTCAAGACCGCCGGCGTGAACTCGCAGCGCGAGATCGAGGAGGCGGTGGCCAAGGCGATGGCCGAAGGGCGCATCCAGGGCACCGAGAGCTTTCCCGCGACGATGACGCTGCGGGTGGCGGGGCTGGACCTGGAGGTGGTGTTCGACGGGGAGATCAAGCTCGCCTGACGCGGCCGGTTCGTAAGATCCTCGCACCCCTTCGCCGCCTCTCGCATGCCCCGCGACCTCACCGCCGACGCCTGCTGGACCCTCGCTCCCGGCCATGCCGAGATCCGGCGAGAAGCACTGCCCAGCCCGGGCGACGGCGAGGTCCTGGTCCATACCCTGCACAGCGCGGTCAGCCGCGGCACCGAGACCCTGGTGCTTCGTGGCGAGGTGCCGCCCGGCGAATACGGCCGCATGCGGGCGCCCTTCCAGGCGGGCGAATTCCCGTTTCCGGTGAAGTACGGCTACAGCGCGGTCGGCATGGTCGCCGAAGGCCCGCCGGCGCTGCGCGGGCGCGCGGTGTTCTGCCTGCATCCGCACCAGACGCGCTTCGTCGTGCCGGCCGACGCCGTGCATCCGCTGCCCGACGGCCTGCCGCCCGCACGCGCCGTGCTCGCCGCCAACCTCGAGACCGCGATCAACGCCTTGTGGGATGCCGCCCCGCTCGTCGGGCAGCGCATCGCCGTCGTCGGCGCCGGCGTGGTGGGGCTGCTGGTCGCCTGGCTGGCGGCACGCCTGCCCGGCGCCGAGGTGGAGGTGATCGACATCCAGCCCTCGCGCCGCACCATCGCGGAATCGCTGGGCGCCCGCTTTGCCGCGCCCGAGGCCGCCACGCCCGAAGCGGACCTGGTCATCCATGCCAGCGGCCAGGCCGAAGGTCTCGCGACCGCGCTGAACGTGGCCGGCTTCGAGGCCACGGTGCTGGAGCTCAGCTGGTACGGCAGCCGCACCGTGCCGGTGGCGCTGGGCGAGGCATTTCATTCGCGCCGCCTGGTGCTGCGCAGCTCGCAGGTCGGCCAGGTGGCGGCGGCGCAGCGTGCGCGCTGGAGCCACGCCCGCCGCCTGGCGCTCGCGCTGTCGCTGCTGCGCGAGCCGGCGCTGGAGGCGCTCATCACCGACACCGCGCCCTTTGCCGAGCTGCCCGCGCGACTGTCGCGGCTGGCAGCGCCCGGCGCGGGCGACGCCACGCTGTGCCAGCGCATCGACTACCCGCCTGTGTGAAACCCGCCATGTACCGCCTCAACGTCCGCGACCATTTCATGATTGCCCACAGCTTCCGCGGCGCCGTCTTCGGCCCCGCGCAGAAGCTGCACGGCGCGACCTACATCGTCGACCTGGAACTGAAACGCGAGGCGCTGGACGACGACGGCGTGGTCGTCGACATCGGCCTGGCCACGCAGGCGCTGCGCGCGGTGCTGGCCGAGTTCAACTTCCGCAACCTCGACGAGCTGCCGGAATTCGCCGGCCGCAACACCACCACCGAATTCATGGCGCGTGTGGTGTTCGAGCGCATGGCCGCGCGCATCGCCGCCGGCGAGCTCGGTGCGCAGGCGAGCGGCCTCACCGCGATGTGCGTGACGCTGCACGAATCGCACATCGCCTGGGCGGCCTACGAAGCGCCCCTTGCCTGAACCGGCATGGCGCGGTCCTGCCACCTGCTGCTGCCGGGCGACTGGCACACACCCACCGGTGGCTACCGCTACGACCGGCGCATCGCCCACGGCCTGGCCGCATGCGGCTGGCAGGTGCGGCGCCATGCGCTGGACGCGAGCTTTCCCTTCCCGCAGGCCCAGGCGCTGGCTGACGCACAGGCACAGGTCGCCGACATCCCAGACGGCGCCGTCGTCGTCGCCGACGGCCTGGCCTTCGGCGCCATGCCGCAGATCGCGCAGGCGCATGCACGGCGGCTGCGCTGGGTCGCCCTGGTGCATCACCCGCTGCACCTGGAGACCGGCCTGGACGCCGCCGCGCGACAGCGGCTCTTCGACAGCGAAGGCCAGGCGCTCGCCTGTGCGCGCCGCATCGTCGTGACCAGCAGCGCCACCGCCGAGGCGCTGGCCGCGTTCGGGCTGGACGCGGCGCATATTGCGGTGGTCGAGCCGGGATGCGACCTGCCGGCGCCTGCCCCACGCGGCATGCGCGGCGCGCCGAAGCTGCTGTGCGTCGCCACGCTCACGCCCCGCAAGGGCCACCGCGTGCTGCTCGAGGCGTTGGCCGGCCTGCGCGATCGAGACTGGACGCTGGACTGCGTCGGCAGCGCTTCGCGGGACGTGCACACCGCCGCCGCGCTGCGCGACGACATCGCCCGCCTGCAGCTCGGCGCCCGCGTGCAGCTGCACGGCGAGGTGGACGATGCCACGCTCGCCGGGCACTACGCCAGCGCCGACGTGTTCGTGCTCGCCTCGCATTTCGAGGGCTACGGCATGGTGTTCGCCGAGGCGCTGGCCCATGGCCTGCCGGTGGTCGCCACCGAGGCCGGCGCGGCGGCGCAACTCGTGCCGCAAGACGCCGGCCTGCTGGTGCCGCCGGGCGATGCGGCCGCGCTGCGCAAGGCGCTCGCCGGCGTGCTCGACGATGCGCCGCGCCGCGCGCGCATGGCCCGGGCGGCGAAGGCCGCCGCCAGCCAGCTACCGACCTGGGACGATGCCGCCCGGCGCTTTGCCGCCGTGCTGGATGCCGCTGCGGCCCAGCCCCTGCCATGAGCGGCTTCAGCGCCGACTGGCTGCGGCTTCGCGAGCCTTTCGACCATGCGGCGCGCGAGGCCGCGCAGGCGCAGCTCGGCCCGATGGCCGCCGCCTGTGCGCCAGGCCCGCTGCAGGTCGTGGAGCTCGGCTGCGGCACGGGCTCGAACTTGCGCTACCTGGCGCCGCGCCTGGGCGGCTCGCAGCACTGGCAGGTGTTCGACCACGACGATGCCTTGCTCGATGCCTGGCCCGAGGCCCTGCAGGCCTGGGCGGGCCGCGATGGACATCGGGTGCGCGCGTGCGGCGAGGTGCTGCACGTGGAGGGGGAAGGCTTTGCCGCCCGTGTGCAGCGGCGGCGGCTGGACTTGGCGACGCATCTGCATGCGGTGCCGTGGGCAGGGGCCGGCCTCGTCTGCGCCGCCGCGCTCATCGATCTTGTCTCCGCCGATTGGCTCGACCGGCTGGTCGCGCACTGCAACGCGGCCGGCGCCGACCTGCTGCTTGCCCTCAGCGTCGACGGTCGCCTCGACTGGTCGCCGGCCGATCCGGCAGACGCGGCGGTGGCGGCCTGTTTCGAGCAGCACCAGCGGCGGGACAAGGGCTTCGGGCCAGCCCTCGGCCCGCAGGCCCCAGTTGAGGCGGCAGGCCGACTCGTCGCGGCCGGCTACCGCGTGCAGCAGGCGCGCAGCGACTGGGTGGCGACCGGCGCCTTGCAGTCGGCACTCATCGACGGCATGGCCCAGGCCGCCGAGGCACAGGCTCCGGCGCTGCGCGCGGCGGTGCGCGCTTGGCAGACGCGGCGTCAGGCGCTGGGCGCCTCGTCCTCGCTGCGCGTGGGGCATGTGGACATCCTTGCGCGGCACGGCGGGGTGACCCGCGGACGCTGAGCCGGCCGCATGCATGCGGCCGCCCGCCGCCCGGCGGGTTGTGACGCGGTTCACGCATGCGGGGGCAGGACGGGGCGGCAGCGTCGGTACGGCTCGTAACAAGCGGCTCAAGTGCGCCGGCGATCTGCCGATGACAGGGGGTGCCTCTGCATCAGTTCTCGCGGCGCGCACTCATACCCCATCGCAGTACCCAAGGAACCCCCCATGCATTTCCGACCGATGGCCGTTGTACTGGCCAGCGCGGCGCTGTGCGCTTCGCCCGCTCTGGCGGCCGACGCGTCCGCTTCCATGTTCTCGTTCAGCGGCTTCGGCACGCTGGGCGCCGTGCATTCCGACGAGAAGAATGCCGACTACGTCGGCTCCGTGTTCCAGCCCAACGGGGCCGGCCTGACCCGCAGCGTTGCCTACGGGGTGGACAGCAAGCTGGGCGCGCAGATCAACGCCCGCTTCACCGACAAGCTGTCGGGCGTGGTGCAGGTGCTGGCGCAGCATCAGTACGACAACAGCTTCGCGCCGCGCATCGAGTGGGCGAACCTGCAGTACCAGTTCACGCCGGAGCTGAGCGCCCGCGTCGGGCGCATCGTGATGCCGACGCTGATGATCTCCGACTCCCGCTCAGTCGGTTACGCCAACCATTGGGTGCGTGTGCCGCAAGAGGTCTACACCGTGGCCTCCATCACCAGCAACGACGGTGTCGATGTGACCTACCGGCACCGCATCGGCGGCAGCGCCGTCAACCGGCTGAACGCCTTCTACGGCACGAGCACGGCTCGCGTGCCTTCGGGCGCCGCCGAATCCGACCCGAGCTGGGGCGTGAACGACACCCTCGAAATCGGCTCGCTCACCCTGCGCGCCGGTTTCGTGCGCACCAAGCTCAACCTGGTGACGCCGCAGATCGCCCCGCTGCTGGGTGGCCTGGCCGCGGTGAGCCCCGCGCTCGCGCAGCAGTACAAGCTGGACGGCATGTCGGTGGGCAACACCACGCTCGGCGCGATGTACGACCCGGGCCAGTGGTTCGCCATGGCCGAGTTCGCCGCCTTGCACGGCGACGGCCTCATGCCCGACAGCAACTCGTGGTACGTGAGCGGCGGCTACCGCTTCGGTGCATGGACGCCCTACGTCACCTATGCACAGGTGAAGGCCAAGATCGAGGCCCAAGGGCCCGTGGCGGGCGTGCCGGCAGCGCTCATCGACGGCGTGAACGCCACCAAGCACCTGATGAGCAGCACGCAGAAGTCGCTGTCCGTCGGTGTCCGCTGGGACGTGGCGCGCAACACCGCACTGAAGCTGCAATACGACCGGCTGGACGTCGGCACGAACTCGCGCGGCACGCTCGCCAATGCGCAGCCGGGTGTGCAGTTCGGCAAGGTGAACGTGGTCAGCCTCGCGGTCGACTTCGTGTTCTGAAGGAGCGCCCCATGAATCGCATCACCACCGTTTTCCTCGGCGCGCTCCTCGCCTGCGGTGCGGCCCAGGCCGACATCGTCGTGATCGGCCATCCGAGCGCGGCGCCGCTGACCAAGGAGCAGGTCGCCGACGTCTACCTCGGCAAAAACCAGAGCGTCACGCCGGTGGATCAGCCGGAATCGGCACCCATTCGCGCCGAGTTCTACAAGAAGGTCACCGGCCGGGACACGGCCCAGGTGAAGGCCGCGTGGTCGCGCCTCGTGTTCAGCGGCCGGGCGACCGCGCCCAAGGAGTTCGCCGACGCCGAGGCGGTCAAGAAGGCCGTGGCGGCCGATCCGAAGGCGGTCGGCTACATCGACGAGTCGGCGGTCGACGGCAGCGTGAAGGTGCTGCTCAGCGTCGACTGATCGCAGCGGCGGTCGTCGATGCGCTAGCCCGCATCGGCCACCGCCCAGGTTCCGAACTGGAAGGGTGCACGCGGTCGGTTGACGAACGCTTGCATTCCCTTTCCATCATCAGCAGTCCAACATGAAGTTCTTTACCCGCGCCACCATGGCAAGGCGCCTCGCGCTCTCCTATGCCTGCGTCATCGCCGTCTTTCTGGCGGTGTCAGGCGTCACGCTGTACACCGGCATGCAGATGAAGAAGACCGAGCAGGTCAGTGCACTGACGTATCGCACCATCGGCAACGGCACCACCATGCTGCAGGCCATGACCGACCTGGTGGCCAGCAGCCGCGGCTACCTCGTCTCGGGCAAGGAGTCCTATCTCGACGCCTTGCTGGCCAACATGGAGCAGTTCGAGGCGGCCTGGGAGTCGGCCAAGACGCTCACCGCCGGCGATGCGCAGCAGCAGCAGCGGCTGGACGGCATGAAGGCGGACCTCGAGCGCCTCGTCGCAGAGAGCAAGGCGCTGGTGGGTACGCGCATGTCGGTGCAGGAGGGTGTGGGCACCGAGGCCGATTTCCAGGCCGCCTTCGGCGCCGGGCGCAGCGACGCGGCGATCGCCGCCTTCCGCGCCCATCAGGAGGAGTTTTCCAAGGCCGCGCTCACGTCGCTCGGCCAGCAACTGACCTTGAGTGCCAAGTTGCGCATGCTCAACGATGCCGTCGTCGTGGGCGGTGCGGTGCTGGCGATTCTGGCCGCGGTGCTGATGGCCTACTTCGGCGTGCGCAAGCTGGTCGGCCAGATCGGGGGGGAGCCCGACTATGCGGCCGACATCGTGCGCCAGATCGCGGCCGGCAACCTCACCGTGGCCGTGGAGACGCGGCCCGGCGACACCACCAGCCTGCTCGCCGCCATGCGCGAGATGAGCCAGCGCCTGGCCGGCATCGTGGGCAATGTGCGCCGCAACGCCGAAGGCGTGGCCATGAGTTCCACCCAGATCGCCGCGGGCAACGCCGATCTGTCGGCACGCACGGAAGCGCAGGCATCGTCCCTCGAAGAAACCGCGGCGGCGATGGAGCAACTGGGCAGCACGGTGCGCGGCAACGCCGAGAACGCGCAGCAGGCCAACCAGCTGGCACGTGCGGCCTCCGAAGTCGCCGGCAAGGGCGGCGAGGCGGTCAGCCAGGTGGTGCGCACGATGAAGGAGATCAGCGAGAGCTCCAAGCAGATCGCCGACATCATCGGCGTCATCGACGGCATCGCGTTCCAGACCAACATCCTCGCGCTCAATTCGGCCGTCGAAGCGGCGCGCGCCGGTGAGCAGGGTCGTGGCTTCGCGGTCGTGGCCTCGGAAGTGCGGAGCCTCGCGAAGCGCAGCGCCGATGCGGCCAAGGAGATCAAGACGCTGATCGGCCAGAGCGTGGAGCGTGTCGACCAAGGCACGGCGCAGGTGGATCAGGCCGGCGCGACCATCATGCAGGTGGTGGAATCGATCCGCCGCGTGACCGACATCGTCGGCGAGATCAGCTCCGCGAGCATCGAGCAGAGCACCGGGGTCGCGCAGGTCGGCGAATCGGTGGCGTCAATGGATCGCAACACGCAGCAAAACGCAGCGCTGGTCGAACAATCGGCGGCCGCTGCCGAAGGTCTGCGGCGCCAGGCCGATCTGCTGGTCGATGCAGTGGCTGCATTCACGCTCGAGAGTCAGGCCGCAGTGGCCTGAGGCGCCGCCGAGGACGACGCAGGAGCGTCGGCCCTCAGCCGGCCGAGGCCGCAAAGGCCAGGTCCCACAACACATCGTGCCCCAGTCGCATCACGCGGCAGGGCGGGCGCAGGCATTCGCCCATGGTGGCAAAGCCGGGCAGAGCCAGCCCGCGCCGGCCCGAGCCGATGAACACCGGCGCCACCGTGAGATGCAGGCGGTTCAGCGCGCCTTGCCGCAGAAAACCGGTGACCGTGGCACCACCGCCCTCGACGAACAGCAGGTGCAGGCCGCGCGCATGCAGCGCCGCCACCGCGGCATGTGCATCGGGCGTGCCATCGGCGCGCAGCAGGCCGGGCACGGCCAGCACCTCGGCCCGCACCGAAAGTTCGGCCGCCTGCGCCTGGCAGCTCGCATCGCACAGCCACAGCGTGGGCGCCTCGCCGTCGTGCAGCAGCCGGGCATTCGCCGGCGCGCGCAGGCGCGGGTCGAGCACCACGCGGGTCGGGTTCCGGCCCGGCACGCGGCGCGTGGTCAGGCGCGGGTTGTCGGCTGCGACCGTGCCGGCGCCGACGACGACCGCATCGCACAGCGCCCGCAGGCGGTGCAGGTGGTCGATGCTTTCGGCGCCGGTGACGAAGCACGAGTCGCCATTGGCGGTGGCGATGCAGCCGTCAAGGCTCTGGCCGAGCTGTGCCACGACCCAGGCACCGCCGGCCGGGCCCCGGTCGAGCAGCGGCTTGTAGAGCGCGAAGTGCTCGGCGCAGAACGCATCGTGCTCGCCCTGCAACTGCCAGCCGCCCGCGGGGCTCCAGCGCAGCGGGCCGTCGGCGGCCTGCGGCCCCGGCAGGCCGCGTTGCCGGTGCGCCGCGATCTGCAGCGCCAGCGCCCACAGCGGCGCCCAGCGGTCGGTGGGGGCGGGCGGAGTGGGCGTGGGCACGGCGGGGTAGACAGGGCGTGTCGTGGCAATCCTAGTGGCCTGCGGCAGACTCGGGGCCTTTTCTGCCATCCACCTTCATCCATGCAAGCCGCCTACTACGACGCCACCGGCCCCGCACGCGAGGTGCTGCGACTCGGTGAACTGCCCGATCCCGAACCCGCCGCCGGCGAAGTGCGCGTGCGGCTGTACGCCTCGGGCGTGAACCCCTCCGACGTGAAGACACGCGCCGGGCTGCGCAGCAAGACCCTGACCTTCGACCGCATCGTGCCGCACAGCGACGGCGCGGGCGTCATCGACCGGGTGGGTGCGGGTGTGCCGCCCACGCGCATCGGCGAGCGGGTGTGGCTGTGGAACGCCGCCTGGGGCCGCGCCCATGGCACGGCCGCCGAATACGTGGCACTGCCCGCGGCGCAGGCGGTGCCGCTGCCGCGCGAGGTGAGCTTCGTCGCCGGTGCGTGTCTCGGCATCCCGGCGATGACCGCCCTGCATGCGGTGCGGGGCTATGGCGGCGTGCAGGGCAAGACGGTGGTGGTCGCGGGCGGTGCCGGCGCGGTCGGGCATTACGCCGTGCAGTTCGCGCGGCTGCTGGGCGCGTCGCAGGTGATCGCCACCGTGAGCAGCGAGGCCAAGGCCGAGATCGCGCGCCAGGCCGGCGCGCATGTCGCGCTGGACTACCGGCGCGAGGACGTGGTGCAGCGTGTGCGCGAGCTCACCGGCGGCGTGGGCGCCGACCGGGTGATCGAGGTCGACGTGGCCGCCAACGGCGCACTCGACATCGCGCTGCTGCGCCGTGGCGGCGAGCTGGTGGTCTACGGCAGCGGCGCGGGCGAGTTCACGCTGCCCTTCTTTCCGCTGATCTCGGCGAATGTGTCGATGCACTGCTTCATCGTCTACCACCTCGCCGACGACGACCGCGCGGCCGCGCAGGCCACGCTCACCCGGCTGCTCGAGGAAGGCCGGCTGACCCACCACATCGCCCAGCGTCTGCCGCTCGCGCAGATCGTGCAGGCGCACGAACTGGTCGAATCGGGCACGGCGGTGGGCAACATCGTGCTGGCGCAGGAGTGAGCTGAGCGCGAGCTCACGTCGCTGCAGGCGGGGGCGGGTATGCCCGTTGCCCTCTGTGCTCCGCATGAACACACACGCAGAGACCGCCGCGCCGCGCGTGGTGGTGGTGACCGGTGCGTCCGCCGGTGTCGGGCGCGCCATCGCCACGCAGTTCGCCCAGCACGGCTGGCGCGTGGCGCTGC
Organism: Rubrivivax sp.; assembly: GCA_044506225.1. GTDB lineage: Bacteria > Pseudomonadota > Gammaproteobacteria > Burkholderiales > Burkholderiaceae_C > JAKFDI01. Next base: position 9,669 of record JBIQKU010000025.1, on the reverse strand, counting down.
TGGCGCGCGGGGTCGACGGGCTAGAAGGCGCCCGCGCGGATGTCGAGCGCGTCGGCGGCGAGGCGCTGGCGATCCCCACCGACGTGGCCGACGAGGCGCAGGTCGAGGCGGCGGCGGCGCAGGTCGAGGCCCGCTGGGGCGGCATCGACGTGTGGGTCAACAACGCGATGGCGACCATCTTCTCGCCGCTCATGGCGGTGGACCCGGCGGACTTCCGCCGCGCCACCGAGGTGACCTATCTGGGTGTCGTCTGGGGCACGCTTGCGGCGCTGCGGCGCATGAAGCCGCGCGACGCGGGCACCATCGTGCAGGTCGGCTCGGCGCTGGCCTACCGCTCGATTCCGCTGCAGGCGCCGTACTGCGGCGCCAAGGCGGCGGCGCGCGGCTTCACCGATTCATTGCGCTGCGAGCTGTCGCACGAGGGCAGCCGGGTGCACGTGACCATGGTGCATCTGGCGGCCTTCAACACGCCGCAGTTCGAATGGGGCCGCACCACCATGGACCGGCGCCCGCGGCCCATGGGCAAGATCTTCCAGCCCGAGCTTGCGGCGCGTGCGGTGTACTGGGCGGCCACGCACCGCCGGCGCGAGCTGTGGGTGTGCTGGCCGGCGGTGCAGGCCATCCTCGGCACACGCATCATCCCCGGCCTGCTCGACCGCTACCTCGGCGCGTGCGCGGTCGCCGGCCAGCAAAGCGACGAGCCGCTGCCGCCGGACCGCCAGGACAACCTCTGGACCCCGGTGCCCGGCGACCATGGCGCCCATGGCCGCTTCGATGCCATGGCCACCGGCTGGAGCGCGCAGCTGTGGCTCGCCACCCACCGCGGTGTGATGGCCGCCGCGGCCGTCGTGCTGCTGGTGGTGGTGTCGGTGCTGCTCGGCGTCGTGTTGGAGTAGCTCCCTCTCCCCCTCTTGGTTGGGGGACCGTTCCTGCCCAAGGGATCCCCCGCCGCACGCCGAACCGCTTGCAAGCGGTGCCGGCGGAAGGGCTTGCGTGAGGGGCAGCGCGCACACCCGACGACGCCCGCGGCAAGTCAAGGCCGCCCCCTTGTCCTTGACCCACGCATTGCCTTGCCGATGCGGCGATGATCTCGCCCCTTCGCCGGCCGGCACGCGCCGGCCGCGACCTGTCCTTCCCATGAACCCCTCATTCCTGCGCATGGCCGTGGTGCTGGGCCTGCTGTCGGCCATCGGCCCGTTTGCCATCGACATGTACCTGCCCGCGTTGCCGGCCATCGGCAATGCGCTTCAGGCGGATGCACGTGCGGTGCAGATGAGCCTGCTCGCGTTCTTCGTGTCCTTTGCGTTCAGCCAGATCGTGTACGGGCGGGCGTCCGACATCCTCGGGCGCAAGCCGCCGCTGTATGCCGGCATCGGCCTGTTCGTCATCGGCAGCATCGGTTGCGCGCTCGCGCCGGACATCGCCTGGCTGATCGCCTTCCGCTTCCTGCAAGGCCTGGGCGGCGGCGCGCCCATGGTGGTGGCGCGTGCCATCGTGCGCGACCTGCACACCGGCGTGCAGGCCACGCGGCTCATGGCGCTGCTGATGCTGGTGTTCGGCGTGGCACCCATCCTCGCGCCGCTGATCGGCAGCTTCGTCATCGATGCGGCCGGCTGGCGCGCCATCTTCTGGGCCGTGACCGCGATCGGCGTGCTGGGCCTGGTGCTCACCGCCTTCGCGCTGCAAGAGACGCGCGAGGCAGCGCAGCGCTCGAGCAGCAGCGTGGCGAGCACCGGGCGCGCCTTCGCGCAGCTGATGCGCGAGCGCCGCTTTCTGGGCCCCACCGCCATCGGCGGCTTCGGCATGGCGAGCTTTTTCGTGTACCTCGCCAACTCGTCCTTCGTGCTCATCAATCACTACGGGCTCACGCCGCGCGAGTACAGCCTGGCGTTCGCGGTGAACGCGGCCTCGTTCATCGGCGTGTCGCAGTTCGCGGCGCGGCTGACCGCGCGCCATGGCCTGATGCGCGTGGTGTCGCTCGCGGTGAGCGGCTTCGCGCTGACGATGTGCGGCCTGCTGCTGCTGGAGATGGCCGGCGTGCACGCGCTGTGGGTGCTCATCGTCATGCTCCTGGTGGGCTACGGTTTTCTCGGCCTGATCATCCCGACCACCACCGTGCTCGCGCTGGACGACCATGGCGAGATCGCCGGCGCCGCCTCGGCGCTGATGGGCACGCTGCAGATGGTGCTCGGGGCCGTGGTCATCGGCGTGATGAGCCTGTTCGCGAGCGACAGCGCGCGGCCCATGCTGGCCGGCATCGCAGCCGCGTCGCTGATGGCGCTGGTGCTCACGCGGCTCACCCTCGGCAGCGGCCACGCGGGCGCGGTGGCACCGCGGCCGAGCGCCTGAGCCTCACTTCCAGTCCGGTTCGTAATACGGGTCGTCGCCGGCCTCGCCCGCTGCGCCGGGCACCTGCATCGTCCACACCACGGCCGCCGCGCCGGCCAACACCACGAACAACGCGGCGAGCAGCGGGTTCAGCCACACGCCGCGTGGCGGCGGGAGCCGTGGCCAGGCGACCAGTGCTGCCACGGCGAGCGCGAGTGCCAGCAGCAGCAGCGCGCCTTTGGGTGCCGGCGTGAGCACGCCGGTGGCGAGCGCAAGCAGCAGCCAGCTCATCCCGGCAGCCATCGCCGCGCCTGCCGGGACGTTCAAGCGCGCACGCGGCCACAGCCACAGCGCGATGCCGCCACTGGCGGCGGCCAGCACCAGCGCGAGTTGCATCAGCAACAGCGAGCCGGCGGCGAAGGCCGTGACGCCGAGCGCCACGGCGGCCATGGTCAGCGCCGACACCGCGGTCGCCTGCGCCTCATCGGCACGTGCGAGCGCGGCCAGCACGACCGCGCCGATCAGCATGGCGGCCCATGTCGACGACCCGGTACCGCCCAGCCACCACGCCAGCACCGCCCACAGCACGGCCATCGCCGTCCACGCGATGCGCCCCGAGGCGGTGAAGCCGGCGACCGCCGCGCCCAGCACCCAGGCCGCGGCCAGCGCCCATGGCAGCTTCTCGAGCAGTGCCGCGGCTGGCCACGCCCTGGGCAGCAGCAGCGCCGTGCCCACGAGCACACCGATGCCCAGCGCGCAGGCCGCCCAGCGTGCCGCGCGCGCGTCGCGCAGGACGATGCGCATGAGGCCCGCCGCCACGAACACGACGACGAGCGGCACGACGACACTTCGGACCAGCGGGTGGGTGAACAGCTCCATGCGGGCTCCCTTCGATGGGCATCGAGACCCGCATCATGGCGCCGTGGCGTGCCGGCCGCATACACATCGCGTCACGTGTTCCCCGCTGCTGCGGGGGCCGGGCCGCGGAAGTCGACTTCTAGAATTTCCGCGACCTGTGTTGCGACGTGCTGCCTGCGCCTGCCATGACCATCGACCATCTTCTCGAGCCCGTGTCGGCCGAGTCGCCTTGCGGCGACGACCTGTCGTTCTCCAGCGAGTTCGACGCCGTGCAGGAAATGCGCCGCGAAGACGATGCCACGCTCGACCAGGGCGGGTGGGTGACGGCGCTGAAGACGGCCGACTGGCCCGGCGTGGCCGCCAGTTGCGAGCAACTGCTGCGCACACGCAGCAAGGACTTGCGCCTGGCGGCCTGGCTGACCGAGGCCTGGACCCACACCCGCCGCTTCGCCGGCCTGGCCGACGGACTGCTGCTGTCGGCGCAGTTGTGCGAGCGCCATTGGGCGCAGCTTCATCCCTTGCCCGAAGACGAGGACCACGAACAGCGCATCGGCAACCTCGCCTGGCTGCTCGCGCGCGTGGAGGGGCTGGCGCGCGGCGTGCCGCTGCTGCAGGCCGGCGCGCAAGCCATGGCCTGGCACGACATGGAGGCGGCCCGGCTGCGCCCGGCGCCCGAAGACGGCGAAACGCCCACGGCGGCCGACGAGCTCGCACGGCTGCAGCGCGACACGCCGCGCAGCCTCCTCGCCGAGAACGTGGCGGGCGCGCGCGACGCGCTCGCTGCGCTGGCCACCTTGGAGGCGACCGTCGACGCGCGGCTCGGCGCCCAGGGCCCGGGCTTCGCGGCCGCGCGGCGCGCGCTCGAAGATGTGCTGCACCAGGCGCAGCGGCTGTCGCCCGAGCCGGCCAGCGCCGGTGTTGCCGATGCCGACACGGCACCGCGCGTCAGCGCCGCACCCACCGCTGCGCCCGCGTCTGCCCGATCGGCGCTGCCGCTGCAATCGCGCAGCGAGGCCTTGCGCCAGTTGCGCGAGGTCGCGGCGTTCTTTCGCGAGACCGAGCCGCACAGCCCGGTCGCCTACCTCGCCGACAAGGCCGCGCGCTGGGGCGAGATGCCGCTGCACACCTGGCTGCGCGCCGTCGTCAAGGACGAAGCGGCGCTCGCTCAGCTCGAGGACATGCTGGGCGTGGCGCTGCCGGGCGATGCGGCGCTGGCCGCCGGCGAGTGACACCCCCGCCCGCCTGAGGGCGGCATGCCCGGCAGGGCCTATCGCATCACACGGAACTCGATGCGCCGGTTGCGCGCCCGGCCTTCCGGCGTGTCGTTGCTCGCGATGGGGCGGTCGGGGCCGACGGCCGAGGTCTGCACCGTCTCCGGCGCGACGCCCTTGCCGACCAGCCAGGTCTTCACCGCATCGGCGCGCGCGGCCGACAAGGCGATGTTCTGCGCGCGCGAGCCGCTGGCATCGGTGTGGCCGATGACCTCGAACTTGCGGCCGTGCAGCTGCTGCAGCACCGGCAGCAGCCGGGCCAGCACTTCGATGCCGGCGGCGGTGAGCGTGGAGTTGCCCGGCTCGAACTCGATGGTGCGGTCGGTGAGTGCCGCATCCACCTGCTCCTGGCCGGCCGCCACCACGCGCAGGCCGTTGCGCACGGTGTAGGTCGGGTTGAGCTGGCCCGACAGGTGGCTCACCACCTGCTGGCGCTGCGCCTCGTTGTCGACCTCGCCAGTGAGGTCGATGACGTTGCCGCTGATGCGCAGCTGGCCGCGCGACACGCGTTTGAGCTCCGGCGAGATCAGCTTCTGCACGTTCTGGCTCCAGTTCGGCGGCGCGACGAGCTGGTCCACGCCGATCTGGTCGACCACGCGGTCGGCGCCGTAGAGCTCACGCACCCGCGCGAGGATGGCCTGGCGGGTGCTCTCGTCGGGCACCACGCCCGAGACCACCACCTTGCCGGGCGCCACCGTGTCGCGCACCGCCGCGCCGCGCGTCTGTGCCTGCGCCGGCGCGCCGCTGCACACGGCCAGCATGGCGGCCAGCCACAGCGCTGCCGGCAGCGGGCGGCGACGCGCGGCGCGCGATGGGCTCGAGTTCATCGATGTCATGCTCATTCCCCGAGAAAGGCTTCGCGAAAGGTCGTGCTCATCTGTCGCAGCGACAGCTGCGGCTGCTGCAGGTAGCTCGAGAGCTTGCGCACGCCGTAGTCCTGCTGCACATGCTGCTCGACCCAGCCGCTGTCGCGCAGGTCCACGAAGGCCTGCGCGCCGACCGACGGATCCAGCGCCGCATGCAGCACCGCCGGTGAGCCGCCGTTGAAGCCGATGCACAGCGACGGCGGCGTGCGCGCCGAGCCCTGCGGCAGGAAGAGCGCCAGCTCGAAGTCACCGCGCCGCAGAAAGCGCGACACCAGGTGCAGCCACAAGGCCGCGCCACAGGGCTGGTGCTGCGCATCGGCCGGCAAGGGCAGGCACAAGCCTTTCTCGAGCTGGCTGTTGCCACTGGCCGGCACCGGTTGCAGCAGCAGGCCCAGCGCGAGCAGCGTGCGCCGCAGGTCGTTCGCATGGCCGGCCTGGCGCAGCAGGGTCTCGAACGAGCCCAGCGTCTGCAGCTCGAGAAAGTCGCGAAAGGCCGCGTCGTGCGCCGGCGAGGAGAGGTCGATCGCGATCTGCGTCTGCGCGAACTGCGACAGCACCGGCGCGCAGTCGGCCGCGTTCATCGCCTCGCGCGCGGCCGCATCGAACCCCTGCCACAGGCGCGAGAGCACCAGCGGGCTGCGGCCGATGAAATCGCCCGGCGCGCCCACCTCGAAGCTGCCCGCGGCGATGAAGGGAAAGCGCCGCCCCGACGCATCACGGCTCGCCACGAGGTGGCCGGCCAGCGCCACCTGCGACTTCACACCGAGAAACGCGAAGTGCACCGGCTCGGCGCGGTCGTACACCTCCTTCCAGCGCGGGTCGGCCGCCATCAGCTCGATGCCTTGCGACAGCCAGCGGTCCAGCGTGTGGATCAGGCCGGCCTGCTGGTGGCTGCGCACGAAATCGCCGCGCGACGGAATCTTGCCGAAGTACACCAGCGACACGGGCAGGCGGGCGGCGTTCATTGCGCCGCTCCGGCGGTGCCCGCCTGCGGCGCGAGCCCATCGGCCGCGACCGAGGCGGCGGCCAGTGGCGGCGCATCGGCGCCGACCACCAGCGCCGGCAGGCGAACGCCGCGCAGGTCGGAGGCGGCCACGCCCGTGCCACCGCCGCCCGACTGGCCCTCGCCGGAAGCGCCGGGCTGGCTCACCACACGCAGCTGCACCGACACGCTGACGCCGTCCTTCGACCAGCTCAGCTCGTTGCTGTCGTCGGGCAGTTTCTTCTGGCTGGCCGCCTCGATGGCGCGCGTGAGGCCGTTCTGGCCGGGCGCCTCGAACACCACCACGGATCGTCCGTCGGTGGTGATGCCGGCGATGCGCACGCCCGGCGAGGCACTGGCATGCGGCCAGACGAAGTTGTGCCAGCTCGGCACGGTGTTGCGGTAGCGCAGCGACTGGCCGTCGATCTCGACCGTGTACTCGACGAGCCCCGGCGCGCCCTGCGGCATCACCTGGAAGGCCCATTGCGATGCCGGCGCGCCACCGCCCGCCGTGCCGCCGGCCGCAGCACCCTCGAGCGGCGCGACCCAGCTCGCGAAGCCTTCGCCGAAGGCCGGCCGCAGGCGCAGGCCCAGCTCGGCCCAGGTGCGCGGCGTCACGCTGTTGCCGCGGCGCACGACCAGCGGGCCGAGCGCATCGTTGGAGAACCTGGCGACCGCGCCCTCGGGCCCGAACACCTTGGCGATGTCCTTGGCGCCGGCCTCGATCTTGGAGCCGGTGTCGAAGGGGTACTTGCCGGCGAGGTTGCGCTGGTAGGGCTCGAGCACCTGCGCCGCCCACACGCGGTTGATCTCGGTCTCGGCCGGCTGCACGATGACGCCGAAGGACTGGATGAGCGGGCGCACCAGCAGCGGGCGCAGCGTGGCGCGGGCGCTGTCGCTCATGCCCACCAGCATCTGCTCGTCGACGAATTTCAGTGCGTCGGCAAGCTCGGAGCCACTGCCTTCCAGCGTCGTCGCCATCAGCTGGCGCGAGGCCGGGCCGGGGTCGCCCTGGGTCTTGATCTGGTTGAAGCGCGAGCGCACCTTGCCCAGCGCCTGCAGATAGCCCTCGAGCACGGTCGGCCCGCTGTCGCGCGACATCATGAGCCGCCCGAGCGCGGCGAACTCGCGGCCCACCGGGCCCATGGGCACTTCGGCCTTGTCGGCGCTGACCTTCACGTCCAGCTGCACCCCGGTGCGGTTCTGCCGCAGGATGGTCTGCTTGAACCAGTCGAGGAAGCCGCGCTGGGTGCGCGCCATGCGTTCGTTGAGCAGTGTGGGGTTGTCCCAGGAGGTCTGCTCGAACAGCGTGGTCATCAGCTTCTTGATCGGCGAGTGGGCGGTGTCGCCCAGCAGGTTCATGTGCTGCACCGCCGACTCGAAGTTCCGGAACTCGGCCACGCTGATGCCCTGCATGAAGCGCTGCCACTCGCGCACGTACTCGGTCTTGTAGAGATCGGTGAGCGCCTTGCGGATCTGCTCGGGGCTGCCCTCGAGCGAGAGGTCGTCGCGGGCCGAGGTCTTGAGCACCCAGTCCACGCTTTGCAGCTCGTTGGTCGCCGCTTCCTTGAAGGCATCCTCGATGAAGCCGTTCCAGGCCTCGCGGGTGAAGGCGCCCGAGACGGCGTAGCTGCCGGTCACCGAATCGCGCCCGCCCTTGCCCGCGCCTTCGCCGACGATGCGCGCCACCGTCACCGGCGCGAAGCGCGTGGCCGCGCGTGCCTTCACCTCGGCATAGACACGCTCGCGTGCCGGCATGCCGCGCACCACGCGGCGCAGGTTCTGGCGCGCCTGGTCGACGGTGCCGAAGTGGGTCTCCAGGACGGGGAAGGCCGGGTCCTGCAGGTGGGCCAGCGAGAACGAGATCAGGCGCTCGGCGCTGCGGATCATCTGCTCGCGCGGCATGGTGCCGCGGTTGTCTTCGAGCCAGCCGCGCCAGAAGCGGGTGATCTGGTCGGTGAGGTGGCCCGGCTCCATGCGCTCGCGCTCGGCCAGCATCAGGTAGGTCTTGAGCGCGTTGTAGGCGTCTTCCACGCTGGCCGGCGACGCTTCGCTGAAGCGCCCGCCGGTGTGCGCCGCACGGGCATCGACCGGCGTGGCGCCGGACTGCGGCGTGTGTGTCATCGGCTGCAGCTTGTCGGCGTGCAGGTTCACGTCGGCGAGAAAGGCCTGCAGCGCCTGCGCCACGGGGCGCAGCATCACCTGGCGCACGCCGTTGAAGTACTCCTCGCGCAGCTTGCGCTCGATCGCCTCGCCCTGGTACAGGCCCAGGCCCACCGAGATCGGCCGCGCATCGCGGTAGCGCTGCAGCTGTTCGATGCGGTCCTGCAGCAACTCCAGCGCCTCGAGCCGCGAGGCGAGGTCGACGCGGTCTTCCTGCAGCTTGACCACCTTGTCGAGGTCGGCCTGCACATGCGCGATCAACTGCCGGTTGCCGAGGTAGGACCAGCTCCAGGCGCCGAGCGCCACCGCCAGCGCCGTCACACCCACCGCAAAGCCGATGCCGCGCGCGCGCAGCTTGGCGCGGCTCGCATGCTGCTTCACGAGATGGCGGTCGGCGAAGATGACCTTGGAGAACAGGTCCTTCAGGAACAGGCCGTTCTCGGCCACGATGCGCGCGGTGGTGTGCTCGGGGCGCGTGGCGAGCGCGAACTGCTCGGCCACCTGGTCGCTCGCGCGGCTGCTGGCCGTGCCTTCCTGCACCGCGCTCGTGAAGTAGAAGCCGCGGAACACCGGGCGGAACTGGTAGGGGTTGTCCTCGAACAGCGTGGTGACGAAGGAGCGCAGCGCCGGCTTGAGCGCCGCGAACTCCAGCGGAAAGGTCAGCACGCCCGGCGGCAGCGCCTGGCCGCGGTGCAGCGACATGCGTGCGGTCGCGAGCTCCTTCAGCCCGGCGTGCAGTTCGTCGAAATGCCGGTCGAACAGCGCCACCGCATCGACGCGCGCACCGGGCTCGTAAGGCAGGGTCGCGCCCCAGACGCGGTCGCGCTCGCTGCGGTCGCGGTCTTCGAAGAACTCGGCAAAGCCGGCGATGAGGTCGGCCTTGGTGAACACCAGGTAGACCGGTGCGAAGACCTCGAGGCGCTCGGTCAGTTCCTGCACGCGCTGGCGCAGGTTCTTGGCCAGTTGAATGGCGACCTCGGGGCGCACCTGCGACAACTCAGCCACGCTGGCGGCGATCAGGATGCCGTTGATCGGCGCCTTGCTTCGATGCTTCTTCAGCAAGGCGAGGAAGTCGAGCCATTCGCCGCGGTCTTCTTCATGCACCGCGTAGCGGCCGGCGGTGTCCAGCAGGATGCCTTCGCTGGTGAAGAACCAGTCGCAGTTGCGCGTGCCGCCGATGCCCTGGATGACCTGGCTGCCG
>JBIQKU010000024.1:0-28783 GCA_044506225.1 Rubrivivax sp. | reverse complement strand
TCTACCTCGCCATGCACGACCTCGAGATCCGCGGCGCCGGCGAGGTGCTGGGCGAGAACCAGAGCGGCAACATGATGGAGGTCGGCTTCCAGCTCTACAACGAGATGCTGTCCGAGGCCGTGCGCTCGCTGAAGGCGGGCAAGGAGCCCGACCTGCTCAGCCCCACGGGCGGCGTGTTCGGCGGCACGACCGAGATCAACCTGCACGCCCCCGCCCTGCTGCCCGACGACTACTGCGGCGACGTGCACACCCGGCTGAACCTCTACAAGCGGCTGGCCAGCGCCGAGAAGCCGGAGCAGATCGACGCGCTGCTCGAGGAGATCACCGACCGCTTCGGCAAGCTGCCGCCGCAGGGCCAGACGCTCTTCGACGTGCACCGCCTGCGGGTGCTCGCCAAGCCCTACGGCGTGACCAAGATCGACGCAGCGCCCAAGCTGATGATGCTCAGCTTCCGCCCCAACCCGCCGATCGACCCGATGAAGATCATCCAGCTCGTGCAGAAGAACCGGCACATCAAGCTCGCTGGCAACGACAAGCTGCGCATCGAGCGGGACACGCCCGAGGTCAAGGATCGGGCGCAGTTCATCCGCGACGTGCTGCGTTCGCTGGGCACGCCGGTGGCGGCCACGGCGGAGGTCTGAGCGCCTCCCACGGGCCGGTCAACGGACCGTCAAGTTCGCGCTGCGGAGGCCGATATCCAGGCGACGGCGGCCCGCAATGCGGGCCGCTCCAGCTTTGCGAGCAGTCCCGGAGCCTTCATGCGCATCAACCAGCCGACCACCCCGCACGAATACCGCATTCCGGGCGACGCCACCCTGGTATCGACCACCGACATCCAGGGCCGCATCCTTCACTGCAACCGCAGCTTCATCGAGGTCAGCGGCTTCGATCGCGACGAACTGCTGGGCCAGCCGCACAACATCGTGCGCCATCCCGACATGCCCGAGCAGGCCTTCCAGGACATGTGGGACACGGTGCAGCGCGGCGAGCCGTGGTCGGGCCTCATCAAGAACCGCCGCAGGAACGGCGACTACTACTGGGTGCGCGCCAACGTGACGCCGCTGATGCGCGGTGATGCGCCGGTCGGCTACATGTCGGTGCGCACTGCGCCGGTGCCGCATGAGGTGGAACGCGCCGAGGCCTTGTACGCCCGGATGCGCGAGGAAGCGCACAGCGGCCAGCTCGTGCACCGCCTCCAGGGTGGCGCGGTGCGGCGCAGCGGCTGGCGGGGGCTGCTCGGGCGTGCGCGTGCCACCGCCTACGAGCAGCGGCTGCTGCTGCCGGTGGTGGGCGCGTGCGCGCTGTCGGGCCTGATCGGCGGCTGGTTGCCGGCTCATGCCGCCGGCTGGGCCGCCGTGGCCGGCGCCGCACTGGGGCTGGTGGCAGCGGCCGTGCTGCGCACGGCGGTGGCCCGGCCGCTGCAGGAGGTGCTGGCGCTGTCGCACCGCCTGGCCGCCGGCGACCTGAGCGCCGAGCCGGCGTCCGGCCGCGGCCGTGACCTGATCGGCCGCGTCTTCCAGGCCCTCGGCCAGGTGACGCTCAACCTGCGCGCCGCCGTGCGCGATGCCGAGGACGAGGTGCAGCTCATCCGCGGCGCCTGCGCCGGCATCACCGCCGGCAACGGCGAACTCGGCGAGCGCACCCGTTCGCAGTCGGGCAGCCTGGAACGCACCGCCGCCTCGATGGCGCAGATCACCGGCACCGTGCGCGACAGCGCGGATGCGGCGCAGGCCGCCGCCGAACGCGCCAGCCAGGCCGAGGCGGTGACCCGCCGCGGCAACGCCGACGTCTCGCGCGTGTCGCAGACGATGGAGGCGATCAGCGATTCCTCGCGGCGCATCGCCGAAATCATCCAGGTGATCGACAGCATCGCGTTCCAGACCAACATCCTGGCGCTCAACGCCGCGGTGGAAGCCGCGCGTGCCGGCGAACAGGGCCGCGGCTTCGCGGTCGTTGCCGCCGAGGTGCGGGCGCTGGCGCAGCGCACCAGCGGCGCGGCGCGCGAGATCAAGGCGCTCATCGAGTCGTCCACGCAGGACGTGCGTGCCGGCGCCCAGCAGGTCGCCCAGGCGCGCGAGACGCTGGACGCCGCGCTTGCCTCGGTGCGCGAGGTGGATGCGCTCATTGGGCGCATCAGCGTCGGCGCGCGCGAGCAGCTGGCCGGCATCTCGCAGGTCAACGAGGCGGTCACCCAGCTCGAGGGCATCAACCAGCGCAACGGCCACATGGTCGAGCAGCTGTCGGGCTCGGCGCTGGCGCTGCAGGGCCAGGCCGACGTGGTCGCGGCCTCGGTGGGCGTGTTCCACCTCGGCGGCGGGGCGCAGCGAATGTTGCCGGATGCGGTGGCCCTGCGCCGCGCCGCCAAGGAAGCGCGGACCACGGCACCACCGACGGCCGGATAACCGCGCGCCCGCGACACGTCAGCGGAAGATGCGCGCGGGGAACTGCCGGTTCGGGCCGATGCACACGCCGGCAAAGCTTTGCCGGTCGGGCGCCGCCTGCAGGTCGCAGGCAAGCCGGGCGAAGGGCGTGCCCTCCACCTGCAGCGAGACGGCGAGCCGCATCATCGTGCCGTCGATCTCGCCGCGGCCGCGGCCGATGCGCTCGCCGTCGATCTCGGCGGTCAGGCGCAGCTCGCGGCCCTCCTGGCGGAAGTCGTAGGTCTCGCCGCTGGCACTTCGCCACAACCCCTGCACATTCATCACGTCGGGCGGCGGCGCCGCGGCGGCCACCGGCGCTTCGGCGGGCGGCGCCGGCTGGGCGGGCGCCGCGCGTGGCGGCGCTTCGGCGGCGGCGAACAGGTCGTTCACGGGCGGCAGCGGTGCGACGCCGGCCGCCACCGGCTGCGGTGGCTGCACCGGGCCGCCTTCGTCCGGCGGCGTGTCCAGCAGCGCCCCCACGACCGCGATGCCCGCGATGACGAGGCTCGCGCCCACCCAGAACCGACGGCGGCCGCTTCGCGCGGCGGGCGGCCCGGGCGGTGCCACCGGCGTGCGATTGCGCTGCAGCCCCGGCACGCGCGCCAAGGTATCGACCAGGCGGCGCAGGTCGCCGCGCCAGCGGCTGTCCGACAGCTCGAGCGTCTGGCGCCGGCACAGCGGGCGCAGGTCCGCGGGCAGTTCGTCGCTGGCCGGCAGGTGGGCGCCTTCGAGCAGCACAGGTACCACGCGGATGTCGCGCTCGAGCGCGCGGGCGATCTCGATGCGGATCCAGTCGTCGGGCTGATGCAGGCGCTGGCGGCCCGCGGCGTCCTTGATGTGCAGCCAGTCGCGGCCGATGAGCACCAGCATCACCGCGCACGAACCGAGCGCCTGCTCCAGCGCCACCACGAAGTCGACACCGGGATCGATGCCCTCGATGTCGCGAAAGATGCAGGCGGGGTCGAAATGCTCGCCGAGGTCGTCGGCGAGGCGGCCAGCCGCGTGGCGCGCATCGTCGCGCCGATAGCTGATGAAGATGCCGCCGGTCATGGCCATGCTCCTCGCCGCGCTGACCGCAGGAGCTGCGGCAGTTCGCGCGGCGTGCCGAACATGCGAAGTCTAGGCAGCCACGCCCGCCGGTTCAAACGCAGAACGAGGGATCACGCAGGCCGGGATGGAGCGCCCGGGCCTGCGTCGCCGCGCAGGGGGGCCCGCCTTATTTCCTGAAGCGGGAGAGCCAGTGCTCCATCAGCTTGCCGGCCGCCTCGCGCCCGCCGAGGCCGAAGGACAGCGCCACCGCGACCGCCACCGCGCCCAGCGTCAGGCCGAAGGCGAGGTTGACGATGTCGTCGGCAATGCCCATGGCGCGCAGGCCCATGGCGATCACCAGGCCGAGGATGGCCACGCGCGCCACGGTGGCCAGCGTGCGCGAGGACTCGCCGCTCGCACGCTGGATGGCCCCGGCGGCGAGGTTGGCCAGCCAGAAGCCGATGACCAGGATGATGCCGCCCAGCAGCACATCGCCGCCGAACTCGATGAACATGGCCACGATGTCGCGCACCTGCGAGAAGCCGAGCTGATCGGCCGCCTCCACCACCGCGAACAGCATGGCGAAGAACATCACCAGCTTGCCGGCGAGTTCGGAGGGCCGCAGCGTCGCGGGCATCTCGGCGCCCAGGCCCATGCGCGCGGGCAGCAGGTCGAAGCCCACCGCCGCCAGCAGCCGCGCGAGCAGCGCCGAGGCGAAGCGCGCGACGAACCAGGTGACCGTGAGGATCACCGCTGCGGCGACGATGGCCGGCACCGCATCCAGGAACTGCGCCAGCATGTTCGTCGCCGGGCGCGAAATGGCCTCGATGTGCAGCGCGTCCAGCGCGGCGATCAGGCTGGGCACGAACACCAGCACGAACACCAGCGTGCCGGCCACCTGCGACAGCCGCACCGATTCATCCAGGCCGATGCGCGCGCCCAGCCGGTCGGAGCCCACCGAGGACAGCAGGTTGCGCACCAGGCCGCGCAATACGCTGGCCACCAGCCAGCCGACGAAGCCGATGGCCACCGCGGCGAAGATGTCGGGCACCTTCTGCAGCGCGGTCTCGAGCATGAGCTGCACCGGGCCGAGCACGCCGGTGATCGCGAAGGCTGCGAGGATGGCCGGCAGGAACAGCAGCAGCACCAGCCAGAAGATCACGTTGGACAGGTTGCGGCTCATGGGCTCCATGTCGGCACTGGCCGCGAGCTTGTCGTCCAGTGTGGTCGACGCGAGCAGCTTGTTGGTCAGCGCACGCAGCAGCGTCGCGCACAGCCACGCCACGAGCACGAGCACCGTGCCCGCCAGCAGGTTGGGCAGGTAGGCGGTGATCTGGCCGACCAGCGAAGCGAAGGGCGCGGACACCGCGTGCAGCCGCAGCGTGTCGAACACCGCCACCACCGTCACCAGCAGCACCAGCCAGAAGGCGCCGAGCGCGATCGGCGTCTCCACGTCGATCTCGGCATGGCCGCTGCTCGTGCGCACGCGCTCGTTGAGGCGGGCATAGCCGAGCACGCGCTTCAGGCCGGCACGCACGATGACGGCGATGATCCAGCCAAGCGCGAGGATGGCCAGCGCGCCGAGGATGGTCGGCAGGCTGTTGCCCAGGCGGGCCTGGGTTGCGTCAACCAGTGAATTCCATTCCATCAGAGTCCCTCTCCTTGTGTTGCGGCCACGCGCGGGCCGGGCAGACGCCATTCGTTCGGGCGCCGATGGTAGGCAGGAACGACAAGCACACCGGCAATTTCTCGGCCGCCGGTACGCTTTTCCGGGGTGCGCGGTACGCGCTCTCTACAATGTCGGCCGCCTCACCGGGCCCGCTGCCGCGTACCCGCGACCTTCGGCTCTCGCGCACGCGCCATGACAACGTCTTCTCCCGGTCTCGTCGTCCAGAACATCGCCTTGCCGCTGCGCCTGCGCGATTACAGGCTCATCGCCTTCGACATGGATTCGACGCTGATCAACATCGAGTGCATTGACGAGATCGCCGCCGCGGCGGGCAAGAAGGCCGAGGTTGCCGCCATCACCGAAGCGGCCATGCGCGGCGAGATCACCGACTTCAAGGAAAGCCTGCGCCGCCGCCTCGCGCTGCTGCGCGGCGTGCCGGTGCAGGCGCTGGAGCAGGTCTATCGCGAACGCCTGCGGCTCAACCCCGGTGCGCACGAGCTGCTCGCCGCGGTGAAGGCGGCGGGCCTGGCGACGCTGCTGGTCTCCGGCGGCTTCACCTATTTCGCCGAGCGGGTACAGGCCTCGCTCGGCATCGACCGTTCTGCGTCGAATGTGCTCGAGGTGGACGACGGCCGCCTCACCGGCCGGGTGACCGGCGACATCGTCGACGGCGCCGAGAAGCAGCGCCAGTTGCTCGCCTTCTGCGCCGAGCTGGGCTGCCCGCCGCAGCAGGCGATCGCGGTGGGCGACGGCGCGAACGACCTGCCGATGATGGGCGCGGCCGGCCTGTCGGTGGCCTATCACGCCAAGCCCAAGGTGCGCGCTGCCGCCATGGTCGCGATCGACAGCGGCGGGCTCGACCGCCTGCTCGAAGTCTTCGCCTGACGCGCTAGGCGCCGCCGGCGCGCAAGGCCGGCGACGGCCGCCGCAGCCACTGGCTGAGCAAAGCGAACGCGAGCAGCGACAGGCCGATCAGATCGGCCCAGCCGTGCGGATAGACCAGCAGCAGCCCCGCGGCGATGAACGGCAGCCGCTCCCACCAGCGGCAGCGCACCCACACCCAGTTCTGCGCGCCGCAGGCCAGCGCCGCGATGCCGGCCGACGCGGTGAACGCGATCCAGGCCACCTCCGCCCAGGACACACCCGCCGGCGGCTTGAGCAGCAGCCCCGCGCCGGCCGGATCGAGCACGAACACGAAGGGCAGCAGGAAGGCGGGCAGCGTGTACTTCCAGGACTGCAGCGTCGTCTTGTACGGATCGCCGCCGGTGATGGCGGCCGCTGCGAACGGTGACAGCGCGGTGGGCGGCGACACCTCCGACAGCACCGCGTAATAGAAGATGAACATGTGCGCCGCGAAGTCGGGCACGCCCAGCTTGGTGAGCGCGGGCGCGGCGATGACGGCGCAGATGATGTAGCTGGCCGTCACCGGCACCGCGAGGCCGATGATCCACACGATCAGCGAGGTGTAGACGGCGGTGAGGAAGAGGCTGCCGCCGGCGTAGTCGATGACGATGGAGCTGAACTTGAGGCCGAGGCCCGTCTTGCCGACCACGCCGACGATCACGCCCGCCGCCGCGCAGGTGGCGGCCACGTTCAGCGCCTGCTTGGAGCCGTCGCGCAGCGCCGCGATGAGCTTGGGCGGCCACATCGCCGTCTCGCGCGCGAAGAAGCTGACGACGAAGGCGACGACCGTGGCCCAGAACACCGACATCAGCGGCGAGAAGCCGTAGACCATGAAGCCGACGATGGCCACCAGCGACAGGAAGTGGAACCAGAACTTCGCCGCGAGCTGCATCGCGGTGGCGCCGATGCGCGTCTCGGCGGCCGGGGCGCCGCTGCTGAACTTGCGCGCGTCCAGCTCCACCATCAGGAACAGCGACAGGTAGTACAGGCAGGTCGGGATCGCCGCCATCAAGAGCACGTCGAGGTACGAGATCTTGAGGAACTCGGCGATCAGGAAGGCCGCGGCGCCCAGCACCGGCGGCGAGATGATGGCGCCCAGGCCGCCCGCGGCCAGCAGGCCGCCCGCCGCATTGGCGTCGTAGTTCGCACGCCGCAGCATCGGCCAGGCCACCGTGCCGATGGTGACGGTGGTGGCGACGCCCGAGCCCGAGGGCCCGCCCAGCAGGAAGGACGACATCACCACCGTGCGCCCTGCCCCCGAACGTTTGCCGCCCAGCAGCGCGAAGCTGAAGTCGAGAAAGAACTTGCCGGCGCCCGAGTGCTGCAGAAAGGCGCCGAAGATGGTGAACATGATGATGAGCGTCGCCGACACGTCGATGGCCGTGCCGAAGATGCCTTCGAGCGACATGTACATCACGCCCACCATGCTGGCGAGGTCGTAGCCGCGGTGCGTCCACTGGCCCGGCAGCCAGGGGCCGAGGAAGGCGTAGGCACCGAACAGCGCCACGACGACCGGCATGATCCAGCCGGTCGTGCGCCGGCAGGCTTCGAGCACGAGCAGCACGAAGGTCACGCCGAAGACCAGGTCCCAGTCGTTGGGCCAGGTGCTGCGATCCCAGAAGTCGTCGCCGCCCATCAGCATGTAGACGATGGTCGCCACACCGGCCAGGCCGAGCAGCACGTCGTACCACATGAGCCGGTTGCGCAAGCGCTTGGCGGCCGGAAAGATCAGGAAGATCAGCAGCAGCACGAAGCCCACGTGCACCGGCCGCAGGATCTGGGTGCGCACGATGCCGGCCGCGGCGTACAGGTGGAACAGCGACATCACCACCAGCAAGCCGGTGATGAGCAGCTCCAGGCGCGGGCCGAAGCGGCTGGTGGCGCCTTCTTCTTCCTCGATGAAACGCTCGGCGGCCTTCAGTCGCTCGTCGGCGACCGCATCTTGGGGATCAGGCGCGCTCATTCGGGATCATCGGGAAATGGGCAAGGGATGGAAACGGTCCGGGCAACGCCGCGGCGCCGGCCGGACCGGTCCGCGGCGCGCCCGCTCGAGCGCATGTGCAATGCGGGCGGCTTACTTGAATTTCACGCCGCGCTCTTCCCAGTACTTGCGGGCACCGGGGTGCATGGGAATGGGCGACGCACCGGCCTGCGCCTCGAGGGTGATGTTCTTCGCCTCGCGGTGCACGGCCACCAGTTCGTCCTTGTGCTCCATCAGCGTCTTGACGATGGTGTAGGCCATGTCGTCGCTCATCTTCTTGTCGGCCACGAGCAGGTTCCACACGTCGATGTTGCCGGTCTCCTTGTCCTGGCCCTGGTAGGCGCCGGCCGGAATGGTGCCCTTGACGTACAGCGGGCCCCACTTCTCGTTCATCGCCTCGGCGTACTGCGCATGGTCGAGCAGCTTGACCTTCAGGCCCGGCGTGGCGGCGAGATCGGTGATGGCGGCGGTGGGCACGCCGCCCACCCAGATCAGGCCGTCGATCTTGCGGTCCTTGATGGCGTTCACGCCTTCGGCCACCGACAGGCGCTCACGCTCAACGTCCTTGACGATGCCGGCCGCCTCGAGCAGGCGCAGCGACATCACCTCGGTGCCGCTGTTGGGCTCGCCGGTGGAGATGCGCTTGCCCTTGAGGTCGGCCACCGAGTTGATGCCGTTGCCTTCGACGGTGACGACGTGCATCTTGTTCGGGTACAGCACCATCAGCGTGCGCGCCTCGACCTCACGGCCCTTGAACTTGCCCAGGCCCTTGGTGGCGTCCCAGGCCGAGTCGGCCATGGTGAAGCCGACATCCTGCTTGCCCTGGCCGATGAGTTGCAGGTTCGCGACCGACGCGCCGGTGACTTCGGCGGTGGCCTCCCAACCGGGCACGTGCTTGGACAGCACGGCGGCCATGCCGCCGCCCATGGGGTAGTAGACGCCGCCGGTGCCGCCCGTGCCGATGGAAAGCCGCGTGTTGGTCTGCGCCGATGCCGGCCCGGCGAGGGCAAAGGCCAGGGTGGCCACCAATCCGATCAGTGCGCTCTTCATGCTGAGGTCTCCAGTGTTTCGGTGCGACTGCGCCCGCGGACATCACCGCCGCCGGCGCACAACGGGTCAGCGGTCAAAGTTAGCAGCCACGCGCCGCAGGCGGACCCGGGAATGTCCGGGGCGCGAATTCAGCCGCGGTACGCGGTACTACGCATGACTGCCTGCGCTCAGGCCGGTAGCGCCATGAGCACCATGCCGTCGGCATCGGCGCACAGCCAGTCGCCCGGGCGCACCGTCACGCCCTGCACCATGACCGGCACGTCGCGTTGGCCGGTGTTGCGCTTCTCGGTGGGCAGGGGCATGAGCGCCAGCGCGCGGATGCCGACCTCGCAGGCGGCGAGTTCGGCCACGTCGCGCACGCAGCCGTCGACCACCACACCGGCCCAGCCGTTGCGCGCCGCGGCCGCGGCGAGGTTGCCGCCGACCAGCGCACGGCGCAGCGAGCCGCCGCCGTCGACGACCAGCACGCGGCCCTCGCCGGGTTCGTCCAGCGCGGCCTTCACCAGCGAGTTGTCCTCGTGGCATTTGACCGTGCTGACGCGGCCGGAGAAGGCCGCTCGCCCGCCGTAGGCGGTGAACACCGGCGGCAGCACGCGGAACGCGCCGCTGGTGTCGGCCTTGTGCGCATCGCACAGGTCGCAGGTGGAGGTGATGGCGGGCTCGTTCATGCGTTGATGACCTTCTTGATGGGTGGCTTCACGTCCTCGCGGCGCGCCGGCAGCATGGGCTGGTGCTCGCGCGCGGGGTTCAGGATGATGGAAGTGGCGGTCTCGGTGAGCAGGCAGAACTTGCTCACCACCGCATCGAGGTGCGCGACATCGATGACGGCGATCTCGATGATCCAGCTGTCGTCACCGGTCACGTTGTAGGCGCTGACGACCTCGGGCGTCTGCCCGACCAGCGCGACCACGCGTGCGTACTCGGCGCGGCCCACGCGCATCACCGCGCGAATGCCGTAGCCCAGCTTGGCCAGGTCCACGCTCGCGCGGTAGCCGGTGATGACGCCCGCCGCCTCCAGCTTGCGCACACGCTCGCTCACCGCCGGCTGGCTCAGGTGCACCCGGCGCCCGAGCTCGGCCATGCTCAGTCGCGCGTCGGCCTGCAGCTCGGCGAGGATGCGGGTGTCGTAGCCGTCGAGTTCGGGGTTCAAGGTGGGCCTGCCGATCTACCGTTGAATCGACGGCATTCTGTGCGAACAAGCGTGAGACGGCCATGGCTTGCGCACGAGCGGCTTCATAGCATGGCCAGCCGTGTCGCCCCGCAAGACCCCCGTCATGCCCGGACTCTCCCTGCCTGCCTCGGCCGCCGCGCCGCTTTCTCCGCTGCTCATGGCCAGCCTCGCCGCGACCTGGCTGGTCTGGGGTTCCACCTATCTCGCCATCAAGTTCGCCCTGCAGAGCTTTCCGCCCTTTCTGCAGATGGGCACGCGCTTCGTCTTCGCCGGCGCGTTGCTGATGGCCTGGATGTGTTGGCGCGGCGCACCCTGGCCCGGGCGGCGGCAGTGGGTCCATGCCGTCATCGTCGGCGCGCTGATGCTCGGCGGCGGCATGGGCGGCGTGGCTTACGCGGAGCAGACCGTGGGCTCGGGCCTGGTCGTCGCCTTCATCGCGATCGTGCCGCTCATGATCGCGGCGCTGAACCGGCTGTGGGGCGTGAAGCCCTCGCGCATCGAACTCGCGGGCATCGTGCTCGGCCTGGCGGGCGTGCTGATGCTCACGCGCGGCGCGGGCTTTCGCGCCTCTCCTGCGGGGCTGGCCGCGATGACGGTGGCCTGCCTCGCCTGGTCCCTCGGCAGCGTGCTCAGCCAGCGTGTGCTGCCGCTGGCCGCTGGCGCCATGGGGTTCGCGAGCGAGATGCTGTGCGGCGGCGCTGTGCTCATGCTGCTGTCGGCGCTGGCCGGCGAACGCTTCGCCTGGCCGCCCGAGCCGGCGGCGGCGGCGGCGTGGCTCTACCTCGTGGTGTTCGGCTCGCTGATCGCCTTCAATGCCTACATGTGGCTGCTCGCGCATGCGAGCACGGGGCTCGCGGCGAGCTACACCTTCGTCAACCCGGTGATCGGCATGCTGCTGGGCGTGGCGGTCGCCGGCGAGACCATCACCGGCTTCGAATGGCTGGCCGCCGGCATCGTGCTCGCCGGCGTGGTGCTGGTGCTGCGCGGCACGATGCGGCGCTGAAGCGGCAGCGGTTCTTCAACGCACGGGCGACGGAATGCGCGTGATGGTCTGGCCCTGTTTGCGGAAGGACAGCCACTTCGGCCTGCCACCCGAGAGCGCCGAGTGCAGCCGCCCACGCCCTTCGTCAAGCAGCACCCGCTGGCCGTTCAGCCGCACGACGATGGCGTAGACGTCGTAGTCCTCCGGCGCGCCTTCGCGCAGAAAACGCAGGTGGTAGTCGCCGTCGGGGGCGCCGCGCAGCCGGATGTAGTTCGTGTCGCCAGAGGTCCAGTACACCGCGCCGTCGCGGATGGGGGTGCCGCGGTACTGGCGATCCTTGAACCACAGCGTGTGATCGCTCCCGTGGCGCACCGACACGGTCCTGTGCGCCTCGCGCGGCGTCGTGCCCGGTCCCCACAGGGCGATGTCGAAGTTGCCGGGCAGCGGCGCCGCACGCATGTGGATTTCGAGCGCACCGGCTTCGGAACCGGGCAGCCGGGCGTGCACCGCGCAGCCCGCGTCCAGGGGCTCGCTGACGCGGCCCTGCTGGTCCTCGTAGGCCAGCAGCAGGCACGCACGGTCGCCGGACGCCTGCGTCGGCGCGTAGGCGTCGGGCCCGTGCAGAAGAATGCCGTGGCCGCAGCGCGCGTTGGCCGGCAGCGGCAGCTTCAGATGCGTGCTGCCGCCCTGCACCTGCACATAGGCCGCACGCACGGGGCGCGTGTCGTCGCACCGGGCCGAGAGCGCAAGCACGTCCTGCTGCAGGACGGCGCGCCGGTCCCACGCGACACTGTTCGCGCCCACGGGCCTCACGAGGTTGCGCGATCCGCGTCGCGCCGTCAGCACCGGTGCGCCCGGTGAACTGCGCGGGATGCTGCCGCGCACCACGTGGCTGCCCTGCGGCACCACGGCGCGCAGGAAGTCGTCCGGGCGGCCGACCGCCACCGGTGTGCTCAGCCGGCCAAGCCCGTCGGCCGCGCGGCTTTCCTCGTCGAGCAGGCGGTCGAGCGCCGAGCCGCCCTGGCGGGAGGTCGTTCGCGACGTGCGGCCCGGGGGCGGCGACGACGTGCGCGATTCCAGCATGCGGTCCATGGCCGAGCCGCTGCCCGTCTTGCCCTCACCCTTGGCGGCGCCCTGCTTCGCCTGCGCCTGCGGGCTCGTCTTCTCGGCCTCGGGCTTCTTCCCGCACCAGGCCGGCGCGCCGGCCGGCTCGCAGGTGCGCACGATCGCGGCGCTCACGGCTTCGGTGCCGAAGATGTCCACCATGTTCTCGCAGACGTAGAAGCGCTCCGGCCCCATGAAGCGGAAGCCCCGCTCGCGCACGACCTGACGCGCGCTGTCGCCGCTCAGCCGCTGCGTCGGCGCGAGGTCGGTCTGGCAAGTCCAGCGGCCGAGCGGCGCGTCGGGCGAGACATCCAGCGTGGGCCGCGCGATGTGCAGCAGTTCGCTCCAGTCGGGGCTGCCGGGCGAGCTCATCGGCTTGCGCCCCTGCCGCACGGAGGAGCCGCCGTCCACGCGCAGCAGCACGTCGTTTTCCTGGCGAATGCGGCTGAACACCGGCACGTCCAGCGTGAGGGCGATGGCCAGCGCGTCGAGCGAGGCCTGGACCTCCGGCCCCATCTCGTTCGCCGGCATCACGCGGCCGTTCGGTGCACGCAGGTGGGCACGCGAGACCGACCAGTGCGCCAGGCTGCCGTGCACAACCGGCTCGCCCGTCTGCGTCCGCAGGCGCACGTTCATCCGGAAGTCGATGCACAGCTCGGGCAGCACCGACTCGGGGCTGCGCTTCAGGCAGATGTGCTGCCCCTCGAGCGCCACCGACTGGTCCACCGGCGCCGAGCCGCCCTGCGCCGCGGCCAGCCCGCCGGCCGCGCCCAGGACGATGGCCGCGAGCAGGCGGCGGCCGGAGGCGGATAGACGCTGGACCATGCTCAATACCCGCTCAGGTCCCATACATGCACCGTGCCGTCGGCCAGGCCGGTGGCAAAGCGCTCGCCGCCGAAGTCGAAGGCCGTGGCCGTGACCTTGGCGCCTGCGGGCAGGTGCAGCCGCGCGAGCAGCGCACCCTTGGCCAGGTCGCGCAGTTCGATCCGGGCGCCGTGGGCGGTGGCCAGCATGCGCCCGCGCGGGTCCATGGCCAGCGTGCCCGGGGTGATGTCCACGTCGGACACGAATACGGACCATGGCTTGGCGTCGTTCCCACCCGCCCAGGCAAGCAGGCGCCGACCGGCGGCATCGGCGACGATCAGGCGCCTGGCGTCCGGCGTGAAGGCCATGGCATCGACCGTGGCGGTGCCGAGTGCCAGCTTCATCGCCTTCTCGCCGGCGCCGGAACCGGTCGCACCCACATGCACCACCGCCGGGCGGCCCGTGGCGGCCGCGAGCCATCGGCCATCGGGGGAATACGCCAGCCGCTCGACCGGCACCTTGCCGAGGTTGGCCCAGTCCGACCACAGGCGCGTGCGCATGTCCACGCGCCGCACCATGCCGCTGTTCAGCGCGAAGCTCATCTCGACACCTTCGGGATGGATGGCGGCCGCACGCGCCGGCTTTGCGTCCGACAGGCCGGGCACCGGCGGCGCCGTCGTGCTACGCCACAGATCCACACCCTTGCCATGGGCCGCCGTCCAGCCGTGGCCAAGCGGATGCGCCTGCACATCCTGCACCGCTGCAGCCGCCTGGACGCTGCCCACCACCGCGCGCTTGTCGATGTCCAGCAGCGCCACGCGCGGCCCGACGGCGGCCAGCACCCGGTCGCCTTCCAGCGTGAACGCCACCGAACGCACCGCGCCGCCCAGGCCCGCGACGCTGCTGCGGATGAGGCGCGCCGAACGCTGCACGCCTTCGGCCTGCTCGAGCCGCGCCTGTTGCTCGGCCGCGGGCGCCTCGATCTCCTGCAGCAGGCGGCGGGCGGGCTCGGCGAAGCGCGCATCCGCGCCGGCCGACGAGAGATAGGCCGTCAGCACACGCCGGGCCTCCACATGCCGGCCCTGCCGCGACAGCGCCTGGGCGTAGTAGTAGGCAAAGCTTTCGGGCAGGCGCACGTCCAGCGCCTGCATGGCCTCCATGGCGGACAGCGCCGCGTCCCAACGTCCGGCGCCGATGGCCTGGGCCGCCTGCTGTTCCAGCTGTTCCAGGGTCTGTGCGCCCTGCCCGGCGCCCTGAGCGGACGCCATCGTCGAGGCGCCCGCGAGCATCAGTGCCAGCAGCGCGGCCCGGCCGGCCGCAAGGGGGTGGATCTTCTTCATGGAAAGAGGCGGCCCGTCACGCCGCAGAAGTCTGGGGAAGCGGCCAGCGGCCGCCGTTCGGATGGCGTGCAAGGCCTAGAGCGACGCGAGCAGCCGCCGCGCGCGTGCCTGCGTGTCGGCGGATGCATCGGCGGAACGCAGCAGCGCCTGCAGCACCTCGCGGGCCTCGGCAGCGCGACGCGCATCGGCCAGGGCGGTCGCATAGCCGAGCTCGAGCTCGGGCAGCGGTCGCCATTGCAGCTCGGCGAGTCGCGCACGGGTGCGCGCCGCATCGTCCAGCCGGCCGGCCAGCACCTGGGCGCGCAGCACGTTCGCCCAGGCCTTGTGCTGCACCTGCGGCGCCTGCCACTGCGGCGCATACACCTGCCATCCCGCGATGTCCTTCGCCTCGTAGGTCTGCACAGCCACCGGCGCGAGCGCGAGGCCCGCCGGCACTCCGGGGGCGAGCTCGATGCGCACCTCCACGCGCTGCGGCCGGCTCGGCAACTGCTCTGTGAGGCCGGCCACGCCCACCGTCATGTGACCTTGCGTCACGTGCCGCACGCGCACCACGCCGAGCGCCTGGCCCTGGGCGTCGAAGCCGCGCAGCGTGACGAGGAAGGTCACGCGGTCGCGGTACGGCTGCGGCGCACCCACGCGGGTGTTGCCGGTCGGCCGAGCGTTGGCACGTTCGACCTTGTCGGCGATGCGCCAGGCGCTGCGATCGCCGAAGCAGCCTTCGGTGTCGATCGCGCAATGCAGTCCCAGCGTTGCGGCCCCCACCACGACCGACAGCGCGTCCGGTGACGTGACCATGCGATCCTGCTTCTGCGTCGCGTCGAATTGCCACTCGCGTTCCAGCGGGCGGCGCACGACCTCGTAACGCAGATAGGCGGCGCCCGATTCGGCGCGTTTCAGTTCCAGCGGTTGGCGCGCGGACGCCTCGGCATCCGCCTCCCAGGCCTGCTGCGCGCCCAGGCTCACCACACGGGTCTGGAGCTCCCTGCCGCCGCAGCCCGCCAACACCAGACAACAAAGAAGCAGAAACAAGCGGGACGCGGCGGAACGGAACATGCAACTGCGCGGCGCAGCGGCCGCCATCGAGACATCAATCCGCCACTGTCGCCCAAATCGCGTGCGCATATCACGGCGCGCACGCCACCAGCGCCGGTTCGCGTGAAATCCGCGGCGACCCGCGGCGCTCGTCGGCCCCTGCGGGGCACCGAGGACCCGCGATCGGCGCCGCCGAGGCGCCGGCGCCTAGGAAGGCTGGCTGCGCGCAGGTATCACCGGCGTGTGCGCCACGACATCCCCGCACTGCGCGCGATGGCGCAGTGCATGATCCATCAGCACCAGCGCGAGCAGCGCCTCGGCAATGGGCGTCGCACGGATGCCGACGCACGGGTCGTGGCGGCCGAAGGTCTCGACAGTGGCGGGCTGACCCTGCAGGTCGATGGACTGGCGCGGCGTGCGGATCGAGCTCGTCGGCTTGATGGCGATGGACACGGTGATGTCCTGCCCGCTCGAGATGCCGCCCAGCACGCCGCCCGCGTTGTTGCTGCGAAAGCCCTCGGGCGAGAGCTCGTCGCCGTGCGTGGTGCCGCGTTGCGCGACGCTTGCGAAGCCGGCGCCGATCTCCACGCCCTTGACCGCATTGATGCCCATCATCGCGTGCGCGATGTCGGCGTCGAGCCGGTCGTACAGCGGCTCGCCCAGGCCCACCGGCACGCCCTGCGCCATCACCGACAGGCGCGCGCCGCAGCTGTCGCCGGCCTTGCGCAACTCATCCATGTAGGCCTCGAGGCGCGCGATGTCGCTCGCGTTCGCGGCGAAGAAGGGGTTGTCCGGCACATGCGCGAGCGACTCGAACGGAATCTCGATCTCGCCGATCTGCGTCATGTGGCCGGTGAAGGTGGTGCCGTACTTCTCGTGCAGCCACTTCTTCGCCACCGCGCCGGCCGCCACGGTGGGCGCGGTCAGGCGCGCCGACGAGCGCCCGCCGCCGCGCGGATCGCGGATGCCGTACTTGTGCCAGTAGGTGTAGTCCGCGTGGCCTGGGCGAAAGGTCTGCAGGATGTTGCCGTAGTCCTTGCTGCGCTGGTCGGTGTTGCGGATGAGCAGGCAGATCGGCGTGCCGGTGGTGCGGCCCTCGTACACGCCGGAGAGGATCTCCACCGCGTCGGGCTCGTTGCGCTGCGTCACGTGGCGCGAGGTGCCGGGGCGGCGGCGGTCGAGCTCGGGCTGGAGATCCGCCTCCGACAGCGCCATGCCCGGCGGGCAGCCGTCGATCACGCAGCCGATGGCCGGGCCGTGGCTCTCGCCGAAGTTGGTGACGCGAAAAAGGGTGCCGAAAGTGCTGCCGGACATGCGGGGGCCTTGGAGACGCGCGATGCACGACGCGGCGGGAGCCGCCGCCGCACGGGCGCGGAAGGCGCGATTCTAGGGTTCGCCCCCGCGCGGCGCCGGCCGCGCGCGAGCGCGGGTCAGTTCGGCGCTGGGAACTGCGAGCCGTCCTCGCGCGGCAACGGCGTTTCCTCGACCGGCCAGTCGCGGATGTAGGCCTTGAGCATGCGGTTCTCGAAGTCCTGGCTGTCGACCACCGCCTTGGCCACGTCGTAGAACGAGATCACGCCCATCAGCGTGCGCTGCGTCATCACCGGCATGTAGCGCGCATGGCGCCCGAGCATCATGCGGCGCACTTCGTCGATCTCGGTTTCGGGCGTGCAGGTGAGCGGCGCGTCATCCATGGTGCTGCGCACGCGGGTGGTGCCGACGCTGCCGCCGTTCTTCACGACTGTCTGGATGAGTTCGCGAAACGTCAGCATGCCGACGAGTTCGCCGTGCTCCATCACCACCAGCGAGCCGATGTCGTGCTCGGCCATGCAGATGGCCGCCTCGGAGAGCGGTTCCTCGGGCGAGATGGTGAACAGGGTGCCGCCCTTCACGCGAAGAATGTCGCTGACTTTCATGCTCGTCTCCTCGGGGTGGGTTCGGATCAATATAGCCCACAATTCCAGCCCAGGACACACCTGAAAAGCTCACCTCTGGAGTTGGAATGGCTGGTTACTCGGATCCCGGTTTCGACACGCTGGCGCTGCATGCGGGTGCCGCGCCCGATCCGGCCACGGGCGCACGCGCGCTGCCCATCCATCTGAGCACCTCCTTCGTGTTCGACAACAGCGAGCATGCGGCCTCGCTGTTCAACATGGAACGCGCCGGTCATGTGTACAGCCGGCTGTCGAACCCGACGACCGCGGTGCTCGAGGAGCGCATGGCCGCCCTGGAAGGTGGGGCCGGTGCGATCGCCACGGCGAGCGGTCAGGCGGCGCTGCATCTGGCGATCGCGACGATCGCCGGCGCCGGCTCGCACATCGTCGCGAGCTCGGCCCTGTACGGCGGCTCGCACAATCTGCTGCACTTCACGCTGCGGCGCTTCGGCATCGAGACCACCTTCGTCAAGCCGCTGGACATCGACGCCTGGCGCGCCGCGATCCGGCCCACTACGAAGCTGCTGTTCGGTGAAACGCTCGGCAACCCGGGCCTGGACGTGCTGGACATTCCGACGCTGTCGTCGCTGGCCGACGAACATGGCCTGCCGCTGCTGGTCGACTCGACCTTCACCACGCCCTGGCTGATGAAGCCCTTCGAGCACGGCGCCCATCTCATCTACCACTCGGCGACCAAGTTCCTCTCCGGCCACGGCACGGTGATCGGCGGCGTGCTGGTCGACGGCGGGCGCATGGACTGGGATCGTTCCGGCCGCTTTCCCGAACTGACCGAGCCCTACGACGGCTTTCATGGCATGGTGTTCAGCGAAGAGAGCACCGAAGCCGCCTTCCTGCTGCGCGCACGCCGCGAAGGCCTGCGCGACTTCGGCGCCTGCATGAGCCCGCACACCGCCTGGCTCATCCTGCAAGGCGTCGAGACCTTGCCGCTGCGCATGGCGCGGCATGTGGAGAACACGCGCAGGGTCGTCGACTTTCTCGCCGGCCATGCGATGGTCGAACGCGTGGGCTACCCCGAACTCGACGGCCACCCGAGCCAGGCGCTCGCCAAGACGCTGCTGCCGCGCGGCTGCGGCTCGGTGTTCAGCTTCGACCTGCGCGGCAGCCGGGCCCAGGGCCGGGCCTTCATCGAGGCACTGAAACTGTTCTCGCACCTGGCCAATGTGGGCGACTGCCGCTCGCTGGTCATCCACCCCGCGTCCACCACGCACTTCCGCATGGACGATTCGGCGCTGGCGAACGCCGGCATCACACCGGGCACCATCCGGCTGTCCATCGGCCTGGAAGATGCCGACGACCTGATCGACGACCTGAAGCGTGCGCTCAAGGTCGCCGAGAAAGCAGGTGCCTGATGGAACTCAGTGTTCACGGCCGCCGCGCCTATGCCTACACCGGCGGCAAGCCCTTCGACCCCACCCTGCCCTGCGTCGTCTTCATCCACGGCGCGCTGAACGACCACAGCGTGTGGACGCTGGCCGCACGCTGGTTCGCGAACCACGGCTACGGCGTGCTCGCGCTCGACCTGCCCGGCCACATGCGCAGCGAAGGGCCGCCGCTGGCGGATGTGGAAGCGCTGGCCGACTGGACATTGGCGGTGCTCGATGCCGCGGGCGTGCAGCAAGCGGCCTTGGTCGGCCACAGCATGGGCTCGCTGATCGCGCTCGAGGCGGCCGCTCGCGCGCCCGAGCGGGTGTCGCACCTGGTGATGGTCGGCACCGCCTATCCGATGAAGGTGTCGGCCGCGCTGCTGGACACCGCGCGCAACGACCCGCTGCGCGCCATCGACATGGTGGTCGCCTTCTCCATTTCCACCCTCGCCGCCAAGCCCGCGTATCCCGGTCCCGGTGCCTGGTTGCACGGCGGCAGCCGCGCGCTGATGCGCCGGGTGCAGGCGCACGACGACGGTGTGAATCTGTTCCATCATGATTTCGGCGTCTGCGACCGCTATGCCAACGGCCTGGAGGCCGCGGGCAAGGTGCGCTGCCCGGCCACCCTCGTGCTCGGCGCGCGCGACCAGATGACGCAGCCCAAGCAGGCGAAGGCCCTGGCCGACGCACTGAAGGCACGCAGCGTGCTGCTGCCTTCGGGGCATTCGCTGATGGCCGAGGTGTCGGACGAGTTGCTCGATGCCTTGCGCACCGCATTGGCTTGACGGGCGGTGATGCACCGCGAAGGAGGCACGCGATGACGACGACTGTTTCGCCCTCGGGCACCGACCCGAAGTCCATCGGCAGCTTCGCCGAGTTCTATCCGTTCTATCTGTCCGAGCACAGCAACCGCACCTGCCGGCGCCTGCATTTCGTCGGCTCGACGCTCGCGCTCGTGTGCCTGGCCACCGCGGTGCTGCGCGGCGCGCCCGTCTTCCTGTTCTATGGGCTCTTGTGCGGCTATGGCTTTGCCTGGGTGGGCCATTTCGTGTTCGAGAAGAACAAGCCCGCCTCCTTCAAGCGCCCGCTCTACAGCTTCATGGGCGACTGGGTGATGTACCGCGACATGTGGCTCGGGCGCATCAAGTTCTGAGGCACCCCGCGTCGCCGCCTCATTCGGCGATCAGGTCGGCGAGCGACATTCCCTCGAAGCCGGCGCGGCGCCAGAAGCCGCGCGTCACCGGGTTCGGGTCGAGCAGCAGTTGCGACAGCAGCGGCGCCGCCGGCGTCGAACTGGGGTCGCACAGCAGCACATGGCGCCCGCCGCCGTCTTCCTCCAGGCGGCCGACCCAGTCCAGCATGACCAGCGCTTCGAGGATGGGCTCGATCTGCAGCGGATCGGTGCGCAAGGCGACGGAGAGCTCCGACGCCGTGATGCCGTGGCTGCGGCCTTCGCGTGCACGCGCGAGCGTGCGAAGAATCGCCAGTGCCAGCTCGAAGCGCGAGCCCGCCGTCTCGCGAATGCGCACCACCCGCATCTGCAGGCTGGGTGCGTAGGCGGCGATGACCGCACCCAGCAGCACGATGACCCAGCCGAGGTACAGCCACACCAGAAAGATCGGCAAGGTCGCGAACGCGCCGTAGATCACCTCGTAGGCCGGCACGCTGCCGAGGTACCAGGCCAGCAGCCGCTTGGCGACCTCGAAGCCGAGCGCGACGAACAGACCGCCCGCGAACGCATGGCGCCAGCGCACCTCGGTGTTGGGCACGTAGTGGTACAGCCCCGCCACCCCGGCCACCAGCATGCCGAACTCGAGCAACTGCAGCAGGAAGGCCACGCCGCCCGGCAACTGGCCGACGATGCCTTGCGCGGCCGACAGCGCATAGGAACTCATCGACAGGCTGACACCGAGCACCAGCGGCCCGAGCGTGAGCGCCGCCCAGTAGATCAGCACGCGCTGCGCCAGCGGCCGCGGCCGGCGCACCCGCCAGATGGCGTTGAGCGAGCGGTCGATGGTCAGCATCATGGCGAGCGCCGTGAACAGCAGGAAGACGAGGCCCAGCACACCCAGGCGGTTCGCGCTGCTCGCGAACTGGGTCAGCGCAGAGAGCACCGGGCGGGCGATGGTGTCGGGCACCAGCGACTGCACGAAGTAGGCTTCCAGCGAGCGCTGGAAGGTGGCGAACATCGGGAAGGCCGAGAAGATCGCCAGCATCACCGTGACCAGGGGCACCAGCGCGATCACGGTGGTGAAGGTCAAGCTGCTCGCGGTGACGCCGAGCCGGTCTTCGCGGAACCGCTGAAACAGCGTCTTCAGCGTCTCGACCCATGGCCAGTGCTGCAGCGTCTCCAGCAGGTGGCTCGCCTGCTCGTGCCACGCGGCGGGGACGATCCTGGGGAGATTCATTGCTGGCATCATAGCCAGCGATGTCTGCGAGTACCTTCTCCTCTGCGCCCGTGCACGGCGTGTCCACCCCCGCCGTGCGATGGACGCGCGCGGTGGCCGTCACCAGCCTGCTGGCGCTCATCCTGCTCGGCCTCGCCTGGGAGCTGTGGCTGGCGCCCACGGGCCGCGGCACGCTCGCGATCAAGGTGCTGCCGCTGGCCATTCCTCTGGCCGGCCTCCTGAAGAACCGCATGTACACCTACCGCTGGGTGAGCCTGCTGGTGTGGCTGTACTTCACCGAAGGCGTGGTGCGCGCCTTCAGCGACAGCGGCCTGAGTGCGGCGCTCGCGACGATCGAGATCGTGCTGTGCCTGGCGCTCTTCGCCGCCTGCGCGCTGCATGTGCGCATGCGGCTTCGGGCGGCACGCGGAGCGCAGGCATGAGCGATCGTGACAGTCTGCTCGGCGCGCTGCGCGCTGCGGTGGGCGAACGGCATGTGCTCACCGAAGGCGACCTCTCCGCCTGGGAACAGGAATGGCGGCAGCGCGTGCGCGGCCGTTCGCTCGCCGTCGTGCGCCCGGGCAACACCGAGGAGGTCGCGGCCGTCGTGCGGGCCTGCGCGGCGCACGACACCGCGCTCGTGCCGCAGGGCGGCAACACCGGCCTCGTCGGCGGCTCCATCACCGACGCCAGCGGCACGCAGGTGCTGCTCAACCTCGGGCGCATGAACCGTGTGCGCGGCATCGACACCGCCAACCTCACGATGACCGTGGACGCCGGCTGCGTGCTGCAGGCGGTGCAGGAGGCGGCCGCCGCGCAGGATCTGCTGTTCCCGTTGAGCCTGGCGGCCGAGGGCAGCTGCACCATCGGCGGCAACCTCGCCACCAACGCCGGCGGCACGCAGGTGCTGCGCTTCGGCAATGCCCGCGAGCTGTGCCTCGGGCTGGAAGTGGTGACCGCCGCGGGCGAGGTCTGGGACGGCCTGTCGGGCCTGCGCAAGGACAACACCGGCTACGACCTGCGCAACCTGTTCATCGGCAGCGAAGGCACGCTGGGCGTGATCACCGGCGCGACGCTGCGGCTGTATCCGCGCCCCGCGGCGGTGTGCACCGCGCTCGCCGCACTGCCCACGCTGGAGGCGGCCACCCGGCTGCTGCAGCTCGCCCAGGCGCGCCTGGGCGCCGGGCTCACCGGCTTCGAGGTGATGAACCAGTTCTCGCTCGACCTGGTGCGCCGGCATTTCCCGCAACTGCCGCAGCCGCTGCCGCCTGCGCCCTGGGTGGTGCTCCTCGAGCAGTCGGACACCGAAAGCGAGGCCCATGCACGCGCGCTCTTCGAGTCGCTGCTCGAACAGGCGCTCGAGCAGGAGGTGATCACGGACGCCGCCGTGGCCGAAAGCCTGGAGCAGTCACACGCGATGTGGCACCTGCGCGAATCCATCCCGCTCGCGCAGGTCGAAGAAGGCCCGAACATCAAGCACGACATCTCGCTGGCGGTGTCGCGCATCCCGGCCTATGTGGCCGACACCGATGCGGCGCTGGCCACGGCCTTCCCGGGCATACGCCTGGTGAACTTCGGTCATCTGGGTGACGGCAACCTGCACTACAACGTGCAGGCACCGGTGGGCATCGATGCGCGCGAGTTCCTGCGCACGGCGGAGCAGGCGGTCAACACCATCGTCTATGACGCGGTCACGGCGCACCACGGTTCGTTCTCGGCCGAGCATGGCGTGGGCGCCTTCAAACGCGAGGAGCTGCAACTGCGCAAGTCGCCGGTGGCGCTGGCGATGATGCGCTCGGTGAAGGCCGCGCTCGATCCGCGCAACCTCCTGAACCCGGGGAAGATGCTCTAGCCACCGCTGGCCGGAGCCAGCTTCAGCGGGCGCCGAACCTACTGCAACGGGCCCTTGAGCGCCGGTGGCAGCGGCAGCGACATCACCTCGATGCCCTCCTCGGCAAGCGCCCGCGCCTCGTCGCGCGTGGCCTGGCCGCGGATGGCGCGTTCGTCGGCCTCTCCGTAGTGAATCTTGCGGGCCTCTTCGGCGAAACGCGGACCGACGTCGTCGGTGTTGGCCAGCACATGACGGATCGCCTTCAGCCAGGCGGTCTGCATCGTCATCTCGATCGGCGCCGCGTCCGCGGGCGCGGACGGTTCACGCGCGGCGGAGATGTTCAGGCGCGGCGCGCTCGGCAGGCGCACGACGGTGCGGTCGCCGCACACGGGGCATTCGATCAGCCCGCGCTCGGACTGTGATTCGTAGTCGGCATCGGAGCCGAACCAGCCTTCGAATCGGTGGTCGGCCGTGCAACGCAGGTTGTAGACCTTCATCGCGCGATTATCGGCCGGCCGGCAAATCCGCGGGTGCGCGCCAGGTCACGGTCCAGCGGCCGGCTCGCCAGTTCTGCAGCCACAGCAGCCCGATCAGCGTCTTCGCATCGGTGAGTTCGCCGCCGGCCGCCTGGGCCAGCAGTTCGTCCAGGGTGGCGCTGGAGACGTCCAGGAACTCGCCGTCGTCCAACCGGCGCTCGCCCATGCTGAGCCCGCGCGCGAACCACACCTCGATGCCCTCGGTGGAGTAGGCGATCGCGTTGTGCAGGATGCCCGCACGCGCCCATTCGGCGGCGCGATAGCCGGTTTCCTCGGCCAGTTCGCGCGCCCCGCAGACGAGCGTGTCCTCGCCCGGGTCGATCTTTCCCGCCGGAAACTCCAGCACCACGCGCGACAGCGGATGCCGGTACTGCCGCTCCACCACCAGGCGGCCGTCGTCGAGCATGGGGATCACCATCACCGCGCCGGGATGCACGATGTATTCGCGCTGCGCGGTCTTGCCGTTGGGCAGCCGCACCTCGTCACAACGCACGTCGAGGAAATGGCCGCGGTAGACCTGGCGCGAGGCGAGTGTCTCTTCGCGCAGGTGCTTCTCGTGCGTGCTCATCGGTGGTGTCGCCTCAGGTAGCGCCAGACGAAGCCCGGAAACGCCAGGGTGGCGAACAGGCAGCCCATCGCGGCATAGAACTCCCAACCCTGCGGGTAGATCTGGCCGATGCGCGCTTCGAGCGCCCAGCCCAGCGCCAGCGTCAGGCCGAACAGCACCACCAGCTCGAGCAGCCGCCAGGCGAGCGATTTCGGTGCCCGCCTGGGGCCGGCAATGCCGATGCGCTCGTTGACGAACGGCAGGTTGGCCGCGACCACCGCAAAGAGGATCACCAGCCAGATGGCTGCCGACGAGCTCATCCCCTCCTCAGGTGGACAAGGTCTTCACGATCGCGTCGGTGCACAACGTCATCAGACCGCCGGGCAGCAGGCCCAGAACGAGCACCGCCACACCGTTGAGCGACAGCAAGGCGCGCAGCTCGCGGCCCTCGGCCAGCGGTTCGGTCTGCGCGGCCTCGTCGAAGTACATCACCTTCACGACACGCAGGTAGTAGAACGCGCCGACCAGCGAGAACAGGATGGCCACGCCGGCCAGCCAGAAGTAGCCGACGTTGTTGGTGGACAGCAGCGACTGCAGCACCGCGAACTTTGCATAGAAGCCCATGGTGGGCGGCACGCCCGCCAGCGAGAACATGAAAATGCCCATGACCGCCGCGAACCAGGGGCTGCGGCGGGCAAGGCCCTTGAAGTCGTCGATTTCCTCCGACTCGAAGCCGCGGCGCGCGAGCAGCATGATGAGGCCGAAGGTGCCCAGCGTGGTGAGCACGTAGGTCACCATGTAGTACAGCGCCGAGCTGTAGCCGTTGGCGGCCGAGTAGATCTGGTCGTTGACCAGGCCCACCGTCAGGCCCAGCAGCACGAAGCCCATCTGGCCGATGGTCGAATAGGCCAGCATGCGCTTGAGGTTGCGCTGGGCGATGGCCGCCAGGTTGCCCACCGTCAGCGACGCGATCGCGAGCACCACCAGCATCTGCTGCCAGTCGACCGCGAGGCCGAACATGCCCTCGACCAGCAGCCGGATCATCATGCCGAAGCCCGCGAACATGGGCGCGGTCGCGATGAGCAGCGTCACCGCGGTCGGCGCGCCGTGGTAGACGTCGGGCAGCCACATGTGGAAGGGCACGGCGCCGAGCTTGAACGCGAGGCCGGCCACCACGAACACCACGCCGAAGACCAGCACCGATTCGTCGAAGCCGCCCGACAGGATGGTCTCGAACACCGTGGGAATGTGCAGCGAGCCGGTGGCGCCGTACATCATCGACAGGCCGTAAAGCAGGAAGCCGCTCGCGAGCGCGCCCAGCACGAAGAATTTCATCGCCGCTTCGGTGGCGTTGAGGTCGTCGCGGCGCAGTGCGGTGAGCGCGTACAGCGACAGCGTCATCAGCTCGAGGCCGACGTAGATGACCAGGAAGTTGTTCGCCGAGACGATCACGTTCACGCCCAGCAGCGAGAACATCGACAGGGTGAACAACTCCCCCTTGAGCATGCCGCGCTCGAGCGTGTAGCCGCGCGAATACGCGAGTGTCGCCATCACGCACAGCGTCGAGAAGGCGGCGAGCAGGTGGCCCATCGGGTCGGCGACGACCATGTCCTGCATCGCATAGACGGTGTCACCGGCATCGAGCGCCCACAGGTGCAGGCCGGCGACGACGGCGAGCGACAGCTGCGTCAGCCAATACGTGGGTGCGCGCCGCGCATCGGTGACCCAGAGGTCCGCGAGCGTGACCACGCAGGCCATCGTCAACAGCACGATTTCGGGAAGAACGGCCAGCCAGTTCATTTGATTCATCACCTCGTCGGACCGGCCGTCAGTTCAGCTTGGACACCGAGACATGCCGCAGCAGCTCGGTCACGCTGGTTTGCATGATGTCGGTGAAGGGCTTGGGATAGAGGCCCATCCACAGCACGGCCACGGCGAGCACGCCCAGCATCACGAACTCGCGCGTGTTGATGTCGCTGAGCGCACGCACGTTGTCGTTGGCGATGGGGCCGAAGTACACCCGCTTGACCATCCACAGCGTGTAGGCCG
The DNA here is from genome assembly GCA_044506225.1 of Rubrivivax sp. Taxonomy (GTDB): domain Bacteria; phylum Pseudomonadota; class Gammaproteobacteria; order Burkholderiales; family Burkholderiaceae_C; genus JAKFDI01. Next base: position 2,629 of record JBIQKU010000024.1, on the reverse strand, counting down.
CGGCCGAGATCAGCGCGCTCGCGGCCAGCAGGCCCAGCCAGAAGTCCACCTGCACCGTGGCGAGGATCACCATCCATTCGCCCACGAAGCCCGAGGTGCCCGGCAGGCCGCAGTTGGCCATGGCGAAGAACACCACCAGTGCCGTGAACTTCGGCATGGTGTTCACCACGCCGCCGTAGGCGGCGATCTCGCGCGAATGCACGCGGTCGTAGAGCACGCCGATGGCGAGGAACATGGCCGCGGAGATGAAGCCGTGCGAAATCATCTGCACCATGCCGCCGGCCACGCCCAGTTCGTTGAACAGGAAGAAGCCGAGCGTGACGAAGCCCATGTGCGCGATCGACGAGTACGCGACCAGCTTCTTCATGTCCTGCTGCACCAGGGCGACCAGGCCGATGTAGATGACCGCGATCAGCGACAGCGCGATCATGAACCAGGCGTATTCATGCGCCGCGTCGGGCGCGATGGGCAGCGAGAAGCGCACGAAGCCGTAACCGCCGAGCTTCAGCATGATGGCCGCCAGCACCACCGAGCCGCCGGTGGGAGCCTCGACGTGGGCGTCGGGCAGCCAGGTGTGCACCGGCCACATCGGCACCTTGACCGCGAATGCCGCGAAGAACGCGAAGAACAGCAGCGCCTGCGCCGTCATCGGCAGCGGCACCTGGTGCCAGTCGAGGATCTCGAAGCTGCCGCCGGAAACGTAGTACAGGTAGATCACCGCCAGCAGCATCAGCAGCGAGCCGGCGAAGGTGTAGAGGAAGAACTTGAACGCCGCATAGACCCGGCGTGGCCCGCCCCACACGCCGATGATGATGTACATCGGAATCAGCGTGGCCTCGAAGAAGGCATAGAACAGCAGGCCGTCGAGCGCGCAGAACACGCCGATCATCAGCCCCGACAGGATCAGGAACGCGGCCATGTACTGGTTGACGCGCTCGGTGATGATCTGCCAGCCGGCAATGACGACGATGACGGTGATGAACGCAGTCAGCAGCACCAGCCACACCGACAGGCCGTCGATGCCCAGGTGGTAGTTGACGTTGAAGCGTTCGATCCACGAGACGTTCTCCTCGAACTGCATCGCGGCGGTGCCGGCGTCGAAGCCGGTGATCAGCGGCAGCGTGACGGCGAAGCCCGCGAGCGCAGCCACCAGCGCCGCCCAGCGCACCGCGTTCGCACGCTCGTCGCGGCCGAACGCCAGCAGCAGGACCCCCGCGACGATCGGCAGCCAGATGGCAAGGCTCAGCAAACCCATGTTCTTGTTCTCTTCAGAAGACGTTCAGCGCGACCAGGTACGGCCAGAGCTGCCAGGTCAGCAGGCCCAGGACGCCGAGGATCATGGCGAGCGCGTACCAGTAGAGGTAGCCGGTCTGCACCCGGCTGATCACCGAGGCGATGCCGCCGGTGGCGCGCGCCGAGCCGTTGATGAGCGCGCCATCGATCAGGCCGACGTCACCGCCCTTCCACAAGCCCCGCCCGATCAGCCGCGCGCCGGCCGCGAGGACGTTCTCGTTGAACCAGTCGACGTAGTACTTCTGGTCCAGCAGGCGATAGAAAAAGCCGGAGCGCGCCTTGATGGCGGCCGGAATCGACGGCTTCACCATGTAGAAGACGTAGGCCACGATCACCCCCGCCAGCGCCAGCCAGAAGGTCGGCGTCTGCAGACCGTGCAGCACCATGGCGACCGGGCCGTGGTAGATGGACTCCAAGTAGGCCATCGCACCGTGCCTGGCGGTGTCGACGACGATGGCGTCGGCGAAGAAGTCGCCGAAGAGCATCGGTCCGATGGTGAAGTAGCCGATCGCGGCCGACGGAATGGCCAGCAGCACCAGCGGCACCGTCACCACCCGCGGTGATTCGTGCGGCGCGTGGTGCTCGTCGCCGTGGGCATCATGGTGGGCGTCGTCGGTCTCGGGCGGGAACGGCTTGTCGCGGAAGCGCTCCGGCCCGTGGAAGACGAGGAAGTACATGCGGAAGGAGTACAGCGCGGTGACGAACACGCCCGCGAGCACCGCGAACTGGGCGAAGCCGGCGCCGGCGAGTTCGCTCGCGCCCACCGCTTCGATGATGCTGTCCTTCGAGTAGAAGCCCGAGAAGAACGGCGTGCCGATCAGCGCGAGCGAACCGATGAGCGAGGTGAGCCACGTGATGGGCATGTACTTGCGCAGCCCGCCCATGTTGCGAATGTCCTGGTCATGGTGCATGCCGATGATCACCGAGCCGGCGGCGAGGAACAGCAGCGCCTTGAAGAACGCGTGCGTCATCAGGTGGAACACCGCCACCGAGTAGGCCGAGGCGCCGAGCGCTACCGTCATGTAGCCGAGCTGCGACAGCGTGGAATACGCAACCACGCGCTTGATGTCGTTCTGGATGATGCCGAGGAAGCCCATGAACAGCGCGGTGATGGCGCCGATCACGAGGATGAAGCTGAGCGCCGTGTCCGACAGCTCGTACAGCGGCGACATGCGCGCCACCATGAAGATGCCCGCCGTCACCATGGTCGCCGCGTGGATCAGCGCGGAGATCGGCGTCGGGCCTTCCATGGAGTCGGGCAGCCAGGCGTGCAGCGGAAACTGCGCGCTCTTGCCCATGGCGCCGATGAACAGGCAGATGCAGATGACGGTGATCA
>JBIQKU010000023.1:0-28941 GCA_044506225.1 Rubrivivax sp. | reverse complement strand
GCTGTCGCGCCCGGCTGCAAAGCCCTGCGCTTCTCGCCAACGCCTACGGGAGGGGCGATACGGCTCGCTTCGCATCGCCCCAGGGGCGGCCGTCGCTACGCGACGCACCGCGGAAATTCACGCCGATGCGAAGCGAGGCGTGTGGTACTTGTCAACGCCGAAGTAAATCTGACCCACTTTGCTCCTGGATCGCCGAAGTAAATCTGACCCACCCGGGCACTTGGGATCGCGCTGCTCGGGCGCGTAGGGCGAAGCCCGTAGCGACCGAGCAGCGCGCGGCGCGCGTCATGCCGCCGTCGTGGCCCTCCTTGCCGCCTGGCCGGCCTTGCGCTTGTCCTTGAGCCGGTAGCTCTCGCCGCTGATCTGCACGATGTGAGCATGGTGCAGCAGGCGATCGAGCATTGCGGCCACCAGCGTCTGGTCGTCGGCGAAGGCACCAGCCCACTGGGTGAACGGCAGGTTGCTGGTCAAGACCATGCTGCTGCGCTCATAGCGCTTGGCCACGACGTTGAAGAACAGGTTCGCCTCCTCGCGCCCGAAGGGTAGGTACCCGATCTCGTCGACCACCAGCAACTTCGGACCGAGCACCGCCCGGTTGAAGTACTCCTTGAGCCGCCCTTGTGCGCGCACCGTGGCCAACTGCAGCATCAGGTCGGCGGCGCTGATGAAGCGCACCTTGTGGCCGGCGCTGACTGCGCGGTGCGCCAGCGCGAGCGCGATGTGCGTCTTGCCCACGCCGCTGGGGCCCAGCAGCACCACGTTCTCGGCGCGATCGACGAAGGCCAGATGCGCGAGCTCCTGGATCTGCGCCTTGGGCGCGCCGCCGGCGTGGCTCCAGTCGAACTGCTCCAGCGTCTTGAGCGCCGGCATCGTTGCCAACTTCATCAGCGTGCTGACCTTGCGCTCGTGGCGCCCCTTGGCCTCGACCTCCAGCAGCCGCTCCAGGAAGTCGGCCAGGCTCATCTGCTCGCGAGCGGCGTGCTGCGCGATCGCCGGCCACTCGGTGTGCAGCGAGGCGAACTTCAGCTGCCCGCACAAGGCCTCGATGCGTTGGTGTTGCAGGTTCATGCCGGCAGCTCCAGCAGTTCGTCATAGACGGCCAGCGGATGCTGCAGGCTCTCCAGCGGCACAGCCACCTTTGCGGCGATGTGCGCCGGGGCCTTCAGCGCCGGCGCGGGCAGCATCACGGCTCGTTCCTCGGGCAGCCTGGTCGCCGGCACGACGCCGGTGGTGCCGTGCACGCGCTGATTGGCCACTTCATCCAGCCAGCGCCGCACGTGCAGGTTCGCCACTTCGACCGTCAGCGTCAGGCTGCACGCCTTCAGGCTCGCTGCCAGCGGCACGAGGAAGCTGCCCTTGAGGTAGCCGTTGAAGCGCTCGACCTTGCCCTTGGTCTTGGCTCGGTACGGGCGGCACAGCCGGGGCTTGAAGCCGCATTGCTCGGCCAGCTCCAGCAGCTGCGCGTTCCATCGGTGCAGACCCTCTCCGTAGGCGTCGCGCTCGATGACGATGCTCTTGGCGTTGTCCATCAACACTTCGGCCGGCACGCCGCCGAAGTAGTCGAACGCCTCGCGCAGCGCGGTGCACAGCGTCGTCGCATCCTCCGCGGTCGTGAACTTCACGAAGCTCGCCCGGCTGTAGCCGAGCGTGGCCACGAGGGCCAGCAGCGGGTCACGGCCGCGCCACACGACGGTGAAGTCGGCCTGCATCTGCACGCCAGGCGCCGTCTCGAAGCGCACGAGCGGCTCGGGCTCGCCGTGCTTGAGCGGCGCCAGGAACGCCTTGAGCTGGCTGATGCCGCCCGTGTAGCCGCGCTCGGCGATCTCGCGCAGCAGCACCGTCGCCGGTATCCACCTGGGCTTGGCCTGCGCCACGCGCTCGCGCAGGTAGTCACGGTACGCATCCAGCTTGCACGCCCTGGGTGCCCTCGGACCGTAGCGCCCGGCATCCCCGCTACGCAGGTATCGCCTCACCGTGTTGCGCGAACAGCCCAGCTGCCTCGCGATCTCCCGTACCCCCTCGCCCCGGCGGGCCATCACTCGTATCTCCACTGCTTGCTCCTGGGTCAACATCGACGGCCAAAAGGCCGCCAGCTTCGCCCAGGTGGGTCAGGTTTACTTCGGCGCAGGGGGTCAGTTTTGCATCGGCGGCGACAGGTACTCCCCCGTGGGAGGCGTCGAGGAGCGCAGGTCTTTGGCGCAGGGCGCGCCAGCGCCCCTCCACATCAAACTTCGCGCAATTGTCTGAGCGCAGTGAGCGAAGCGAACGAAGCGAGTTTTGCGCGAGCGCCAAAGAACGAGCACCGCAGAGCAGTCCGCGCAGCGGACCGCCGAGGTCGGGGTGCCCTTCTTTGGGTTACCTTTCTTGGGCAAGCAAGAAAGGTAACTCGCCTGCCGGGGCGAGACCCGGCTTGGTGGAGGAAACCAGCACTCTCAACTATCAAACCGGCTTTCGCGCAATGCGCTTCGATACCTCAGCGCGAACGGGTTGTGGTGGGAAAACGCTTCGACAGGCTCAGCGCGAACGGGTCGGGGAGACGAGCGCTTCGATACCTCAGCGCGAACGGGCTGGGGTGGAAGAGCGCTTCGACAAGCTCAGCGCGAACGGCGCAATGTGCTTCGACAGGCTCAGCGCGAGCGGGTTGGAGGGACGAGCGCTTCGATACCTCAGCGCGAACGGGGTTTGGGGCGCGGGTTGTCATGAGAGCGCACTCGACATGCTCATCCCCTTCGACAAGCTCAGGGCGATCGGCGTGCTTCGACAGGCTCAGCACGAACGGATTGGTGGGACGAGCGCTTCGATACCTCAGCGCGAACGGGTTTGGGCGGAGAGTGCTTCCACGTGAGCCGCAAGGGCACCACGCCTCAGCCGCCAGCGCTCACCGGTCGCCGGTGCCCGCGGGTGCGCGGCTGGATGCCGGGCTTCAGGCGCCAGTCCTCGCCGAACTCCTCGAGGCGGTGCAGCGGCATCGGCGTTTCCTGCGTGATGCCGCGCAGGCGCTGCGCATAGGCCTCGATGTAGCCGGCCCGCGTCTCGGGCGAGGTGTAGTGGATGGACCAGGCCGCGAAGGGCTTGAGCACCTCGAAGCCGGCATAGCCGAGCGTGCCGTGCTGCAGGTGCCAGAGGTTGATGTCCAGGTGCGCGAGCAGGCCGTCGGGTTCCACCATCTGCGGCAGGCAGGCGGTGCTGGTGCAGACCATGGCGCGGCGCCCGCGCATGCCGCCGGTGTCGAAGCGGCGGCCCTTGCCGTAGACCACGCCGTTGACGAACACGCGGTCGATCCAGCCCTTGAGCATGGCCGGCACCGAGAACCACCACAGCGGGAACTGCAGGATCAGCATCTCGCAGGCCAGCAGCTTGTCGATCTCGGCCTGGATGTCGGGCGCGAACGCATCATGCTCATGGGCGTACTTCTGTTCGCGGTCGTACTGGAGCGCATCCGGAAAGCGCCGCTTGGAGAAGTCCGCCGCGCTCGCGACCGGGTTGAAGCCCATGGCATACAGGTCGGAGACCACCACCTCGTGGCCCTCCTGCGTCAGCACCTCGACCGAGCGGTCGAGCATGGAACGGTTGAAGGAGCGCGGCTCCGGGTGGGCATAGACGATGAGGGTCTTCATGGCTGGCAAGGCATCGAGAAAGGCAGGGCAGGGCGGCGGCGTGGCGAACCGCCACGGCTACAGCAGCTTGGCCACTTCGTCGAGCATCACCGCCGACGCACCGCCGCCCAGCGAGAACGGCCGCGCGTCGCGCCAGATGCGCTCGATGGTGGTGCCGCGCATGTAGCCCGAGGCGCCGTGCAGCTGGGCGCAGCCGTCGGCCAGGGTCTTGAGCAACTCGGGAAGCCGCGCCTTGAGCATCGAGGTCTCGAGCCGCGTGCTCTCGCCGCGCACCTTCTTCGCCGCCGCGTGATAGAGCAGCAGCTTGGCGGCGGCGAGGTCGCTCGCATAGCCGGCCATCTGGTGCCGCACCGCCTGCAGGTCCCACAGCGTGCGCCCGTAGGCGCTGCGTGACTTCAGGAACTCGAGCGTGGTCTCGAGCGCGCACTCCATCATGCCCACGCACTGGGCGCCGAGGCTCATGCGCTCGCGCTCGAGGCCCTGCATGAGCAGGTGGAAGCCGCGGCCCTCCTCGCCGATGAGGTTGGCTGCCGGAACGCGAAAGCCATCGAAGAACAGCTCGCTCATGTCGGCGCAGGACCATCCGCTCTTGGCGAACTTCGCGCCGGCGGCAAAGCCGGGGCCACCCTTTTCGATGATGAACAGCGAGAAGCCGCTCGCACCCTGGGCATTCGGGTCGGTGCGTGCAATGGTGATGAACAGGTCGGCGGTGAGCGCGTTGGTGATGAAGGTCTTTTGCCCGTTCAGCACCCAGTGCTCGCCGTCGCGCACGGCCGTGGTCTTCAGGCGCGTGAGGTCCGAGCCGCCGCCGGGCTCGGTCACCGCGAAGCCGAGCACCTTGCGCCCGGCCACCACGTCGGGCAGGAAGCGCTGCTGCTGCGCGGGCGTGCCCGAGCGCACCAGCACCGGCGCGGCCATGTCGGCGTGGTCGCTGATGGAGGCGGCAAAACCGCCGAAGCCCGAACGCCCCAGCTCCTCGCCGAAGACGACGGTGCCCAGCGCATCGAGCTCCGCGCCGCCGAGCGCCGCGGGCACCGCCAGGCCGAGAAAGCCGAGCTCGCCCATGTCGCGGAACACCTGCCGCGGCACGGCGCCTTCGTCCTCCCAGGCGCTCGCGCGTGGCACGACCTCGCGCGCGACCCAGCGGCGCAGCTGCTCGCGGAACTGGCGGTGTTCGGGGGAAAGAAAGTCCTGGTCCAGGTTCAGCACGGGTCGACTCCATGGTGGCGCGGCGGGCGACGGTGCCCGCGGCGGTCGGCCTCAATAATAGACCGGCGCGTCGGACTATTGCGAGCGGTGTGGCCCGTGCGGACCCGGGGCTTCCCTAGGACGCGACCGCCTCGCGGCGCACGGTCCTGCGCGCCGGCTCGAAGCGCTGGCCCTTGAAGCCGTGGATGAACAGCTGCGAGATGCGCGCGGCGAGCTCGTGCGGGGGGATGGCGCCGCGCTTCTGGTACCACGTGAAGGTCCAGATGATCATGCCGAACAGCAGCATGGCGTAGGGCGCGCGCGGGCGGGTGGGGGGCATGAGCTCCGGGTTGATCTCCGACAGCAGGCCCACCATCATGTCGACGAGCTGGTTCTCGAGCTTGCGCACTTCCTTCTGCTGCGCCGTCGGCAGGAACTTGATGTCGTTCATCAGCACCAGGTGCTCGTTGCGCGAGTCGGCGCTGCGCTCGACGAAGGTGCCGACGAACTGCTCGAAGCGTTCTTCCGCCGGCAGCGGCTGGTCGACCAGCGCCGTCAGCTCGGCCGCCTGCACGGTGATGTGCTCGCGCACGATCTCGAACAGCAGGTCCTCCTTGCGGGCGAAGTAGTGGTACAGGTGCGACTTGGACGCATTGCAGGCGCGCGCCACCTCCACCATGGTCGTCGCCTCGAAACCCTTGCGGGCGAAGAGGGCGGCCGCCTGGTCCAGGATGGAGCGGCGTTTGTCGTCGTAGTCGTCTGCGCGTACTCGTGTCATGTGTCGTCGTCTTGTGATGTGCCCGCGGCAGGCGGCGCGGCGGGGAGTCGCACCGCCGGCGCGGTCTTGTCGTGCCTGTCTTGCAAGGGCCCGATTGTGCCTCTATTATTAGACCGACGAGACGGTCTATGAAAGATCGGAACTATAGAGCCCTGACAGCGAGCACCTACTAAGGGACAACCATGCCTGAACATCTGCTGATCGTGGGCGCCGGACACGCCGGTGCGGAGCTTGCCGTCACCGCCCGCCAGCTCGGCTGGGCCGGGCGCATCACCCTGCTGGGCGACGAGCGGGCCTTGCCCTATCAGCGCCCGCCGCTGTCCAAAGCCTACCTGCAGGGCGCGTCCGGCGTGGACGCGCTGACCTTGCGCCCGGCCGAGACCTACGAGGCCGCCGGCATCGAATTGCGTACCGGCGTGCGCGTGCAGTCCATCGACCGTGCGGCGCGCCGCGTGCAAACCGATGCGGGCGAGATCGCCTACACCCGGCTCGCGCTGTGCACAGGCGGGCGTCCGCGCCCGTTCGTGGCCGACGGCCTGCCCGAGGGTGCCGCGCCGCGCAACCTGCACTATTTGCGCACGCTGGCCGATGCGGACGCGATCCGCGCGGGCCTGGCCCAGGGCGCCCGCCTGGTCGTGGTGGGCGGCGGCTACGTGGGCCTGGAGCTTGCGGCATCGGCGCTGAAGCAGGGCGCGCGTGTCACCGTGCTCGAGGCGCAGCCGCGCGTGCTGGCACGCTCCACCGGTCCGGTGGTGGCCGGCTTCTACGAAGGCGTGCACCGCGCCGCGGGCGTGGAACTGTTGACCGGCTTTGCGATGCAGCGCGTGGAATGCGCGGCCGACGGCGCCATCGACGCCCTGGTGGGCCCGGGCGGCCGGCGCATTCCGGCCGACCTCGTTGTGGCCGGCATCGGCATGCTGCCCAATGTGGAGTTGGCCCAGGCCGCCGGGCTGGAGGTGGACGGCGGCATCGTCGTCGATGAACTTTCGCGCACCAGCGATGCCGACATCCTCGCCTGCGGGGACTGCACGGTGCACGACAGCGCGCTGTATGGCCGGCGCATCCGGCTCGAGTCCGTGCCGAATGCGCTGGAGCAGGCGCGTGCGGCGGCTTCGCTGCTGGCCGGCAAGCCCAAGCCCAACCAGTCGGTGCCGTGGTTCTGGTCCGACCAGTACGAGCTGAAGCTGCAGATGGTGGGCCTGTCGCAGGGGCATGACGAATGCGTGCTGCGCGGCGACCCGGCGACGCGCCGCTTCATCGCCTTCTACATGCGCGAGGGCGCGGTCATCGCCGCCGATGCGGTCAGCCGGCCGGCGGATTTCATGCTGGCCAAGCGCATGGTCGCCGCCCGCCTCGCGGTCGATGCGCAGGCGCTGGCCGACGAAGCCGTGCCGCTGAAATCGCTGCTGCCGGCGGCACCGGCGCGAGCCCCCGCCGCGGCGTAAGTTCCCTCGGGGTAAACACTCAGACGATCGTGTAAACACGATGGTCACAATTGCGCTTAATCAAAGTCCGACGAGTCGGACTAATTATGAAGACCGGTCATCGCGAGCGGTCAAGGCCGATCAGGACACCGATTCCGAAGCCGCCGAGCCGGCGCGCGCCACGCCACGAGAGCGACGCCGTCTCGTCCACGCGAACCGCCCTCCGGGGCACACGACGCAGGGCTGAAACACATGAGTTCGACGCAACCTTCGGCATCGCCTCCCGTCGCGCGCGGTGAGGCCTTGCTGGCCGTGCAGAACATGCAGGTCGTCTACGGCGGCGCCATCGAGGCGGTGCGCGACGTCTCGCTGGAAGTGCCCGGCGGCAAGATCGTCGCCCTGCTGGGCTCCAACGGCGCCGGCAAGTCCACGGTGCTCAAGGCCATCTCCGGCGTGCTCGACGCCGAGGACGGCGAGATCGAGAAGGGCAGCGTGCAATGGCAGGGCCGTGCCATCGAGCGCGAGTCGGCGCATGCCATCGTCGGCCACGGCGTGGTGCAGGTGCCCGAGGGCCGGCGCCTGTTCGCCTCGTTGACGGTGGAGGAGAACCTCATCGTCGGCGCCCACCTGCAGGGCAAGCGCGCGCTGGACGAAGGGCGTGAATACGTCTATGGCCTGTTCCCGGCGCTGGCGCGCCGGCGCGAGCAGGTCGCCGGCTACCTCTCGGGCGGCGAGCAGCAGATGGTGGCCATCGGCCGCGCGCTGATGAGTCGGCCCAAGCTGCTGGCGCTGGACGAGCCGTCGCTCGGCCTCGCCCCCTTGATCGTGGCCGAGATCTTCCGCGCCATCCAGGGCCTGCGCGACAGCAGCGGCCTGACCATCCTGCTGGTCGAGCAGAACGCGAGCCGCGCGCTCGCCATCGCCGACTACGCCTACATCATGGAAAACGGCCGCATCGTGCTCGACGGCGAAGCCGACGCGCTGCGCCGCAATGCCGACGTGCGCGAGTTCTACCTCGGCATGAACAGCGGCAGTGGACGCACCAGCATGAAGGACGTCAAACACTACAAGCGGCGCAAGAGGTGGCTGTCATGAGCGCCGGAGCTCCTGCAACGCCGATGTCGGGCGCGGAACGCGTGGCGGCCATCGCCGCCGAGCAGTTGCGCGCACCCGCTGCCCAAGGGCAGGCCGTGCACACCGCGGCGCATGCCGTGCCGGTGCTCGAGGCCCGCAAGATCTCCAAGCACTTCGGCGGCGTGCGCGCGGTCAACGAGGTGAGTCTGCGCGTCATGCCGGGCGAGATCGTCAGCCTGATCGGCCCCAACGGCGCGGGCAAGACCACCACCTTCAACCTGGTGAGCGGCGTGCTGCCGCCCACCGAGGGCCAGATCCTCTTCAAGGGCCAGGACACGGCGCGGCTGAAAAGCTCCGAGTTCGCGCGCCTGGGCATGGGCCGCACCTTCCAGAACCTGGCCTTGTTCCCGCACGGCTCGGTGGTGGAGAACCTGCTGGTCGGTCGGCACATCCACTTCAGGTACTCGGTGTGGGAGTCGCTGCTGTTCTGGGGCCGCCCGCGCCGCGAGGAGATCGCCGCGCGCGAGAAGGTGGAGCAGATCATCGAATTCCTCGAGATCGAGGAACTGCGCGACAAGCCCGTGAGCACGCTGGCCTACGGCCAGCAGAAGCGCGTGGAGCTCGGCCGGGCGCTGGCCTGCGAGCCCAGCCTGCTGCTGCTCGACGAGATCGTCGCCGGCATGAACCGCGAAGAGAAGGAAGACATCGCGCGCTTCACGCTCGACATCCGCGACGAGTTCGGCATCGCCGTGCTGATGATCGAGCACGACATGCAGGTGGTGATGGACCTGTCCGACCGCGTCTACGTGCTGGACTTCGGCAGCCTCATCGCCGAAGGAACGCCCGCCGAAGTGGCGGCGAACCCGGCGGTGCTGGCGGCCTACCTGGGGGAAGAAGGCGGCCATGTTTGAGCACGCACAGTTGTTGAAGGGCGAGGCCACCATGCCCGGGCTGCTGCGCTGGCGCGCGCAGGAGCGCGGCAACCAGGTTGCCCTGCGCGAGAAGATCCAGGGTGTGTGGCGCGCCCGCACCTGGGCAGACTACTACCGCTTCGCGCGGCGCGTGGCGCACGGCCTGAAGAAGCTCGGCCTCGAGCGCGGCGACCGCATCATCATCGCCTCGGAAGACACGCCCGAGTGGTTCTACGCCGACCTCGGCGCGCAGATGATCGGTGTGCAGGTGGTCGGCATCTACCCGACCAACCCGTGGCCCGAGGTGCAGTACATCGCCGGCCACTGCAAGGCCAAGGTCGCCGTCGCCGGCGACCAGGAGCAGACCGACAAGGTGCTGGACGCCATGGCAAACGGGCCGGGGCTGCCGGACATGCAGCATGTGTTCTGCGTGGACATGAAGGGCCTGCGCCGCTACGAGAGCGGCCGCCCGCACAGCTTCGAGTACCTGCTTGAACTGGGCGACCAGTACGTCGCCGAGCACCCTGGCGCCGAACAGGCGCTCGACGCCGCCATCGACAGCCTGAAGCCGGACGACGTCAACATCCTCGTCTACACCTCGGGCACCACCGGGCCGCCCAAGGGCGCGATGCTCACGCACCGCAACTTCGTGTACGGCGCGTATGCGTATGCGGCCTCGCGCGACATGGTGAACAAGCGCTTCGAGTCGGTGTGCTACCTGCCGCTGTGCCACGTGGCCGAGCGCAGCTACTCCACCACCATGCACCTGGTCACCGGCGGCTGCGTGAACTTCGCCGAGTCGGTGGACACGGTGTCGGCCAACATCCGCGAGATCGCGCCCACCTTCTTCCTCGGCGTGCCGCGCATCTGGGAAAAGATCCAGCAGGGCTTCGAGTTCCGCATGAAGGACAGCGGCCGCGTGCAGCAGTGGATCTACCGCCTCGGCATGAAGCGCGGCAAGCTGCTGTCGGACCGCCGCGCCGAGCACGGCAGGCTGGTGTCGCTGCGCGACCGCGCCGAGTTCGCCTTCTGGTACCTGCTTCTGTTTCGCAACATGCAGCGCCACATGGGCCTGAACCGCACGCACACGCGCATGTGCGGCGGTGCGTCCATCTCGCCGGAGACCCTGCGCTTCTTCGACATCATCGGCCTGCCGGTGGGCCAGGGCTACGGCCTGACCGAATCGGGCGGCCTCGCCTTCGTGCAACTGCCCGGGCGGCCGATCGTGCTGGGGAGCTGCGGGCCGGCCATGCCCGGCACCGAATGGCGCCTGGGCGAGGACGGCGAGATCTTCATCCGCTCGCCGGGCGTGTTCAAGGGCTATCTGTTCGACGAGGCCGGGACCGCCGCGGTGCTCGATGCCGACGGCTGGCTCGCCAGCGGCGACATCGTCGAGAAGCGCCCGGGCGACGAGATCGCGGTGGTCGACCGCAAGAAGGCCATCATCATCACCAGCGGCGGCAAGAACATCGCCCCGTCGGAGATCGAGAACGCGCTCAAGGACAGCCCCTACATCCGCGAGGCCATCGTGGTGGGCGAGGGCAAGAAGTTCCTGGGCGGCCTGCTGCAGATCGACTTCGACAGCGTCGGGCGCTGGGCGGCCGAGCGCAACCTGCCCTACACCACCTTCAAGTCGCTCACGCAGATGCGTGAGGTGGTCGAGCTGGTGCAGGGCGTGGTCGACGAGGTCAACGCCAAGTTCGCCCGCGTGGAGAACATCCGCAAGTTCGTGCTGCTCGAAAAGGAGCTGGACCACGACGACGGCGAGCTCACCGCCACGCAGAAGGTGCGCCGCGGCCTCATCAACAAGAAGTTCGCGCGCGAGCTCGAACAGATCTACGGCAGCGCGTCATGAACTACCTGATCGAACTGGTCGCCTCGGGGCTGGCCATCGGCGCCATCTACGGCCTGGTGGCCATGGGTTTCGCCGTCATCTACAAGTCCACCGGCATCGTCAACTTCGCCCAGGGTGAGATGGCCATGCTGACCGCCTACACCTCGTGGTCCATCGCGACGACGCTGGGCACCGACGCCGTGTCCACCGTGCTGGTGTCGGTGGCCGTGGGTGCGCTGCTGGGCCTGGTGTGCGAGCGCCTGATCATGCGGCCGATGCTGGGCGAGCCGGTGCTGTCGGTGGTGCTGGTCACCGTCGGCCTCGCGGTGGTGCTGCGTTCGCTGGTCACCATGATCTGGGGCGCCGCGCCGCACAAGTTCAGCCTGAGCGGCGCCGACACCATCGTGCACATCGGCGGCATCGGCATGCGGGCGAGCCAGATCACGGTCATCGCGATGCTGCTCGTGGCCATCGGCGGCTTCTGGTTCTTCCTGCGCCACAGCCGCTTCGGCGTGGCCATGCGCGCGGTCGCGGCCGACGAGAAGACGGCGCGGCTGATGGGCGTGTCCACGGCGCGGGTGCAGGCGGTGGCCTGGGCCTCGGCCTCGGGGCTCGCGGGCCTGGCCGGTGCCTTGTTCGCGGTGATCTACGGCCTGGCGCCCACCATCTTCGAGGTCGGCCTCAAGGCCTTTCCGGCGACCGTGCTCGGCGGCTTCGATTCGGTGCTGGGCTCGGCCTCGAGCGGTCTGATCATCGGCGTGCTCGAGAACCTCGTGGGCGGCTACATGCCCAGCACGCTGAAGGAAATCGCCGGCTTCGTGCTGATCCTGGTGGTGCTGATGGTCCGGCCCTTCGGACTGTTCGGCGAAAAGCGGATTGAGAGGGTCTGATGCGCAGCGGTTACTTCAAGCAAGGCTATGGCGAACTGGTCGTCCTGACCGATTCGCCGAGCGTCAAGGCCTGGACGGCCGCCCTGGTGGTCGCCCTGGTGGCCGTGCCCTTCGTGCTCAGCAGCTACCTGGTGTCGCACCTCACCATCATCCTGTTCACCCTGGTCGGTGCGCTGGGGCTGATGGTGCTCACCGGCTTCACCGGGCTGATCTCGCTCGGCCACGTCGGCTTCCTGATGCTGGGCGCCTATGCCTACGCCATCGGCGTGTCGCGCTGGGGGCTGCCGCCCGAGGTGGCGCTGCTGCTGTCGGCGGCGGTGCCGGCGGTGTTCGGCCTGATCGTGGGCATTCCGTCGCTGCGGCTGCACGGCCTGTATCTCGCGATCACCACGCTGGCCTTCGCGCACATCGTGAGCGCCATCATCCTCGGCGGCGGCGAGTTCACCGGCGGCGGCAGCGGGATCATGGTGGATCGCCCGGAGATCTTCGGCATCAGCCTGGAGAGCGACCGCGCGTTCTACTGGTTCTGCCTGGCCATGGGCGTGCTCGCGCTGCTGATCGTGATGAACCTGCGCCGCTCCTACGTGGGCCGCGCGCTGGTGGCCATCCGCGACAACGACATCGCCGCGCGCACCATGGGCATCAGCCTGGTGCGCTACAAGCTGCTCGCCTTCCTCGTGAGTGCCGCGCTCACCGGCGTGGCCGGCGCGCTGATGGGCATCTACATGACCTTCATCTCGGTGGAGAGCTTTCCCTTCCTGCTGAGCATCGAGGCGCTGGCCATCATCATCGTCGGCGGCATCGGCTCGGTGCTGGGTGCGGTGTTCGGCACCATCTTCATCATCACGCTGCCCGAGGTGTTCGCCTCGTTGATGTCGGCGCTCGGCGGCCAGTGGGCCGCAGGCATGACCACCGCCGCGCACGAGATCAAGACCATCCTGTACGGCGTGGCCATCATCGCCTTCCTGCGCTTCGACCCGCGCGGCCTGCGCGGCATCTGGGACGACATTCGCCACGGCTGGGTGTTCTGGCCGTTGAGGTACTGAGCACGGCCCGTGCGCTGCACGCTTCGGCGCACGCCCGGCAACCGTTTTCCACGATGGCTCGCGCCATCCCACACCAAGGAGATTGCATGAACAGGAGACTCACCGCTCTCGCCCTCGGCCTCATGGCCGCAGGGATCGCCATGCCGGCTGCGGCGCAGCAGGGCGTGACCGACACCGAAATCGTGATCGGCGACATCCTGCCGCTCACCGGCCCGCCGGCGCTGCTGGGCGTGGCGCACAACGTGGGCGTGAAGGCCGCCGTCGCCGAAGCGAATGCGGCCGGCGGCATCAACGGCCGCAAGCTGCGCCTCATCTCCGAGGACGACGGCTACGTGCCCTCGCGCACCATCCAGGGCGTGCGCAAGCTGATCAACAACGACAAGATCTTCGCGTTCACCTCGATCTCCGGCACGGCGCAGGCGCAGGCCGCGATGTCGCTGATCAAGCGCTCGGGCCTGCCCGCCATGGCGCCGATCACCACCTACGAAGGCCTGTACAAGCCGACCATCAAGAACGTGTTCGCCGTCGGCTACGACATGCGCGAAGCGGTCTACGAAATGATCGTGCAGATGGCCGACCGCTACCCCGGCAAGAAGTGGGCGGTGATCTCGCAGGACGACGACTACGGCGAGAACGTGCGCGACGGCTTCGCGCGCGCGGCCAAGGAGAAGAAGCTCGAGGTTGTCTCGCAGCAGATCTTCAAGAAGGGCCAGTCCGACTTTTCCTCCGAGATCCTCAAGGTCAAGGAGTCGGGCGCCGAGGCGCTGATGGCCGGCGGCGTGCTGGGCGAGAACATCACCATGGTGAAGGAGCTCGAGCGCGTGGGCCACAAGATCCCGGTGGGCGTGACCTATGTGTCGCGCGTGCCGGCCAGCGCCAAGATGATGGGCAGCGCGGGCGAGAACGTCTACACGGTGGACTACGTGTACCTCGAGAACTCGCCCGAGGCCAAGGACTTCATGGCCAAGCTCGACAAGTACCTCTCGGCCGATGAGCGTGCCAAGGTGAACCGCTACACCTTCACCGGCTACGCCTCCACCCGGGCGCTGTTCGCCGCCATGGAGAAGTGCGGCAAGGCGCTGACGGCCGAGTGCACCATCAAGCAGCTGGAGCAGGTGAAGAACCTCGAGACCGGCTCGATGACGCCGATCAGCTTCAGCGCCGACGACCACCTGGCCGCGCCCAAGCTGTTCCTGATGAAGGCCGACCCGGCTTCGGTGAGCTACAAGCTGGTGGAGTGAGGCCGCGGCGGGGTACAACCCGCCCGTCCACAGGCTCTTGCAGCCCGGCCCGGTCGACGACCGCGCCGGGCTGTCTTCTTGTGGCCGGCGCCTGCGCGCGAGCACATGCGGGAAAGCCCGCTGTGCGATGTATGCGGCCTCGTCGGATACGACGATACCCACCGCGCGGGCGCTTCCTAAGGTTGATCCTGCGCATGGCGGACATGCGCAGGAACTGATCGAGAACCGAACACACAGGGTCTCGCGCGCCCGTCACGGGCGGACGAGGCCATCGACGGGGACAAGGCTTGCTGCTGTTGCAGATCATCGTGGCGGGGGTGGCGCAAGGCTGTGTCTACGGCCTGATCGCGCTGGGCTTCGTGCTCATCTACAAGGCCACCGAGACCGTCAACTTCGCCCAGGGCGACCTGATGATGCTGGGCGCCTTCGCCGGACTGGCCGGCATGGGCGTGTTCGGCTGGCCGTTCTGGCTGGCCGCGCTCGCGGCAGTCGGTGCGATGGCGGTGTTCGGCATGCTGGTCGAGCGGGCGGTGATCCGCCCGGTGCTGGGCCAGCCCCAGTTCTCCATCGTCATGCTGACCTTCGGCCTGGGCTACGTGGCCCGCGGCGGCGTCACCATGATCCCGGGCATCGGCACCGACACGCATGCGCTGCACGTGCCCTACAAGGGCAGCACGCTGGACCTCGGCATCGCCACGGTCAGCGGCGAGCAGCTCGTCATCGTCGGTGCCACCGCCGCGCTGTGCGCCGCACTGTGGCTGCTGTTCCGTTTCACGCGGGTGGGCGTGGCCATGCAGGCGTCGTCGCAGAACCAGCTCGCCGCCTACTACATGGGCATTCCGGTGCAGCGGCTCAACGGCCTGGTGTGGGCGCTGGCCGCGGCCGCGGCCACCGTGGCGGGCCTGCTGCTGGCGCCGCTCACCTTCGTGCACGCCAACATGGGCTTCATCGGGCTGAAGGCGTTTCCGGCGGCCATCGTCGGCGGCTTCGGCAGCCTGCCGGGCGCCATCGTGGGCGGTCTGATCATCGGCGTGGTGGAGTCGCTGTCGGGCTTCTACCTGCCCGAGGGTTTCAAGGACGTGATGCCCTATGTCGTCGTGTTGCTGATGCTTGCGATCAAGCCCACCGGGCTGTTCGGCGAGCGCGCGGGCAAGAAGGTCTGAGGCCATGCGTTTCGTCTTCAAGACCCGCTACGACCAGGACATCGACCTGGCCCGCCACGAGGGCCACCGCTTCTGGTACTCGCTGCTGATGCTGGCGCTGCTGGCCGCGCCCTGGCTGATGCCGGAGTACTGGCTGGCGCAGCTGACCTTCGTGTTCATCTACGCCATCGTCGCCGTCGGGCTGATGCTGCTGTCGGGCTTCACCGGGCAGTTCTCCATCGGCCACGCCGCCTTCATGGGCGTGGGCGCCTACACCGAGGCCTGGCTCATCACCCGGGGCTGGCCGCTGCCGCTGAGCCTGCTGTGCTCGATGGCGCTGGCCGCGGGCGTGGGCGTGGTGGTGGGGCTGCCGGCGCTGCGCGTGAAGGGCATGTACCTCGCGATCGCCACACTCGCCTTCGGCTTCATCGTCGAGGAAGTGCTCGCGCGCTGGGAGAGCGTGACCGGCGGCAATGCCGGCCTGTCGGTGCCCATGCCCGAGCTCTTCGGCTGGTCGCTGGATTCGGCCACCGCCTTCTACTTCCTCTGCCTGGTGTGCGTGGTCGGCTGCACGCTGGTGGTGCTCAACCTGCTGCGCTCGCCCACCGGGCGGGCCTTCGTTGCCATCCGCGATTCCGAGGTCTCGGCGCAGAGCATGGGCATTCATCTCGCACGCTACAAGTCGCTGTCGTTCGCCATCTCGGCGGCGCTCGCCGGCCTGGGCGGCGCGCTCTATGCGCACAAGATGCAGTTCATCTCGCCCGACCAGTTCAGCCTGGTGCAGTCCATCGACCTGGTGCTGATGGTGGTGATCGGCGGGCTGGGCTCCATGCACGGTGCCTTCTTCGGCGCGATCTTCCTGATCGGCATGCCG
Source organism: Rubrivivax sp. (assembly GCA_044506225.1). GTDB lineage: Bacteria > Pseudomonadota > Gammaproteobacteria > Burkholderiales > Burkholderiaceae_C > JAKFDI01. The sequence goes on along the minus strand of JBIQKU010000023.1, from coordinate 12,922 downwards.
CAGCTCATCTCGGCCGTGCGCGACTTCCTGCCGCCGGCCATCGGCTACGCCACCGGCCTGCAAAGCGTGGTCTACGGCCTGGTGCTGATCGCCGTCGTCATGCTCGAGCCCATGGGCATCTACGGCCGCTGGCTCAAGCTGCGCACCTGGCTGGAGCTGTACCCGTTCTATCGGCGCGGCATGTTCCGCCGGCAGAAGTCCTTCCAGAAATCGGAGCGTCTGCGATGAGCGGCCCGCTGCTTTCGGTGCGCGACCTGGGCGTTCGCTTCGGCGGCGTGAAGGCCGTCGACGGCGTGAGCTTCGACGTCATGCCGGGCGAGGTGTTCACCCTGATCGGCCCCAACGGTGCCGGCAAGACCACGGTGTTCAACCTCATCAGCCGCATCTACACGCCCACCAGCGGCGCGATGACCTTCGACGGCCACCGGCTCGATGCCGTCGCGCCGCATGCGGTGGCGGCGCTGGGCATCGCACGCACCTTCCAGAACATCGAGCTGTTCGAGCACGCGACCGTGCTGCAGAACCTGCTGATCGGCCGCCACGTGCATCGGCGCAGCGGCTTCTGGAGCGAGCTCGTCTTCGCCCCCGGCGTGCGCCGCGCCGAGCGCGAGACGCGGCGCAAGGTCGAGGAAGTGATCGATTTCCTCGACCTGCAGCACTACCGCGACACGATGGTCGCCGGGCTGCCCTACGGCGTGCGCAAGGTCGTCGAGCTGGCGCGCGCGCTGTGCATGGAGCCGCGCCTGCTGCTGCTCGACGAGCCCTCGTCGGGGCTGAACGTCGAGGAAACCGGCGACATGGCGTTCTGGATCGAGGACATCCGCGACGACCTGGGCATCACCGTGCTGATGGTCGAGCACGACATGTCGCTGGTCTCGAAGGTCTCCGACCGCGTGCTCGCGATGAACCAGGGCGAGGTGCTCGCCGTGGGCGCTCCGGCGCAGGTGCAGAACGACCCGTCCGTCGTCGAGGCCTACCTGGGCACCGCCGACGACGCCACATCGCTGAGGCGGGTCGCATGACCGGGATTCCGCCCGCCACCGAACCGGTGCTGAAACTGCAGAACGTGGAAAGCGCCTACGGACCGATCAAGGCGATCCGCGGCGTGAGCCTGCAGGTTCCCGAAGGCCGCATCGTCACGGTGCTCGGCCCGAACGGCGCGGGCAAGACGACGATCCTGAAGACGATCTCCGGAATCATCGATCCGCGCCGCGGATCGATCCTGTTTCGCGGCGAGGACATCACCGCGAAGGATCCGGCGCACATCGTCGTTCGCGGACTGAGCCACGTGCCCGAAGGCCGCGAGGTGTTCCCGCTGCTGTCGGTGCGCGACAACCTGATGATGGGCGCCTACACCCGACGCGACCGAGACGCCGTGGCGCGCGACCTCGAGACGGTGTACGGCTACTTCCCCATCCTGCGCGAGCGCGCCGGCCAGGAGGCCGGCCTTCTCTCGGGCGGGCAGCAGCAGATGCTGGCCATCTCGCGCGCCATCCTGGCCGGGCCGTCGATGATCCTGCTCGACGAGCCGAGCCTGGGCCTCAGCCCGCGCCTGACCAAGGAGATCTTCGAGATCGTGGTGCGCGTGAACCGCGAGCGCGGCACCACCATGCTGCTGGTCGAGCAGAACGCCAACATGGCGCTGAACGTGGCCGACCACGGCTATGTGCTGGAGAACGGGCGCATCGTCATGGACGACAGCTGCGAGCGCCTGCGCGAGAAGGACGACATCAAGGAGTTCTATCTCGGCATGAAGGAGGCCGGTGCACGCGGCGAGCGGCGCTGGAAGAAGAAGAAGACATGGCGATGATGCGCTGGACCCCCGCGCCCGCGCTCTGGCGCCTGGGCAACCCGCAGCCGCACCACGAGGTGGTGGTGCCGGGCGACACCTTGCCGCGCATGTTCTGGAACGCGGTGGCGCTGCGCGGCGACGCGGTGATGATGCGGCAGAAGGAACTCGGCATCTGGCGCGGCTGGAGCTGGGCCGAGGTCGGCACCATCGTGCGCGAGCTGGCCATGGGGTTGGCCGCCCTCGGCCTGAAGCCGGGCGACTGCGTGTCCATCCTCTCCAACACGCGGGTCGAATGGGTGTGGTTCGACATGGCGGTGCTGAGCGCCGGCGGCGTGTCGAACGGCATCTACCCGACGGATGCGGCCGGCCAGGTGCAGTTTCTCTGCGAGGACTCGGACACCACCGTGCTGGTGGTCGAGGACGAGGAGCAGCTCGACAAGGCGCTCGAGGTGCGCGACCGGTTGCCCAGGCTGCGCAAGATCGTGCTCATCGACGACACGGGCCTTGCGCGCTTCAGCGACCCGATGGTGCTCACGCTCGATGCACTGCGCGAGCAGGGCGCGGCGCACGACCGTGCCCACCCCGGCGAGTTCGATCGCCTGCGCGAGTCGCGCAGCGCGGACGACCTCGCCATCCTCATCTACACCTCGGGCACCACCGGCAAACCCAAGGGCGCGATGCATTCGCACCGCGGCCTGCTGGTCGTGGTGCACGGGCAGAACGTCATCCTGCCGCAGGACGAGCGCGACGAGCGCATGTGCTTCCTGCCGCTGTGCCACGTGGCCGAACGGGTGGTGGGGCTGTACGCCTCCATCTACACCGGCACGCGCATGAACTTCGTCGAGAACCCCGACACCGTGCCGGAGAACGTGCGCGAGATCGCGCCCACCGTGTTCGGCGGCGTGCCGCGGCTGTGGGAGAAGTTCTATTCGGCCGTGACCATCGCGGTGAAGGAAGCCGGCCCGGTGCAGCAGGCGATGTACGCCTGGGCGCTGTCCATCGGCCATGCGGTGGCCGACCGGGTGCTGGCCGGCAAGCCGGTGGGCCTGGGGCTGAAGCTCGCCTACCGGCTCGCGGGCATCGCGGCACTCGACCATGTGCGGCGCTTCATCGGCATCCACCGCTGCCGCTTTCTCGTCACCGGTGCGGCGCCGATCGCGCCCGACCTCATCCGCTGGTACCTCGCGCTGGGCATTCCCATGCTCGAGGCCTGGGGGCAGACCGAGTCCTGCGGTATCTCCACCTCCATGCCGCCGGGCGCCATCCGCCTGGGCACGGTGGGCACGGCCAGCGCCTACAACGAGGTGCGGGTGGACGCCGAGACCGGCGAACTGCTGGTGCGCGGGCCGAATGTGTTCATGGGCTACCTCAAGCAGCCCGAGAAGACCGCCGAGACCGTGGACGCCGACGGCTGGCTGCACACCGGTGACGTGGGCACGGTTGACGAGGCGGGCTACTTCCGCATCACCGACCGCATGAAGGACATCATCATCACGGCCGGCGGCAAGAACATCACGCCCAGCGAATGGGAGAACGAGCTGAAGTTCTCGCCCTACGTGACCGACGCGGTGGTCATCGGCGACCGCCGGCCCTATCTCACGGCCATCGTGATGATCGAGCAGGAGAACGTCGAGAAGTACGCGCAGGACCGCGACGTGCCGTTCTCCAACTACGCGAGCCTCACCCGCGCGCCCGAGATCCGCGAACTCATCCAGGGCGAGATCGACAAGGTCAACAGGAAGTTCGCCCGCGTCGAGCAGATCAAGGCCTTCTTCCTGCTCGACACCCAGCTGAGCGCCGAGGACGAGGAGCTCACCCCGACGATGAAGCTCAAGCGCAGCTTCGTCCAGAAGAAGTACGCGTCGCAGATCGAGGCCATGTACCGCTGATCGCGGCGCGCCTGCCCAGCCACCACCCCTAGGAGACCGGCACCATGAAGACCTTTCGCCACACCCGCTGCCTGCTGGCGGCCCTTGCCATCGTCGCCACCGCGGGGGCGCAGGCCCAGCAGCAGGGCGTCAGCAAGGACGAGATCCTGATCGGCACGCTGCAGGACCTGTCGGGCCCGCTCGCGGGCTACGGCAAGGACCTGCGCAACGGCATGCTTCTGCGCATCGCCGAGGTCAATGCCAAGGGCGGCGTGCACGGTCGCAAGCTCACGCTGCGCGTGGAAGACACCGGCTACGACCCGCGCCGCGCCGTGCTCGGCGCGCAGAAGCTGGTGAACCAGGAGAAGGTGTTCGTCATGGCCGGGTCGCTGGGCACCGGCGTGAACAACGCGGCGCTGCCGGTGCAGATGTCGAAGAACGTGATGAACTTCTTTCCGTCGGCGCTGTCGCGCGACATGTACGAGCCGCTGCACAAGCTGAAGTTCGCCTTCCTGTCCTCGTACTACGAGCAGATCGTGCCGGCCTCGGCGCGGCTGTACCGCGAGCAGAAGGCGAGCAAGCCCTGCATCATCTACCAGGACGACGAATACGGCCTGGAGATCCTGCGCGGCACCGAGGCGGGCCTGAAGACGGTGGGCGCCGAGCTGGTCGAGAAGACCAGCTTCAAGCGCGGCGCGACCGACTTCTCCTCGCAGGTGGCGCGGCTGAAGGCCGCGGGCTGTGACTTCGTCGTGACGGGCACGCTGATCCGCGAGACGGTGGGCACGATCAACGAAGCACGCAAGCTCGACTTCAACCCGACCTTCCTCGGCGCCTTCGGCACCTACACCGACCTGATCCACAAGCTCGGCGGCAAGGCCATGGACGGCTTCTTCTCGACCATGACCGTGCAGCATCCGTACGAGGACACGGCGCCCGACAACATCAAGCCCTGGATGACGGCCTACCGCGCGCAGTTCAACGAAGCGCCCACCGCCTACTCCATCTACGGCTACGTCATCCTCGACCGCCTGGTGATGGCCATGGAAAAAGCCGGCACCGACCTGACCACCGACAACCTGGTCAAGGCCATCGAGGGCCTGGAGACCCCCGTGGACATGTTCGGCATGCCCGCCATGAGCTTCAGCCCGACCAAGCACCTGGGCTCGAGCAAGGCACGGCTGTCGCAGATCCAGGACGGGCGCTGGAAGGTGGTGCTGGATTACGACCAGATGAACTGAGCGGGTTGTGAAGTGCGGGATGGGTGTGTTGCCAGGCAGAGACCCATCCCGTTCGTCGCGAGCATCCATCCCGTTCGCCCTGAGGTATCGAAGGGTGAACGCGCAAAAGGGCTTCGATACCTCAGCCCGAACGGATCTTCTTGCGACAGGAATGTCACCGGGCAAGCACCCACCCCCGTTCGCCCTGAGGTATCGAAGGGCCAGCGCGAGCAAGGGCTCCCTTCGACAAGCTCAGGGCGGTCGGAACGACAACCTCAGCCCGATCCTTCGATACCTCGGGATGAGCGGGGGGCTTCGATACCTCAGCCCGAACGGATCCTTTTCCGACAGGAATGTCACCGGGCAAGCACCCACCCGGTTCGCCCTGAGGTATCGAAGGGCTAACGCGAGCAAGGGCTCCCTTCGACAAGCTCAGGGCGGTCGGAACGACAACCTCAGCCCCAACGGATTTCCCAAGTTGATCAGCCACCACCCCAGCAGCAGGAGCAGTCGATGAGTCGCAGGGTGCATGTCGTAGGCGTGGGCATGGTGCCGTTCGCCAAGCCGGGCGCGAGCGAGCCCTATCCCATGCTGGGTGCCGGCGCCGCCAAGGCCGCGCTGGCCGATGCCGGCGTGGACTACCAGGCCGTGAACCAGGTGTACGCAGGCTATGTGTACGGCGACTCCTGCAGCGGCCAGGCGGCGGCCTACCACGTGGGTCTCACCGGCGTGCCGGTGATCAACGTCAATAACAACTGCGCCACCGGCTCCACCGCCTTGTTCCTCGCCCGTCAGGCGGTGGCCTCCGGTGCGGCCGACTGTGTGCTCGCGCTCGGCTTCGAGCAGATGGGGCGTGGCGCCATCGGCGTGCACTACCAGGACCGCCCCGACCCCTCGCAGCGGCTGATCGACACCATGCGCGAGATCCAGGGCGAGGATGCGCAGTCGCCGATCGCGGCGCAGCTCTTCGGCGGGGCAGGGCGCATGCACATGCAGCTCTACGGCACACGCGCCGACACCTTCGCGCGCATCGCCGTCAAGGCACGCGCGCATGCCCAGCACAACCCGAACGCCATCTTCCGGCAGCCGCTCACGCTGGACGAGGTGCTGGCCTCGCCCATGGTGTTCGACCCGCTCACCCGCCTGCAATGCTGCCCGCCGACCTGCGGCGGCGCGGCGGCCGTGCTGTGCTCGGAGGACTTCGCGCGCCGAAACGGCCTGGACACGCGGGTGTGGATCGCCGCCCAGGCCATGACCACCGACGGCAACAGCAGCTTCGACGAGAGCGACATGCGCAAGCTCGTCGGCTACGACATGGCCAAACGCGCCGCCCGCCAGGTCTACGAGGCGGCCGGCATCGGCCCCGAGGACGTGCCGGTGGCCGAGCTGCACGACTGCTTCACCACCAACGAGCTGATCACCTACGAGGCGTTGGGCCTTGCGCCCGAAGGCGGGGCCGAGCGTTTCGTGCTCGACGGCGACAACACCTACGGCGGGCGGGTGGTGACCAACCCCTCGGGCGGGCTGTTGTCCAAAGGCCATCCGCTGGGTGCGACCGGCCTTGCGCAATGCGCCGAGCTCGTATGGCAGCTGCGCGGCCAGGCCGGTGCGCGACAGGTACCCGACGCGCGTGTCGGTTTACAGCACAATCTGGGGCTGGGCGGGGCGTGTGTGGTGACGCTGTACCAGCGGGCCTGAGGGCACCTGCCATCGCTCGAGAGGAACCCGCTCGGGCTGAGCCTGTCGAAGCCCAGACGCGATCTCCCTGATGTTCGAAGGATCGGGTTGACGCCACCCAAACCCGTTCGCACTGAGCTTGTCGAAGTGCCTGGTGGCGCATCCCCGGCTTCCTTCGACGATCGGCAGCATGTGCGCCGGCACTTCGACAGGCTCAGTGCGAACGGGATGGTGAAACAGGCAACTCCCGCAGTCGCAACGCTGCATGACGTCGTCGTGATGTACCGAAGGAAGCCGCGGGCGCACCGCGACGCCCTTCGATACCTCAGGGCGAACGGAACCCACTTCACGGCATCAAGGAGTACCCCCATGCCGACCGGCACCCCCGGTTGATGACCACCGCACCCAGCACCCCCGTCTCGCGCACCCCGGCGCTCGCCGGCAAGCTGCGCCCGCCGATCGCGACCGACTTCGAGGTCCCGCGCGTGGCCGTGTGCGAGAAGATCTTCAACGCGGGTGCCGCGCGCCTGGTGCTGCTGCGCGCGCCGGCCGGCTTCGGCAAGACCACGGTGATGCTGCAGATGCGGCGTCACTTCGAGGAGACGGGCCTGGCCCATGCCTGGCTCACGCTGGACCGCGCGGACAACGACGTCGGCCGCTTCCTCGCCGCGCTCACCGCCGCGCTCGAGCCGCTCATTCCCGCGCTGCGCAAGCTCGAACCGGCGCAAGGCCAGGGCCCTGACGAACTCGCCTTCGCCCTCATCGACACGGTGGCCGCGCACCCGGCGCCGCTCGCGCTCTTCCTCGATGACTTCGAGGTGTTGCAAAGCCCCGTGGTGCTCGGCCTGGTGCAGGAGCTGATCGACCAGCTGCCGCGCGGCGCGCAGCTCATCGTCGGCTCGCGCGGTGTGCCCGAGCTGGGTCTCGGCCGACTGCGCGCCCGCGGGCGGCTGCTGGAAGTGGACCCGGCGCAGCTGCGCTTCTCCGAGGCCGAGGCCGACGGCTTCCTGCGCCAGCAGCGCGGCCTCGCGCTGCAGCCGCAGGACGTGCGGCGCCTGCACCGCAGCACCGAAGGCTGGGCTGCCGCACTGTGGCTGGCCTCGGTGACGCTGCAGGACCGCGACGAGCCGGGGCGCTTCATCGCCGGCTTTTCCGGCTCCAACGCCGCGGTGGTCGACTACCTCATCGAGGACGTGCTCTCGCGCCAGAGCGAGGAGGTGCGCGGCTTCCTTCTGCGGACCAGCCTGCTCGCGCAGCTCAACCCCTCGCTGTGCGACGCGGTGTGCGCGCGCAGCGACAGTGCGGCCATGCTGCGGCTGCTGGAGCAGCGCCACCTCTTTCTCATCCCGCTGCAGGCCGACCGCAGCGAATACCGCTACCACGGCATGTTTGCCGAGTTCCTGCGCGCGCAGCTGCAGCGCCAGCATCCCGAGGAGGTGCCGCGGCTGCACCGCGCGGCGGCGCAATGGTTTCTGGACGTCGGCCGGCCGGTGCCCGCCATCGAGCACGGCCTGGCCGCGGGCGACCTGGCGCTTGCGCTGCCACTGCTCGAGGTCCATGCCCAGGCGCTGCTGGACCAGGGCCGCGTGCGGCTGCTGTCGCGCTGGCTGGATCCGCTGGCCGAGGCCGGGCGGCTCGAGCCCTACCCCATGCTGCAGGTGGTGCATGCCTGGGCCGTGTGCCTCGCCCGTGGGCCGCACGCCGCTGCACCGCTGCTCGAGCAGCTCGAACAGCGTGCGAGCGACGACCCGGCGGTGCGCGCCCACCGCCTGACCATGAAGCCGCTGCTCATGGTGCTGACCGACCGCATCGAAGAAGCCATGCCGCTGGCCAGCGAGCTGCTGGAGGCGCTGCCGTCGAGCGCGGTCTTCGCCCGCGGATTCCTCGAGGTGGTGCTGGCCAACCTCGCCATGATTGCCGGGCGCTACCCCGAGGCGCTGCGCCTGGCCGATGCCGCGCGCAGCCGCCAGCCGGCGCATGCGAGCAGCTTCAACTTCGCGCTGTCCGAAGCCGCCGAGGGCGCGGTGGACCTGACGCAGGGCCGGCTGCGAAAAGCCATCGCCCGCTTGCGGCTCGCGGTGAGCGCGGGCACCGACCCGTCACGCGCCACCAACGGCAACGCCATGGCCGGCGTGCTGCTCGCCGAGGCGCTGTACGAGGCCGACCGCTGCGAGCAGGCCGAGCGGCTGCTGGCCGTCTACATCCCCTTGATCCGGCGCGTGGGCATTCCCGACCAGCTCATCAGCGCCCACATCGTGATGGCACGCATCGCGCTCGACCAGGGCGATGAGGACCGCGCCCAGCAGCTGCTCACCGAGCTCGAACACATCGGTCACCGCGACGGCCTGCCCCGTGTGGTGGCGAGCGCCCGGCTGGAGCGCGTGCGCATGCTGGTGGTGGACGAGCGTCTCGCCCGCGCGCGGGCCGAGCTCGACCGCTGCGCCGACCGGCTGCTGTGGGCGCGGGTGCAGCGGTTGTCGCTGCGCGCGAACGAGGTGGAGACGCACGAGGTGGCGTTGGCGCGCTGGTCCATCGCCAGCGGCCATGCGGCCTCCATGGTGGATCCGCTGCGCCAGGAGCTGGACACGGCCGAACGCGCCCAGCGCGAACGCCGTGCGCTGACCCTGCGGCTGCTGCTGGCCCAGGCGCTGTACCGCGACGAACAGCGCAACAAGGCCATGCGCGTGCTCGCCAAGGCCGTGCGCCTGGCCGCGCCCGAGGGTTATGTGCGCGCCTTCCTGGACGAAGGCCGGCTCGTCGCCGCCATGCTGCGCGAGTTGCGCAGCGTGCCCAACGCCTTGCTCGACGCCGGCGTGGAAGCCGGCGACGACGCACCGGCCGCCTTCATCGACCGGCTGCTGCGCGAGCCTGCGGCCGGCGAGGCTGCCGCTCCCGCCACACCGCCGGAGCCTGTCGCGCCGCCGGCGAGCGATCTGCTCACCCGCAAGGAGATCCAGGTGGTGCGGTTGGCGGCCGAAGGCCTGTCGAACGACGAGATCGCCGAACGCCTGTTCGTCGCCGAGACCACGGTGCGCACCCACCTGCGCAACATCAACGTGAAGCTGGATGCACGCAACCGCATGGAAGCCATCGCGCTGGCGCGGCGGGCGGGGTTGATTGCTTGAGGGTTGCTGAGAAGCGCCTTGTGATGCGGAGGCCGCGGGCCCTCACCCCAACCCTCTCCCAGAGGGAGAGGGGGTCGGTCGCTCCCTCTCCCCTTTGGGGAGAGGGCTGGGGTGAGGGGCCCGTGGAAGCCAGGCCTTGCAACGCCACAGGCCGCCGGCCCTCACCCCAACCCTCTCCCAGAGGGAGAGGGAGCCTATCCGTCGCGCACGGCGCATTTCGTCGGAACCGACGATATCGACCCGCCCACCCGGCCGGACACTGCGCTGCAGCATCTGCTTCGCACCGACCGCCCCATGACCCGCGACCTCTTCACCCCCGAACACGAGCTCTTCCGCGACACCGTGCGCCGCTTCCTGCAGCAGCAGGTCGGGCCGAACCTCGAGCGCTGGGCCGAGCGCGGCAGCTTCGACCGCGAGGTGTTTAGCGAAGCCGGCGCACTGGGCCTCTTGTGCCCGACCGTGCCGGAAGCCCTGGGCGGCCCGGGTGCCGACCTGCTGTACTCCGCCGTGGTGCTGGAAGAAGCGGCGCCCTACAGCAACTTCGGCCTGTCGCTGACGATGCACTCCGAGATCGTCACCAACTACTTCCTGCATTTCGCGAGCGCCGCGCTCAAGCAGGCCTGGCTGCCGCGCATGGTGCGCGGCGAGGTGGTGGGTGCGCTCGCCATGACCGAGCCCGATGGCGGCTCGGACGTGAAGGCGGTGCGCAGCACCGCGGTGCGCGAAGGCGATCACTACCGGCTGAACGGCGCCAAGACCTTCATCTCCAACGCCACCACCTGCGACGTGGTGCTGGTGGTCGCCAAGACCGATCCCGCGGCCGGTGCCAAGGGTGTGAGCCTGCTCGTGGTCGACACCACGCTGCCGGGCGTGAAGAAGGGCCCGCCGCTGAAGAAGATCGGCCTGCGCGCGCAGGACACCGGCGAGCTGTTCTTCGAGGACGTGCGTGTGCCCGCCGACCATCTGCTCGGCGAGGAAGGCCGCGGCTTTGCCTACCTGATGCAGGAGCTGCCCTGGGAGCGGCTGCAGATCGCCGTGTCCGCCGTGGCGGCGGCCGAGGACGCCTACCGCATGACGCTGGCCTATGTGCGCGAGCGCCGCGCCTTCGGCCAGGCGGTCGCCGACTTCCAGAACACGCGCTTCGTGCTGGCCGAACTCAAGACCGAGATCCGCATCGGCCGCAGCTTCGTCGACCGCTGCCTGCGCGCGCTGCTCGACGGCACGCTGGACGCCGAGGCGGCCACCATGGCCAAGTACTGGTGCAGCGAGATGCAGGGCCGTGTGGTGGACGCCTGCGTGCAGCTTCACGGCGGCTACGGCTTCATGGCCGATGTGCCGATCGGCAGGGCCTATGTGGATGCGCGGGCGCAGCGCATCTATGGCGGCACGAACGAGATCATGAAGGAGCTGATCGCGCGGGATCTGTGATGCGAGTTCGTGCTGAACCCGCAGGCGCGCCACATCAACCCGTTCGCACTGAGCCTGTCGAAGTGCCTCTCGGCGCACACCGGGGCTTCGACAAGCTCAGCCCGAACGGGTGGGGGCGCTTCAGCCCGCCTTCTCCGCCAGAAACCCCTTCAGGTACAGCCGCGAGATGCGCTCGCACAGCTCCTGCGGCTTCATCGTTCCCGTCGGCTTGTACCAGTAGTCCGTCCAGTTCAGCATGCCCACCAGCAGCATCGCGTAGGGCTTGTAGACGGTCTCGGGCAGCCCCGGGTTCACCTGCTCGAGCATCTGCGCCGTCAGGTCGGTGACCTTGGTCTCCAGCCGCAGCAGCGGTGTCTGCAGCGGCCGGGGCAGGAACTTCACGTCGTTCATCGCCGACACATGGCGCCGCCGCGACTGCGCGGATTTCTGCGCATACACCTCGACGAAGGCGGCGAAGCGCTCCTTCGCCGGCCCGGGCTGCTGCACCACCTCCTCGAGCCCGGCGATGACCTGTTCCAGGTGCTCCTCGAGCATGGCGAACAGGAGGTCGTCCTTGGTCGGGAAGTAGTGGTAGAGCATCGACTTCGACGCCCCGCAGGCCTTGGCGATGTCCTGCATCTTGGTGTTGGGGTAACCGACCTTGGCGAACAGCGACGCCGCGGCGGCGAGGATGTTCTGGGTCTTGGCGTCGTAGTCGTCGGCGCGCACGCGTGGCATCTTGCTCTCCCTCTGTCTGGTTCGAACCCGGCGTGACGCCTCGGCAAGGGGCGTCATCACGGCCGGCGATGCTACAGCCTTCGTCCCGGGCGACTTTGATGAAAAGCAACCGAAGTCCTCATTGATAAGCCGACACGTCGGTCTATAATTGGCCGTTCGAGGCCCGAACCGCGGGCCTTCCGGCCTCCTGCCCAACCACGACCGAAAGCCCCCCGATGACCGAGTTCGACTTCCTGGAACCCGATCTGCTGGACGAAGACCTGCGCATGATCCGCGACCAGGTGCGCCGCTATGTGGACGAAGTGATCGTGCCCCAGGCCGAAGCCTGGGAGCAGGCCGGCGAGATCCCGCGCCAGGCCTTCCGCGACTTCGGCAAGCTCGGCTTCCTCGGCATGCGCCATCCGGTGGAATACGGCGGCGGCGGCCTGGGCGCCATGGCTTCGGTGGTGCTGGGCGAGGAGCTGTCGCGCAGCACCTACGGCGGCGTGGCCACCGCCTTCCTGGTGCACAGCGACATGTCGATGAGCCACATCGCGCACCGCGGGACGCACGAGCAGAAGCAACGCTACCTGCCCGACTGCTGCGCCGGCGAGAAGGTGGGCGCCATCTGCGTCACCGAGCCGCATGCCGGCAGCGACGTGGCCGGCCTCAAGACCCGCGCGGTGCGCGACGGCGACGGCTGGGTCATCAACGGCTCCAAGACCTTCATCACCAACGGGGTGTACGGCGACATCTACATCGTCGCCGCGCGCACCGACCCGGCGGCCAAGGGCAGCCGCGGCATCTCGCTGTTCATCGTGGAGAAGGGCAACCCCGGCCTGAAGGTGACGCGCAAGTTCGAGAAGCATGGCTGGCGCGCCTCCGACACCGCCGAGCTCTTCCTCGACGACCTGCGCGTGCCCGCCGATGCGCTGCTGGGCGAGGAAGGCAAGGGCTTCTACTACATCATGAGCACCTTCCAGAACGAACGCCTGGTGGCCGGCGCCATGAGCACCGGCCAGTGCGCCAAGGCGATCGAGCTCACGGTGGACTACGTCAAGCAGCGCCAGGCCTTCGGCAAGTCGCTGTGGGACCAGCAGGTGGTGCGCAACAAGA
>JBIQKU010000022.1:6151-29034 GCA_044506225.1 Rubrivivax sp. | reverse complement strand
TGTCGATCTTGCGCATCTGCATCATCGCGTCGAAGGCGCGCTTGGCCGCCGCGGGGTCGGGGTCGGCGATGGCCTCGAGCAGCACACGCGGCGTGATCTGCCAGGACACACCCCATCGGTCCTTGCACCAGCCGCAGGCGCTTTCCTGGCCGCCGTGGCCGACCACGGCGTTCCAGAGGCGGTCGGTCTCGGCCTGGTCTTCGGTCGCGACCTGGAAGGAGAACGCCTCGCTCTGCCGGAAGGCGTCGCCGCCGTTCAGGCCGACGCAGGGAATGCCGAGCACGGTGAACTCCACCGTGAGCACGTCGCCCTGCTTGCCCGAGGGATAGTCGCCGGGCGACCTCCACCACGTCGAGGATCACGCAGTTGAAGTTGAGGAACACACCCGCGCCGAGGCGGATGTTGAAGCCGTAGTCGCAATGAAACGGCGGGCGGATGAATGCGCCCTCGCCCACCGCCGCCAGGCGCTCGCGCAACAGCGCATGGCCGTCGGCGGGTGACAGGTCGCTCGTGCGGTTGTAGCGCGCCATCCAGGCGCGCGAGGCGGCCTGGTCGGCCTGGATCTCGGCATCGGCGGCGTGGTAGAGCTCGCCGGCCAGCATCTTGCGCTTCTCGCTCATGGCAACGGATGTTGGTGCGCGCCGGGCGGGCGCGTGCGGCGCGATGCCAGCACCGCGCCTGCGTCATGGTTGTGCCTGGCCGAACCGCCGCCTGCGGCTAGCGGATCGCCGCTTCCACCGCCTGCAGCCGCGGCAGATCCAGGATGCGCACGCCGCCGCGCACGCAGACCACCAGCTGCTCGCGCTCCAGGCCCTGCAGCAAGGCATTGACGGTCTGGCGGCTGAGCGAGAGCAGCATGCCGAGGCGCTCCTGCGACAAGCGCAGCGTGGGCGCCGGGCCCGCGTCACGTTGCCCGTAGGCGCCGGCGAGCGAGACCAGGCAGCGGATCAATCGCTCGCGCGGCGTATGCAGGCTCACGTCCTCCAGCGCCGCAAGCGCCACCCGCAGCTTGTGCACCGCGAGCTGGCCGATGTGCTGCCAGTGCGCCGGATGCTGTGCCAGCCAGGCGGCGATGGCCGCACGCGGCACATGCGCGACGGTGGTGTCGACCTCGGCCCAGGCATGGTGGGTGCGGCAGCCGCCATCGAGCAAGGCCACCTCACCGAACCACAAACCGTGCTCCGCCAGCCCGGCCACCGCCTCCTTGCCCGCGTCATTCACCGCGCCGAAACGCACCGCGCCTTGCAGCGTGGCGTACAGGCCGTTGTTCGCGTCGCCGCGCTGGAACAGCAGCTCACCGGCACGCAGCCGGATGACACGCGCCGCGTCGACCAGCGCCTGCTGCATGGGCGGCGGCAGGCCGGCGAACCAGTGGCCGCAGGCGAGCACGCGGCGCTGTGCGGGGCTCAGTGCAGGGGTGGGCATGCGCAGATGGATGGGTGGATGACGCGAATCGGCGCTTGTGTCGGCCGGCCGACAGACAACGCGCACCGCGCTGCGGATCATGCCTTCCATGGACGACATCGACACCCCCGACACCCTCGCCCCCGACCCCTTCTCGTCGCTGCGCGCCGCGGCGCACATCGCACCGGGCGCTGCGCCCGCCCGGCTGGACTGGCCGGCACTCGCGCGCCTGTTTCAGCAAGCGCCCCAGGGCCTGCTGCTCACCGCCTGGCAGGTCGACAGCGGCAGTGACCTGCATTCACATCTGTGGGAAGTGCATGCGGATGGCGACGAGCTGCTGTTCATGCTCAGCGGTGCGGTGAGCATCGAGTGCGCCGACGGCGCACGGCGCAGCCGCAGCGAACTCAGGCCCGGACAGGGCGTGACCATCCCGCAGGGCGTGTGGCATCGGCTCGATCTGCTTGAGCCGGGCCTGTTGCTGGCGCTTTCGCCCACGCCGGGCACGCGCCTCGCCGACCAGCCGGAATGAGCGGCGCTAGCCGGCCGCCGCCGGCCGTCGCGCGCCAAAGGCGGCCAGCGCGATGGCGCCCGCGCCGCACAGCACGGCGAGCAGCCACACCAGCCAGCCGACATAAGGCAGCCAGCCGAGCGCAAACAGCAGCAGCAAGGCCAGCGCCGTGGCCAGGATGCGTGCGCCGGTGCGCGCCGGGCCGCGGCGTTCGACCACTGCATCGCCCAGCGCCATCGCGGTGGCCAGGGCGCCGAGCAGCATCAGCGCCAGCAGCAGCAGGCCGGTGAGCAGGCTCAGGGGAATGCCCACGACCGTGATGAGCAGCATCAGCGCGAGAGTCGGCAGGCCCAGCATCAGCGCCACGCCGATCAGCGGCGACAGCAGCTTGCGTGCGCGCAGCGTCTGCGCCACGTGGCGCGAGGCCTGCGGCGCGAGTGCGAGCAGCACCGCGGCGGCCACGATCCAGCCGAGCAGCCACACGCCGGCCATCACCAGGCCGGCGCCCGAGCCTTGCTGCGCCTGGCTGGCGGTGCTGTCGTCCACGCCGCCGTCCACCTGCGCGCCGGGTGCGATGCGCGCCGGCGTGGCGCCGTGATGCACCAGCCGGCCGGTGACGACGGCCTGCGGCCCGAGCGCCAGCTCGCCGCCGACCACGCGCAGCTCGCCATCGATGCGACCGTTGACCTGCGTGCGACCGGCGCTCACCAGCACATAGCCGCCGACATGGCCGTCGATCGTCAGCTCACCGGCGAACACCGTCACGCCGCCGGCGACGTGCGCATCGGGGGCGATGGTGACGCGCCCGCCCGCGAGGCGCGCGTTCTGCCCGACCGTGCCGGTCACCTCCACATCGCCGCCGGCGGCGTACAGGTCTTGCGCGACACGCGAGCCGATGCGCAGCTCGCCCCCGGCGAGCAGCGCGTCGCCGCCGACGTCGGCACTCAACGTGACGCGGCCGCCGGCCGCGGCCGCATCGCCGGGCACCGGCTGTTGCAGGGTGACGCGGCCGCCGCTGATGTAGACGTCGTCACCGAACCGTTCGGCAGCCGGCCCGGATGCCGCCCAGGCCGAAGCGGCCATCGCGGCGGCGACCGTCGCCAGCAGCATGACCAGCACCGCGCGCAGGCCACGGGCCCCGGCCGAGCGCCCCGCCCCTCCGTGCATCCTGTTCATGCCTGGCTGCCTCCTCGTGTGTGCGCTCTTGCTGCGGCCCGGCCCAGGCGCCTCAGGCAGCGACCGGCGGGCTCTTCGGAAGCGTCACGCTGACGACGGTCTTGCCGGCGCCGGACGTGAGCGAAACCTGGCCACCGTGCGCCCGCGCGATCTGCCGCACGACGAACAGGCCCAGCCCCAGGCTGGTCCGCTCCGTCTGCGCACTGCCATGAGCGCCACGGCGCAAGGGTTCGAACAGCACCTCGCTCCCGCTTGCAGCAATCGCCGGGCCGGTGTTCTCCACCGACAACGTGGCCGTGTCGCCGCCGTCCGCCAGGCGCACCACGATGGGCGCCCCGGCGTCTCCGTACTTGGCGGCGTTGGCGATCAGGTTGCCGAGCACCTGCTTGAGCCGGGAGGCGTCCCAGGTGCCGACGAGCGCGCCACCCGACGCGCCATCCATCTGCAATTCGATCGGGTTGTCGGGCCAGGCCACACGCTGCAGTTCGATCTCCTCCTGGCAGGCCTGCGCCAGGTCCATGTGTGCCAGGGTGACCGGGATGCCGAGTTCCAGCGAGGAGCGGCTGAAGTCGAGCAGGTCGTCCAGCAACTGCCGCATGCGCTCTCCGCCGCGGAGAAGCCGCGCCGTGGCCTCGCTGGCCGGCGTCCTGTCGTTGAGCTGGGCGAGCAGGCGCGCAGTCAGCAGGATGGCGTTGAGCGGCCCGCGCAGATCGTGCCCCAGCACGCCGAGAAAGACATTGCGCCAGCGCTCGGTCTCGTGCGTGAAGAAGTCGACCGACTCGGCCACCGCCTGGTCGATCGCTTCGTTGAAGCGGGTGATGTCGGCGACCGCTTCCCGACCCGGTACATACGCGTCCATCCATTGCCTCAGGACGGCGGCGCGCAGCGCCCGGTACTCGGACACCATTTGCTGCATCGTGAAGCCTTCCGAGGCACGCAGCACCGCATGGCTTTCGGCCGCCGTCTCGGGGCTGTGCGGCGCGCGATTCGCTTCACCGCGCGACTTCGCGACTTGCTCGCTGCGCGTCTGCGCGGTGCGCAGATCGAGCGCCACGGCACGAAGAATCTGCTCGGCATGGTCCCGCAGCGCGCCGACATCCAGCCCGCTCGCCGCCGGCAAGAGGGTACGAGTGAAACCTTCCCACTCGACGAGGATGTCCTCCATGTGGGCGTCGATGAAGTCGGCCAGGCGCATACGGTGGGTTCCTGCAAGTCGCTGAGAGGCGATCAGGCGCGATTATTGCCGCGCCAGGCTACTGCCCGGAGGCTCTCTCTTGCTGCTGCTGATCGCCGACGACGACCACGACGCCGCCGACACGCTCGCCGAGTTGCTGCGCCTGCTCCTGCCGCCGCCCCTCGAGATCGTGCTGGCCTTCGATGGCGAGCAAGTCCTCGCAGCGGCGACCGGCCCGCAGCGCCCCGACGCGGTCATCATGGACATCGAGATGCCGCGCATGGACGGCGTCAATGCGGCCATCGCCATACGCGCCGCACTGGACGCCCCTGCGCCCAAGCTGATTGCCGTGTCGGGGCACGAAAGCATGATGCGGCTGCCAGGGGTAAGCAGCGTCTTCGACCACACGCTGCTCAAGCCCGTGGACGTGGACGCGCTGCTTCGCGTGTTGCCCTCGCCCTAGCGCGGGTCGCGCCGCAGCCGCTGCTTGGCAAGTTCGATGAAGGCCCGCGTCTTGGCCGCCGGCTCGCGCTGGCCGGGCCAGGCGGCGTACAGCGTCACCTGCGGCAGCTTGAGCGTGGGCAGCACGCGCACCAGGCGCCCCGCGGCGACTTCGGCCTCGAGCATGAACTGCGGCGCACCGAAGAGGCCCGCGCCGGCCATGGCCAGCGCGCGGCCGCCGCCGGTGCTGGAGGTGCTCAGGCGCCCGCGAAGCCGCACCGACTGGCTGCCGTCGCGGTTGCGCAACGTCCAGGGGCTGGGCAGCGGGGTGAAGGCGATCCACTCGTGCGCCGCCAGGTCGGCGAAGCGCCGCGGCGTGCCGCGTTCCGCGAGGTAGGCGGGCGAGGCCACGCACCAGACGTCGAAGGTGGCGAGATGCGCCGCGCGCAGGCCGGAGTCGCGCCGGCCGGTGGTGCGCAGGCTCAGGTCGATGCCATCGGCCACCAGGTCGAGCAGGCGGTCGCTCGGCCGGTAGTCGACCTGCATGCCCGGGTGCAGCCGCAAATATTCGGCGATCAGCGGCGCGACCCAGCTGCCGGTGTCTTCGGCCGAGGTGAGCCGCAACAGGCCGCTCAACTCCGCCGCCTGCGAACGTGTGCGCTCGGCGAGGCGCTGCGCCTGATCGAGCAGCGTGCGCGCATCGGCCAGCAGCGCGGCGCCGGCGTCGGTGGGCACGAGGCTGCGGGTGCTCCGGTGCAGCAGCATCACGCCCAGCTCGCGCTCGAGCGTGGCGACCTGCTGGCTGGCGGCGGACTTGGTGACGGCAAGCTGGTCGGCCGCGCGGGTGAAGCTGCCAGCAGTGCACACGGCGACGAAGACTTCCAGGCGGGCGAGATTCATTTGTCCAGTATCACTGAACAGCAGGTTCCTCCGAAGGGACTTTTTCTGGACGGCGGCAGCGCGCAGCATGCGCCCCTCCACCCACTCCTGCGAAGGAAACTGCCATGTACGTCCTGCTTGGATCCCACGGACAGATCACGTCCCGACTCGCGGCCCTGCTGCTGGCTGCGAAGCAACCGGTGCGCATCGTCGGCCGCGATCGCGCGGCGCTTGCCGCGCTCGAGCGTGCCGGCGCGCAGCTCGCCATCGGCGATGCCGGCGACCCGGGCTTTCTGCGCGAAGCCTTTGCCGGCGCGAGCGCGGCCTACACCATGCTGCCGCCGTGCTACGCCGAGCCCGACATGCGCCGCGCGCAGGACCGCATCGGCGCGTCCATTGCGCAGGCGCTGGCCGAGGCCACGGTGCCGCGCATCGTCAACCTGTCGAGCGTCGGTGCCGAGCTGCCGCGCGGCACCGGGCCCATCGAAGCCTTGCATGCGCAGGAGCAGCGGCTGAACGCGCTCACCGGGCCCGACCTGCTGCATCTGCGCCCGGGCTATTTCATGGAGAACCTGCTGGCCGCGCTGGGCGAGCCCGCCGATGTGCAGCAGCTCGTCGGCATGGAAGCGCCCGACGGGCCGGTGCCCATGGTGGCCACCGCCGACATCGCGGCCGTCGCCGCCGCCGAGCTGATGACGCCGCAGCGCCGCGGCGTGCTGCTGCTGCATGCGCCGGCGCATGTGACGATGCGCGAGGCGGCGAGCGTGCTGGGCGGGGTCATCGGCAAGCCGGGGCTGCCGTATGTGCAGGTGACGGCTGAGGAGATGCGGCCGGCGCTGATGGCGCAAGGCTTTTCCGCGGATGCGGTGGATCAGCTGGCAGCACTGGCGCGGTGGGTGACCTCCGCCATCGGCTCCACACAGGTGGCACCGGTGGCGGTGCAGCCAACCACGCTGGAGGCGTTTGCGCGGGCCCAGCTCGGCGCGGTGGTGCAGGCGGCTTGAGAGCGCATGGCATGGCGGCGCACCGGGCGCTGCCATGCCCTCTACTTCACCGGCAACGCATAGCCCAGCACATGGTCTCCCCGGTCCGGCGTCATGCGCGCCCCGCCGGCGGAGATCACGACGAACTGGCGGCCGCTCCTGGGTGACAGATAGGTCATGGGCGTGGCCTGTGCGCCCACGGGCAGCCGGGATTTCCACAGCTCCTTTCCGGTCGCGCTGTCGAAGGCGCGCAGGTAGTAGTCCTGCGTGCCGGCGTAGAAGGTGAGCCCGCCGGCGGTGGCGATGGGGCCGCCCAGCGAGGGCATGCCGAGCGGCACCGGCAAGGAGGCACGGATGCCGTGCAGCCGCGCGTCTTCGACCGTGCCCAGCGGCACCTGCCAGGCGATGGTGCGGGTCTTCAGATCCACGCCGGTCAGCGCGCCCCAGGGAGGCGCGTGGCAGGGGATGCCCAGCGGCGAGTTGAAGCCGCCCTTGAACGCCTGGAAAGGCGTGCCCTCCTGGACGTGACGGCTCCAGCCGGCGTCCTTGGGCAGCTTCTCGAACTCGGCGTCGGCCTGCGCCTGCGGCACCAGCCAGCCGATCTGCGGCATGCGCATGTCATTGACGATCAGCGTGTTGGTGCGCTTGTCGACGGCCAGCCCGCCCCAGTTCATGCCGCCGTAATAACCGGGGTAGATGAGCGATCGCTCGGTCGTGAGCTTGGTGTAGGCGCCGTCGTTGCGCAGCTTGCGCAGGCCGATGCGGCAGTAGAGCTGGTCGAACATGGTGGCGCCCCACATGTCCTTCTCGCCCAGCGTCATGGGCGCGATCTGCGGCATGCCCACCGACCACGGCTGCGTGGGCGCGATCGCATCGCCTTCCTGCTTCTCTTGCGGCGCGGGCCGCTCCTCGACCTCGGCCAGCGGCTCGCCGGTGCGGCGGTCGAGCAGGAAGAGCTGGTGCGTCTTGGTGGCCAGCACCAGCGCCGGCACGAGGTTGCCGTTGGCGTCGGGCACGTCGACCAGGGGCGGCGGCACGCCGTTGTCGTAGTCCCAGGTATCCATGTGCACCGACTGGAAGTGCCAGGCCTCGCGGCCGGTGTCGGCATGCAGCGCGACTACCGAGGTCGCGTATTCGTTGGCCGCCTCGCTGCGGTGCGCACCCCAGAAATCGGGCGTCGCATTGCCCAGCGGCAGGTAGACCATGTTGAGCTTGGCGTCGTAGGCGCCGCTGGACCAGTAGTTGGGCGTGCCCTTGGTGTAGGTCTCGCCTTCGGGCGGCAGCAGGGTGGTGGCCGGGTTGCCCAGGTCCCAGGCCCAGGCCAGCTCGCCGGTGCGCAGGCTGTAGGCGCGCACCACGCCCGAGGGTTGTTCGGTCTGCTTGCCGTCCCACACCCAGCCGCCGACGACCACCACGTCACCCGCGATCAGCGGCTGCGAGGTCGGCATGTAGTAGTAGTCGGCATAGGGGCCGAGGCCGACGTTCAGGTCCACCTCGCCATTGACGCCGAAATCGGTGCAGAGCTCGCCCGTCTTCGCGTCCAGCGCGTACATGCGGCTGTTCTTGGCGGTGGTGATGATGCGGCCCGCGCATTTGCCGTCGGGGCCGTGCAGTTCGGCCGGCGCGTCGTACCAGGCGACACCGCGGCAGCGGTTCCAGGCCTTGGTGTCGCCGGCCTGTGGGTCGAAGGTCCAGCGTTCGGCGCCGGTTTCCGCGTCGAGCGCGATCACCTTGTTCAGCGGCGTGCACAGGTACAGGGCGTCGCCCACCTGGATGGGCGTGTTCTGGTCTTCGTCGGCACGGCTCGTGGCCGCGCCCGTGCGGTAGGTCCACGCGACTTCCAGCTGCTTCACGTTGCTGGTGTTGATCTGGTCGATGGGCGCATAGCGCGTGCTGTCGGCGTCGCGGCCGTAGTAGTCCCAGCGGTTGGCCGGGTCGGCTGCGTTCGCCAGCACCGGCGGTGGGTTCTGCGCAGCGGAGATCGGCTGCTCGGGCCGGATCACCCCGTGCGGCTGGAACACGCCGATGCCGGCGGCAACGATCACCAGGCCCAGCACCACCGCCACCGGCACCGGCCAGCGCGCCGCAGGCGACAGGCTGCGTGCCGCCAGCGCGGCGAACACGCCAAGCACCACCAGCACGGCCAGCCGCGGCATCAAGCCCCAGAACGACAGGCCCACTTCGGCCAGCGCCCACACGACGGTGGCCAGCAGCAGCGCGAAGTACAGGCCGCTCGCCAACGGCCGCCGCATCACATGGAGCATGCCGGCGGCAATGAGCACGACGCCGGCGATCAGGTAGTACCAGGAGCCGCCCAGGCTCACGAGCCGTATCCCGCCCACGAGCAGGCCCACGCCCATGAGAAGAAGCACGATGCCCAGGATCAGCGGCAGCACGGCGCGCGGCCGGTCGCTGGTGCGTTCTTGTGAAGTCATGGTGTCACCCCTTTTCGCCTGGAAGGCCGTGCGCCGAGGCGTTCACGGGGCGGGCGGTCTCCTCGTCGGACACGCGGCAGGCGGCGTGCCGGGTCTCGCCGGCGCCGCCGGGGCCTGCGCCTGCCTACACTGGCGCGTTCCGCAGTCCCGCCCCTCGCCATGCGCATCTCCGAGCTTCGCCAACGCCTGCACGACAGCGGTGCCCTGCCCTGTCATGCCCAGCGTGTGCTGCGCCTGTGGGCGCATGCGCTGCCGCAGGATGCGCCCAAGCGCCGGCCCGAGGATTTCCTGCCGCGCACACTGCGCGACGCCCTGCCAGCGGTCGAAGCCGATCTGGCCGCGCTGGCCCAGGTGCAGTCCGAACACCCTGCGGCGGACGGCTCGGCGCGGCTGCTGGTGCGCCTGGCCGACGGGCAGACCGTGGAAGCCGTGCTGCTGCCGCGCGACGGCGTGTGCGTGTCCAGCCAGGTCGGCTGCGCGGTCGGCTGCGTGTTCTGCATGACCGGGCGCGACGGGCTTGCGCGCCAGCTCGGCAGCGCCGAGATCGTGGCGCAGGTGGTGCTGGCGCGGCAGCGCCGGCCCGTGAAGAAGGTCGTGTTCATGGGCATGGGCGAGCCGGCGCACAACCTCGAGAACGTGATGGAGGCCATCGAACTGCTGGGCACCGCAGGCGGCATCGGCCACAAGAACCTGGTGTTCTCCACCGTGGGCGATGCGCGCGTGTTCGAACGGCTGCTCGCCGGGCCGGTGAAGCCGGCGCTCGCCTTGTCGCTGCATTCCACGCAGGCCGCACGCCGCGCCAAGCTGCTGCCGCGCGCGCCGCGCATCGCCCCGGCCGAGCTGGTCGAGGCCGGCGAACGCTATGCACGTGCGACCGGCTACCCCATGCAGGTCCAGTGGACCTTGATCGCCGGCGTGAACGACGGCGACGACGAACTCGACGGCATCGTGCGGCTGCTGAAGGGCCGCTACGCGGTGCTCAACATGATTCCGTACAACCAGGTGGACGGCCTCGATTTCGCCCGGCCCGAGGCCGAGCGCGCCCGCGACATCGCCCGCCTGCTGCACCGGCGCGGCGTGCTCACCAAGCTGCGGCAATCCGCCGGGCAGGACGTGGATGCGGGCTGCGGGCAGCTGCGGGCGCGTTCCGTCGAGGCGGCGTCGACACCGATCCGGCTTCATCCCCGGATGAAATCCGCGGGCGCGGCTGCCGCCTGACACCTGCCGCCGGTGCGAGCGTCGCCGGCACGGATTCACCAGCCACAAGGAGACGAACCCCATGTCATCCCCCAGCCTGCGCGGCAAGCGCGTGCTCATCACCCAGGCCGACGAGTTCATGGGTCCGGCGCTGTGCGAGGTGTTCGCCGCGCAGGGCGCGGACGTGGTGGCCGATACGCGTGCGCTCATCGAGCCCGACATGCCGGCGCGCGTGGTGGCCGAGGCGGGCACCATCGACGCGCTGGTTGCCAACATGGCCTGGCCAGCGCCGGAGAACCCGGTGCTGCAGGTGGACGAGGACGAATGGCGCAGCACCTTCGCCGCCTTGGTGGACCCGTTGCCGCGGCTGATGCGCGCCGCGCTGCCGCCGATGATCGAGCGGCGCGCGGGCAAGGTGCTGGTGCTGGGCAGCGCCTCGGCCCTGCGTGGCATGAAGCGCTTCTCCACCTACTGCGCGGCGCGCGGGGCGCAGATGTCGTATGTGCAGGCGGTGGGCGTGGAGATGGCGGCGCACAACGTGCAGGTCAACCTGATCGCACAGAACTTCGTCGACAACGAGACCTACTTTCCGCCCGAGGTGCAGGCGAATCCGCGCTTCCAGGAGCGCCTCAGGCGCGAGGTGCCGCTCGGGCGGCTGGTGAGCGCGAAGGAGGATGCGCAGTTCGCGGCCTATCTGTGCAGCGAGGCGGCGAACTGTTTCGTGGGCCAGGTGTTCCCGGTGTGCGGAGGCTGGGTGGTGCGCTGACGTCTGCCGGCCATCGCGGCCACGCCAAAGACCGCGAGGGTTCGATACTCGGGCCCACTTTCAAGGAGACGACACCCATGGCCGCAACAACCGACGAGGTGGTGGCGCTGCTGCTCGACGCCCGCCGCCAGCACCGCCCGGTACCCGCCCCCGAACTGGCCGATGCGGCCAGCGCCTATGCCGTGCAGGAGGCGCTGGCCACGGCCTTCGGCTGGTTCCATGCGGCAGTGCCTGCTTGCTGGAAAAGCGGCGGCCCGTCGCGCGAGACGCCGCTGTCGCATTCGCCGCTCCCGCCGCACGGCGTGTGGTCCAGCCCCGCCGACGCACGCGACTGGCCCGCCGCCGAAGACGATGGCGCGTGGCCGCTGAGCCTGCGCGGCATCGAGGCGGAGATCGCGCTGCGCCTCGGCCAGGACGTGGACGCCGCGCTCGCCGCCACGCTCGACGTGGCCGGCGCCGAATCCCTGGTGGACGCGATGTGCGCGTCCATCGAGATCGTGGAATCCCGCTGGCGCGAGGGACTGCGTGCGCCCGAGTTGGCGCGCCTGGCGGACCTTCAGTCGCACGGTGCGCTCGTGCTGGGCGAATGGCAGCCCTATGCCGCGCGCGACTGGGCGCAGCAGCGCTGCATGGTGAAGATCGGCGCCGCCGCCGAGGCGCGGTTTCGTGGCGGCCATGTGTTCGACGAGCCGGCCTTCGTGCTGCCGCAGTGGCTGCGCCACCTCACGCGCCACGGCGCGACGGTGGCGGCGGGCACCGTCGTGAGCACCGGCACCTGGTGCGGCCTGCTGCATGCAAAGGCCGGAGATGCGGTGCTCGTCACGTTCGACGGCATCGGCAGCGCCCGCGTGCAGCTCTGATCAGCACAGGCATCGTGGAGAATCCCGTGCCCGCAAGCGGCGGGCGCCTAATTCACCTGAACGAATGAACAAAGCAGAACTGATCGAGCATCTGGCAACGAAGCACGACCTGACCAAGGCGGAGGCTGGCCGCATCCTCAACACCTTCGTCGACGCCATCGTCGGCACGGTCAAGAAGGGCGGCACCGTCGCCCTGCCCGGTTTCGGCAGCTTCAAGCAACACGCCCGCGCCGCGCGCAACGGCGTGAACCCCGCCACCGGCGCCAAGATCAAGATCGCCGCGGTGAAGCTGCCCAAGTTCACCCCGGGCACCGCCTTCAAGGCCGCCGTCGACCCCAAGGCCGCCGCCCGCAAGGCCGCCAAGGCCGCGCCGGCCGCGAAGAAGCCGGCTGCCAAGAAGAAGAAATAAGCCGCTGCTGCGCATCACAAAGGCCCGCCGAGTGCGGGCCTTCTCTTTGGTCTGCTTCTTCTCCCTTTGGGGTGAGCTTGTCGAAGCTCGACATACCACGATCCGTTGGGGTGAGCTTGTCGAAGCACAACACCAAGACCCGTTCGGGCTGAGCTTGTCGAAGCCGGCGGCGCGCACGCAGGCACTTCGACAAGCTCAGTGCGAACGCGATTGCGCGCCGTTCGGGCTCAGGCATCGAAGCCAACACACCGGTTCAGGCTGCGGCGTCGAAGTCCTTGCACGCGTGCGCCCTTCGATACCTCAGGGCGAACGGGGTTGGGTCGCGACATGCGCCCGGCAGCGCGCCCCCTCGCACACCCCTGCGAAATCCGTTCGGGCTGAGGTATCGAAGCCCACAGACCAACACCCGTTCGGGCTGAGCTTGTCGAAGCCCGGTGCGCGCACACATGCACTTCGACAAGCTCAGTGCGAACGGGAATTCCGACCCGTTCGGGCTGAGGTATCGAAGCCCCTCATGCACGCGCCCTTCGATACCTCAGGGCGAACGGGGTTGAGTGCAAGTCCTGTTCGGAGTCCAACACATCAAATCCCGTTCGGGCTGAGCTTGTCGAAGCCCGGTACGTGCACACATGCACTTCGACAAGCTCAGTGCGAACGGGAAATTCCGGCCCGTTCGGGCTGGGGTATCGAAGCCCATCATGCACGCGCCCTTCGATACCTCAGGGCGAACGGCATGGACTGCACGACCCGTTCGGGCTGAGGTATCGAAGCCCTTGCACCCGTGCGCCCTTCGATACCTCAGGGCGCACGGTCTGGCCCGGCCGCCACGTCCTCCGGCGGATACATCACCCGCTCCCCGCACACCCTTGCAAACGGCGTGAGCTTGCGTGCCTGGCTGCGGTGTGCGCTCACGATCTCCTCGCTGCGCACGCCATGCGCGAGCAAGGCGTCGGCGATCAGGGAGCGGTGGCAGCGCCAGGGCACGGCTTCGGCGCACATGGTGGCGACCTGCTCGCGCCGTGCGGTGTCGATCAGCCACTGCAGTTCGCGCTCGAAGTCCTCGGTCTGCATGTAGTCGGCATAGCCGCGGAACGAGGTGTTGCGCCAGCCCTTGTTGGGCGAGTCCTCGCTCGTGCGCCGGAAGCCGCCCAGGCCCGCGCGGTGTTCGTAGGCGATGCCGGCGGCCCGCAGGTGGCCGGGCAGGTTTTCCTGTGCGTACTGCGGGTTGCGGCGCGAGCGCGGCACGGTGCGCACGTCGATCAGGCGCTGCACGCCGTGGCCGCGCAGCATGGCGATGAAGTCCTCGATCGGGCGGGTGGAATGGCCGATGGTGAAGACCACCAGCCCGCTCTGCACTTCGGCGCCCGCGTCGGCAGCCACGTCAACGCTGCGCGTGCTCGTCCGGCGGCTCGAGGTCATCCGGGTTGCTGGTTTCGTGGCCGTAGTCGTCGGGGATGTCGCGCTCGATGCTGCTGTCGCGCCCGCCCGAAGCTTCGCCGCCCTGGCGGGTCTTGGCGGAATCACGCGAGACGTCGGCCGGGCGCGCGCTGTCGTTGGCGTCGCGGCGGACCGAGGCATCGGGCTGGCTGCCGGCGCCGCGGCGCGAATCGACGGCGCCGTCGCGCGGCGTGGCGGGGCTGGCGGCATCTTGCGGGCGGTCGGGCGGGGTCATGGCCATCTCCTTGCGGTACGACGTTGAACCCCCGAGCCGCGGCAAACGGCATACCGGCGGCGGAATGACATTTGCTGCGTGGCGGCACACCCTCCCCGATCCACCCGCATGACGCCACCACCCACCCCGCACCCCGTGCTGCTGTCGCTCGGCAGCATCAATGCCGACTTCCAGGTGCGCGTGGACGACGCCGCCTGGGAGGCGGAAACCGTTGCCGCGCAGGACCTGCACCGCTTCAGCGGCGGCAAGGCGAGCAATGTGGCGCTGCTGGCAAGGCGGCTGGGCTGCGACGCCTGGCTGCTGGGCCGCGTCGGCGAGGACGAACTGGCCGAGCAGGCGCTCGCGCCGCTGCGCGCCGAAGGCGTGGACCTACGCGGCGTGCGCACGGGCCGGGGCGACGGCACGGCCGTGTCGATGATCGTGGTGCCGCCCAAGGGCAAGAAGCGCATCGTGCTCGCCGGCGAGGCCAACCTCGGCTTCGACGAGGCGGACATTGGCGCCATCGAGCAGCACATCGCCGCCGCGCCCGAGGGCTCGCTGCTCGTCGCGGACTACGAGATCACGCCGCACGCCGCCTCGCGCGCCATCGCCGCGGCGCACCGGCGCGGGCTGCGCGTGGTGGTCGACCCGTCCTTCCCGGAGCAGGTGCCGCATGAAGACCTCGCGAAGGTGCACGCCCTCACGCCCAACGCCGAGGAGGCGCTCACGCTCGCCGGCATAGCCGCCCCCGCCGACGACCTCGATGCACTGGCGCGTGCCGCGCGAAAACTGGCCGCGCTCGGCCCGCCGCTCGTGTGCGCGAAGCTCGGCGACGGCGGCTGTCTGTGGCTTCACGAAGGCCAGATCTGGCACCAGCAGGCAGTGGAGGTCGAGGCCACCGACACCACCGGCGCGGGCGATGCCTTCACCGGCGCCTTCGCCGTCGCGCTGCTGGAAGGACGCAGACCCGAGGACGCGGTGCGCTTCGGTGTGGCGGCGAGCGAACTCGCAGTCATGGCCTGGGGCTCGCAACCCGGCTATGCGCCGCGCGAGCGCTTGGAGGCGCAGCTCGCCAGGCCGCGCCGGCTCATCCGCCGGGAGCCCTGAATGCCGCAGGCTGGTGCACGACAGATCGAGTTCGACGACTACGACCTGCCGGACGAGGCACGCCGCGAGTCGCTGATGGGGCTGGGCAACGGCGTGCTCTTCGTGCGTGCCTGCGCGCCCGAGGCCGCGTTCGCCCGGCGCGCGGCCGACCGGGCGCAGCACTACGCCGGGCTGTATTTCGCCGGCGGCTACAACCGCGCGGGGCGCTTCATCAACGGCGAGGCGGTGCAGATCACCTCGCTCGTCAACCTGCCCGATCCGTTCGCACTGAGCTTCCGGCCCGAGGGCGCGCACGACTGGTTCGCGCTCGACGATGTGCAATTGCTGCACTACCGCCACCGCCTCGATCTCGACGCCGGCGTGGCCGAGCGCGAGATGCGCGTGCGCGACGACGCCGGGCGCGAGACGCTGCTGCACGAGACACGCTGCGTCAGCCTGGTCGATGCCGACGCGGTGCTGCTGCACTGGCGGCTCGTGCCCTGCAACTGGTCGGGCGCGCTGGAGCTGCGCTCGCTGCTGCGCACCACCGCGGCCAATGCCAAGCTCGCGCGCACGCGCGCCTACGAAGGCCGGCACCTGGAGGTGCAGCCGGTGCCGGCCACCGGCGGCGGCGTGGCGGTGTGCGCGAACACCACCGACGGCACGCGGCGCTTTCGCATCGAATCGCGGCTGTCGTGCGTGGTGGATGCGGGCGGCGGCGATGCGCAACCGGTGGCCATCCGCGTCGAGGTCGACAAGCCGCGCCAGGCGCTGGCCCAGCATGCCCGCGTGCGGGCCGTGCAAGGCCAGGCGCTGGACATCGAACTGCAGGTGCATGTGCGCGCCGACGAGGCGGCCGGGCGTGCCACCGCCGTCGAACGCGCGGCGCTGCTCGCCTCGCAGCGCCAGGCCTGGCGGGCACTGTGGGACCGGCTTGAGTTCGACACGCCGGGCGACGACACGCTCGCACGCAGCGCGCGTGCCGGCGCGTTCCACCTGCTGCAGGCCGCCTCGCCGCTGACCAGCGAGCGCGACACCGGCCTGCCCGCGCGCGGCTGGCAGGAGGGCTACTTCGGCCATGTGTTCTGGGACGAACTGCTGGCGTTTCCGTTCTACGACCTGCGCTTTCCCGCCATCTCGCGCGCGCTGCTCGCCTATCGCCACCGCCGCCTGGGCGCCGCGCGCACCGCCGCATTGCGCAGCGGCTGGCGCGGCGCGATGTTCCCGTGGCGCAGCGCCACCACCGGCGAGGAAGAAACACCGGCCTTCCAGTGGATCCCGCCGGCGCGGCAATGGAAGCCCGATCACACCCACCTGCAGCACCACATCGGCTCGGCGATCGCATTCAACGCCTGGCGCCACCACCTCGCCACCGGCGATGCGCGGTTGCTGGCCGGCGAGACCGGCGAGCTGCTGATCGAGATCGCGCGCTTCTGGGCCTCGCGGGTGCACAAGAACGAGGACGGGCGATACGACATCCTCGGCGTCATCGGCCCCGACGAGTACCACGACGCCTGGCCCGGCGCCGAGCAGCCGGGCCTGGACAACAACAGCTACACCAACCTGATGGCCGCCGAGACCTTGCGCTGCGCAAGCGAGCTGCCGCGCCACATGGAGGCATGCGACTGGCTGCGGCTGTGCCACCAGTGCGACGTGCGCGCCGGCGAAGTCGACGGCTGGGACCAGGTGAGCCGGCGCCTGCGGGTGTGCCTCATCGGCGACGGCGTGCTCGCGCAGTTCGACGGCTTCGACCGGCTCGAGCCGGCCGAGCGCGCCCCGCTGCCGCCCGACGGCCAGCACGAGCGCGAGGACTGGTGGCTGCTCGCGCGCGGCGACGACGTGAACCGCTACCAGATCACCAAGCAGGCCGATGTGCTCATGCTGTTCTACCTGCTGGGCGTGGACGCCACGCGCGCGCTGCTTGATCGCCTGGGGGTGCCGCTGTCAGCCGGCTGGCACGAGCGAACGGTGCGCCACTACCTGGACCGGGTGAGCCATGAGTCCAGCCTGTCGCACGTGGTGTGCGCCGGCGCGCTCGCCGAGATCGACACCGCCGAGTCCTGGCACTACTACCGCCAGGCTCTCGCCACCGACCTCGAGCGCAAACCCGAGGGCAGCACGCACGAAGGCGTGCACCTCGGCGCCATGGCCGGCGCCTGGGACGTGCTGCAGCGCTTCTACCTCGGCCTGTGGCCGCAGTCCGACGGCCTGCTGCTGCGTCCGCACCTGCCCGACGGGCTGGACGACGTGCGCATGGCGCTGCAATGGCACGGCCAGCGCATCGGCGTGCGGCTTTCGGGCTCGGCGCTGACGCTGCGGCATGAGGACGGCGGGCAGGCGCTGGTGTTGCGGCATGCGGGCGAGATGCTGCGCTTGGAGCCGGGGCGGGAGGTGGCGGTGTGGGTGCGCTGAAGGGGTGGAAGGCGAGGCAGGCCTTTCAGTCCACGACCGCCACACGCAACTTCGCACCCACGCCCCGTGTGGGTGTCGAAGCGCCGTGCGCGTACGTGCACTTCGACGAGCTCAGTGCGAACGGGATTCCTTCCCGTTCGGGCTGAGGTAGGTATCGAAGCCCTTCCATGCACGCGCCCTTCGATACCTCAGGGCGAAAGGGGTTCGCTTGAGGCCGCGCTCGATAAGGTGAAGCGCGACGAGGCCCTTCGACAGGCTCAGGGCGAACGGGTTCGGGCAGGCGGACCTCCGTTTTGGTACGCGACCCTTGTACTCCCCCTCCCGTTCGGGCTGAGCTTGTCGAAGCCCCCGCGCGCGCATGCACTTCCACAAGCGCAGTGCGAACGGGATTCCTCCCCGTTCGGGCTGAGGTATCGAAGCCCTCCATGCACGCGCCCTTCGATACCTCAGGGCGAACGGGGTCTGGTCGAGGCGAGGCTCGACAGGGCGCGGCATGACGAGGCCCTTCGACAGGCTCAGGGCGAACGGATTTGGGCAGGCGGACCCCGGTTTCGGTACGCGGCCCTTGTACTCCCCGCTCCCGTTCGGGCTGAGGTATCGAAGCCCTTCCATGCGCTCGCCCTTCGATACCTCAGGGCGAACGGAGTCTGGTCGAGGCGGCGCTCGACAGACGCGGCACGACGAAGCCCTTCGATGGACGCGGCGCGAACGGCCTGGGTCGGCAGGCCGGCCCTGTCCTGCCCACCGCCTCATCGCATCACAGCGACGATTTCTCCTTCTGCACCCGCCTCGCGCCCATGCGCTTCGCCTGCTCATCGTTGACCGGCACGATGGCGATGGAGCCGTCGCTCTCCAGAATGGCCCAGTCGACCTCCTCCAGCCGCTGCAACCCCGATTTGTGCATCTCGCTGAAGACCTCGTCGGGCGTCACGCGGGTCAGGTTCATCTGCCGCGGGAACATCTGGCCGCGGTGCACCAGCACCGTGGGTTCGCCGGTGATCGCGACCTCGGCCTTCTTGAAGCGGTGCATCACGAGCGAACTCGCGAACACCAGCACGAACAGGGTGGCCACGCCGATGAAGGCGTTGGTCACCGAATAGTTCTCACCCGTCAGCGCCTGCGAGACGATCTCGGGAATCATCAGCAACGAGACGAGTTCCAGCGGTGAGAGCTGGCCGAACTCGCGCTTTCCCATCACGCGCAGCGCCACCATGATGAAGAGATAGATGGCGGTGATGCGCAGCACGGTTTCCATGGCGGCTCCTTCAGGGCAGGACCAGGGTGGACACCTCGAGCACCACCGGCTCGGCACCCTCGGCCACCGCGCTGATGCGCCCGTCGTGCGTGCCGAAGTGCCTGGCGCGCAGTTCCACCACCAGCCGGCGCGTCTCGCCCGGCGCCAGTTCGCCGAGCTCCAGTTCGGCGCCGTCTTCGCCCAGGCGCTGCACCGCCGGCGTGAAGCGCGCGTCCTCGAAGTGCGAGAGATATCCGTCGCCCAGGCGCAGGCCCGCGCCGGCGAGCGGCTGGGTGCCAGTGTTCTTCACTGCGAGCTCAACCGCTTCGGACACGCTGTGGTGCGTGCGCGCCGGGTAGCGCACCGAAAGCTCGAGCGCCCCGGCGCTGGCACGCGCCTCTTCTTCCTTGGTGCCCAGCAGGCCGGTGAGTGCGGCGAGCGGCAGCAGCGACAGCAGGCCGATGCCGACGAGCTGCACGCCGCTGATCTGCACGCGGCGCTCGAACGGCGGCGGCTCGGGGGGTTTGGGCGGTTCGGCTTCGGCGGACTTCATGGCGCGGCGCTCGGCTCCTGCATGAACGAACTCGGGGCGGCGCGCGGCGGCTTGGCGGGGCCCTGCTGGCCAGGGGTGTAGCAGGTGGCGTACCTGCAAAGCGAGGCCTTGGCGAGTCGGGCTTATCGGCGCGCGACGGACGAAAGATCGCCGCCTTGCGCGTCAACGGAAATCGCGACTGCGGCTTTCCAGCCCTTGCAGCAGCGGCGTGTGGTCGATGAGGCGCGAGGCGACGAGGTGCATCACCTCGCCCTCGCGTTGCCACTGGCCATAGACGGTGAGCAGCCGCGCGGCCAGCAGCGGGCGGCGCTGGGATTCGACGACACCCGGCCAGACGATCACGTTGACCGTGCCGGTGTCGTCCTCCAGCGTGACGAACACCGTGCCCTTGGCCGTGCCCGGGCGCTGGCGGTGCGTGACCAGGCCGCTCGCCCGCGCCAGGCGGCCGTTCGGGTAGCCGCGCAGCACCGATGCCGGCTGCACCTTGAAACGGGCCAGCGTGTCGCGCAGCAGCGCCAGCGGATGGCGACCGAGCGTGAGGCCCAGCGCGCGGTAGTCGGCCAGCATCTCCTGCGATTCGCCCGCCGCCGGCAAGGGCACCACCGCTTCATGCAGCCTTGTCGCGCGCAGCATCTCGGTGGGCCGGGTGTCGACCCCGGCCACGGCCCAGGCCGCCTGCCGGCGATGGCCGGCCAGCGCGCGCAGCGCATCGGCTTCGGCCAGCGCGTGCAGGTCGTGCGCATTCAGCGCGGCGCGGCGCGCCAGATCCTCCACGCTGTCGAACGGCGCCTGGCTGCGCGCCGTCACGATGCGCGCCGCCGCCTCGTCACCCAGGCCGGCGATGCGGTTCAGCCCGAGGCGCACCGGGCGCAGGTACGCACCGCTGCCGCCCTCGCCTTCCAGCGTGCTTTCGACATCGCTCGCGCACACATCGGCCGGGCGCACCTCCACACCGTGGGCGCGTGCATCGCGCACGAGCTGTGCGGGCGCATAAAAGCCCATGGGTTGGCTGTTCAGCAGGCCGGCGAGAAAGGCATCGGGATGGTGGCACTTGATCCAGCTGCTGTCGTAGGCGAGCAGCGCAAAGCTGGCCGCATGGCTTTCCGGAAAGCCGTATTCACCAAAGCCTTCCAGTTGCGCAAAGATGCGCTCCGCATAGTCGGGGTCATAGCCTTTCTGGATCATTCGCCCGACCAGCCGCGTATGGAAAGGCCCGAGCCCGCCCTTTCGCTTCCAGGCCGCCATGGCGCGGCGCAGCTGGTCGGCTTCGCCGGCGGTGAAGTCGGCGGCGATCATCGCGATCTGCATCACCTGCTCCTGGAAGATCGGCACGCCCTTGGTGCGTTGCAGGGCGGGCTTCAGCGCTTCCGGGTAGTCGAGCTCCTCGTCCGGAATGGCGCGGTTCTTGAGATACGGATGCACCATGCCGCCGTGGATGGGACCCGGGCGCACGATGGCCACCTGCACCACCAGGTCGTAGAAGCAGCGTGGCGCAAGCCGGGGCAGCATGCTCATCTGCGCGCGGCTTTCGATCTGGAACACGCCCACGGTGTCGGCGCGGCGAATCATCTCGAAGGTCGCCTCGTCCTTGTCGGGCACGTCGTGCAGCTCGAACGGGCGGCCGAGCTTGTCGCCGATGAAGGCGAGCGAGCGCCGGATGGCGCTCAGCATGCCCAGCGCCAGGATGTCCACCTTCATCAGCCGCAGGGATTCGAGGTCGTCCTTGTCCCACTGGATGACGCTTCGATCTTCCATGCTGGCGTTCTCCACGGGCACCAGCTGCGCCATGTGCTCGGCGGCGATGACGAAGCCGCCGGGGTGCTGGCTGAG
Organism: Rubrivivax sp.; assembly: GCA_044506225.1. GTDB lineage: Bacteria > Pseudomonadota > Gammaproteobacteria > Burkholderiales > Burkholderiaceae_C > JAKFDI01. Next base: position 8,036 of record JBIQKU010000022.1, on the reverse strand, counting down.
GTGGCGCGGAAAGCCGATGAGCTGCAGCGTCAGCGCGATCCACAGCTGCACCAGCGGCGCGTCCGGGTCGAAGCCGTGCTCGCGCAGGCGCTCGGCGCTGATGCCGGCGCGGCTGTCCCACCATTGCTGGCTCTTGCTGACCGCGTCGATGCGCTGCAGGTCGATGCCCAGCGCCCGGCCGACGTCGCGCAGCGCCGAGCGCGGCCGGTAGCTGATGACGACCGCGGCCAGCGCCGCCCGGTGGCGGCCGTACTTCTTGTAGATGTACTGGATGACTTCCTCGCGCCGCTGGTGCTCGAAGTCGATGTCGATGTCGGGCGGCTCGTTGCGCTCCACGCTGATGAAACGCTCGAACAGCAAGGTGGCGCGGCCCGGGTCGATCTCGGTGACGCCCAGGCAATAGCACACCGTCGAATTGGCCGCGCTGCCGCGGCCCTGGCACAGGATCTTGCGTTCGCGCGCCCAGTGCACGATGTCGGCCACGGTGAGGAAATAGCGCTCGTAGTTCAGCTTGGCGATGAGCGCGAGCTCATGCTCGACCTGCGCGCGCACCGCCGCCGGCGCACCGCCCGGGTAGCGCCGCGCCATGCCGGCCTCGGTGAGCTGGCGCAGGTGGCTGGTGGGCGTCTGCCCCGGCGGCACCAGCTCCTGCGGGTATTCGTACTGCAGTTCGTCGAGCGAGAAGCTGCAGCGCCCGGCGAGCACGAGCGTCTGCTCCAGCCACGCCGGCTCGTACAGCGCGGCCAGGCGGGCGCGCGAACGCAGGTGCTGCTCGGCATTGGCGGCGAGCGCGCTGCCGCACTGCGCCACCGGGCGGCCGAGGCGTGTGGCCGTGAGCGTGTCCTGCAGCGGCTTGCGCGAGCGCACATGCATCAGCACATCGCCGGCGGCGACGATGGGCAGGCCGACGAAGCCGGCGATCCGCTTGACGGTGTCGACCAGCGCCTCGTCGCCGGCACGGTTGAGCAGCTCGATGGCGATGGCGGCACGATCCTGGAACCAGGTCTTGAGCCACATCGCATCCGCAAACACCTGCTCGAAGGGCTGCGACGCATCCGGCACCAGCAAGGCCAGGCAATCGGGCAGGCCGGCGAGCATGGGCGCGCCCGGCTCCTTGCCTTCCACATCGCCGCGCCAGGCGAGGTACTCGCCCTTGCCGGCACGGCGGCGCGCGATGGTGATCCAGTGCGCGAGGTTGCCGTAGCCGCGGCGGGTCTGGGCGAGCAGGACGAGGCGCAGGAACGAGTCGTCGGCTGCGGGTGTGGTGCGCGCTGCCTGGCGTGCTGCGGCGGAGTTCGCTGAAGCCTGGCGAGCCTTGGCGGCCTGCGAGGGCTTCGCCGCGGCCGCTTTGCGCGCCTTTGCCGCCTGCGCGGCGTTCGTCAAGGTTTGGCTGGCCCGGGTCGGTGACACCGGCGGGGGCGTCGACGAAGCGGATGGCGCGGATGGCGTAGGTGGATCCACGAAGACCGACGCCTGCGCCGGCGAGCGCTGCCGCACCCGCATCTCGCAGCCGATGATCAACGCCAGGCCCACTTCCTTGGCCGCTTCGTGCGCACGCACCACGCCGGCGAAGGAACATTCATCGGTGATCGCCAACGCGCCATAACGCAAGGCCTGCGCACGCGCCACCAGTTCTGCCGGGTGCGATGCCCCGGTGAGAAAGCTGAAATTGCTGCGGCAGTGCAGCTCGGCGTAGGCAGGCAGTGGGGACTTCATGGCGCGACGGGGCGGCGCGATCAATCAACCGGAAACCCGTTCGGGCTGAGCTTGTCGAAGCCGCGCGTTCCCGCAACCGCACTTCGACAGGCTCAGTGCGAACGGGCTTTTTGGGTCAGCGGGTCAGCGGGTCAGCGGGTCAGCGGGTCAGCGGGTCAGCGGGTCAGCG
>JBIQKU010000022.1:0-6051 GCA_044506225.1 Rubrivivax sp. | reverse complement strand
GTCAGCGGGTCAGCGGGTCAGCGGGTCAGCGGGTCAGCGGGTCAGCGGGTCAGCGGGTCAGCGACACCACTTTGCAGCCGGCACGGTCTGCGTGCTGGGTGCCTGGGTGCGCCCACGACCAGCGCGTCACCACGCCCCTCGGCCCGGTGCCTGGCCGCCACGGCGTCGCAAGCAAGCGGCATGCGGGCACGCATGCGCCAGGCCGGATCCCATGCCCTGCCCAATGTGCCGGCATCCTGCTCCGCGACCGGGCCGCCGGGAGCCAGCACGCCGTCACCGGCGGCCGACACCCGGGCGGGCATATCGCCTGGAGCCGCGCCACGCAGCGCCGCATGCAGCGTGTCGAGCGGGCTGCGCACACCGCCGCCGGCCACCTTCAGCACATGCGTGTAGATCATGGTGGTGCTTACGTCGGCATGGCCCAGCAGTTCCTGCACCGTGCGGATGTCGTAGCCACCTTGCAGCAGATGCGTGGCGAACGAATGGCGCAAGGTGTGCGGCGTGGCCGGCTTGTCAATGCCCGCGTGCGCGAGCGCCCGCTTGAACGCACGCTGCAGCCCTTGCTCATGCACATGGTGGCGGCGCGCCACACCCGTGCGCGGATCGATGGACAGCTCGGCCTGCGGGAACACCCAGAACCAGGTCCACGACTCCGGCGCGCGTGGGTACTTGCGCGCCAGCGCATCCGGCAGATGCACGCCACCGCGCCCGGCAGCGCGGTCGGCCGCCCAAAGAAGCCGCGCATGCCCCACCTGCGCACGCAGCGCCGGCACCAGTGAGGCCGGCAGCATCACGACCCGGTCCTTCGCGCCCTTCCCCTCGCGCACGACGATGGCGCGCCGCTCGAAATCAACATCCTTCACCCGCAGGCGCACGCCTTCCATGATGCGCATGCCGGTGCCGTAAAGCAGCTCGGCCAACAGCCGATGGCCCGCGTCCAGCTGCGCGAAGAGCCGCGCCACTTCACCGGTGCCGAGCACCACCGGCAACCGCCGCGTGGCCTTGGGCCGGCCGATGCCGTTCATCCACGGCAGGTCGATGCCCAGCACCTTCTGATAGAGAAACAGCAGCGCCGACAGCGCCTGCTTGTGCGTGGACACCGCCACCGACCGTTCATTGGCCAGCCAGGCGAGAAAGGCCTCCACCTCAGCACCGCCCATCTCCGCCGGATGGCGCAAGCCGTGAAAGCGCACAAAGGCTCGAACCCAATGGACGTAGGCCTGCTCCGTCCGTATGCTGTAGTGCAAATAACGAACCCGCTCCCGCACCTGATCCAGCAGGCGCGAGGCCTTCAGCGGCGGCAAGGGAGGACCCGGATGCTTTTTCACGACGGATATCACTGTATGGATGTACAGTGTATGCGGCTGCGGGCGAGAGTTCAAGCGGGCTGCGGCCTTACAGCGGCGGCCGGGTTATGCAGCAGCGGGGCCGGATACGCGGCGTCGGTGCTGCCTACATCACGTTAGACCGCAGATCCTCTACGCATCGAGTTCACCCCCATGAGCTACATCATCGCTTTCGTTCAGTTCTCAATGCCTGGAGAAGCATATCCCGTTGAATGTCTTCGCACAGACATCGGCGTGGGGGATGAGGTACTCGTTCATCTACCGAACCGGCGCCTTACGCAGGCTACCGTGGTGCAGATTCGCTACTTGAATTGGAATTGCGCAGGCCAAATCAAAGCGAAAGTCTCCGAAGCGGTGCGAAGCGAAGATGGATGTTGGACGCTTCGCAATCCCCCCGCGGTTGTCGGTCTTGCGACCAATGAGGTCTTCGTTGCTGAGCTTAAGAGACTAGGCTGGGTGCCACTGAAACGCGGACACGTTCATATGGCGGCACTTACGAACTCAAATCAAACTGCGTCGGCAAACATCCTCGTGCGCCGGAACGGAATTGATCTTCAGATACTACCCGCGAGGCGCAACGACATGCCGCGACCTTACGGTCTGGACCAAGAGAGCATCACTGAAGGTCGGGTAGTAAGGCACTACTTTGCGCACACAACCTTCAATCTGTATGAAGGCATCCAGCGGTTCGCGGTTAGTTTCATGTCGGACGAGGGAAACTACGACAGGTTCTTCAAGTCTGTGGGCTCAAGCGATAGGAGAACCGAAGAGCTAAAGCAAGAGACTGAGAAGCGGCGTCGGTCACGGTCCGAGCGTGAAGCAGATGGCCTGAGCGATTACTACGACATGGTCTCCGACGGCTCAGGGGCACCTGTGTACGGTGGAGACGGAATGTGGATAGGCGCCGGCGGAAGTCTTCATGATTGGGAGCGGTAACTTGCTGGCTATGCCCGTGTGCGGCCTAACCCCCCGTGGCACCAGTGGACCGCTGAGTTCAAACGTCAGGCCTCGCAGGAAGGCAGAGAATTCAAAGACCTAACGTGCTCATTGAGTTGCCGTTTCATCTTACAAAGCCATTTAGGAGACATCGTGAGTAACAGACCAATGCGCCGGATCGCATATGTAAGGCTTTCTCCCCAAGGAAAGTCCTATGCCATGCGTTGTGATCGAACCGATCTTAATGTTAGCGATGAGGTCGAAGTTCTCATGTACGCAGGCACATCGCGCGCCTACTATGACGACGGTGTGATCACAGACATCTCGCACGAACGGTGGGAATGTAGCTGCCATGTCGTGAATCACATCAAGGAAGTCGAGTACTCCTTTAGTGAAACTGGGTTCTCTAGAGAAGTTGTCGCCTCTCGATCGAAGCCTCGGCCGCCGGAGGCTTGGCGTGCCCACAAGGCGCCTTACCTCCGACTAGTGCCAGATTCCACGCGGTCGGATCGCTCTGAGCTTCGCGAGGCCGATGCACCAAGAGGCGATGATTGAAATGAAGAGCGGGTTGCGGTTCGTGTGCGGCCTAACCCAGGCCTAACCCTTCCATCGAAAGGACGTGCCCCGGCAAGCCGGGCCACGCCTCTCATGTCAAACGTTAGAACGCACTGGAGGCCCCTGTGACGCTAGAGGAGAAGCGGTGAGTTCGATCACTTACGCCATTGGAAGGTTCGTCGGTGCGAACCGAACGCTGACGGTAGTGGGCCTAGCATTGACGCTCGGAACGTGCATGTACATGGGCAAGGAGGCGGAGGAGAAGAAGCGAATCGAGGCTGAGAGATCCGCCAGGGAGGCCGCTCAAATCGCAGCCAAGCGCCGCGAAGATGCAGCAGTGGCTGAAGCGCGAAGACGCGAGGTGCTCGCCGAGAGCTGTAAGGCGTCCGGGGAGAAGATGAACCTGGCAACCCAAGAAATGAAAGCCGGGAAAGCCCAGCGCGCCTTTGAAGTGCTCCAGGACTGTCGCGACTACCTGACAGATCCAGGCGTAAAGGCGCTCTACCTGAAAGCCATGGCCACGGCCCGGGAGCAGCAGGCAGCCGAGGCGAAGAAGATTGCTGCGGCCGAGAAAGCGGAGAAGAAGAAGCGCGGCGTTCATGTGGGAATGACGCAGCAGGATGTGCTGGATAGCAGTTGGGGGAAACCGGAACACATTAATCGAACGATCACTGCGCGCGGTACACGGGAGCAGTGGGTCTATGGGTTGCGCAACTACCTGTACTTTGAAGACGGGATCCTGACGGCGATCCAGAACTAGTCACTATGTCCTTGTGATCAACATCCCAAGCGAGACGCGTGCTGGTGCGTCATAACAGGTCGTTCGACTCAGACACGCAGCGGCATTGCGCCGCAAGCCGCGTGCGGGAGCGTACGTCTCGCGGCGCAATGCCGCTGCGTGCCGGTCAACTCCGACGTTAGACGACCGGAAACATCCATGGACGTTCGGGAACGATTAGAAGACGCACTAAGAACGAGCGACGATCGCGGCCGTAAAGAGCGTGTGGAACGCATCGTTTGGGTTTCGGCACATTCGACCTTGCCCACCGCAATCCTGGGCCGGACCGAAACGCTTGCGCTATTGCAAGAAGCGCGAGACGCCTTCGTCAATGGACACTATCTCTCCACGCTTTTGGTTGCCACATGTGTCATAGAGCATTCCTTGTCCGAGGAATTCCAGTTGCGGGGAGCAGGTGGCAAGAGCGAATCTCTGTCAGGGCTTCTTGTTCAAGCCGAAACGTGTGGCCTGCTCTCAAAAGAAGCCTCCCTCGCAATTCAACAGCTCGTATGGCGCCGTAATCCCCTCGCTCACCTTAAGTCTGAGGACTACGTTCATGGGCTGGGACACCGAGTTGCCTCTGAAAAGCGGCACCCCCAAGATCTCGTAGAAGCCGACGCACGGAGCGCCATCGAACTCATGTACGAGGTCTTCCGCAGGACGCTGCGATGTGCCGTCTAACCCCTCCTTCCAGCGGACGCCTTCGGCGCCGCTGAAGTCAAACGTTTGACCTCACCATATGCGCTGCGCCAATCGTTTCATTGCCGCTCTCGGATGTCTTGCCTGCGCCGCTGTGACGGTGCCGGGCTGGGCGCAAGCGCCCGCCAACCAGATTCTGGGCGTTCCCTTCGGAGGAAAGCTCGCGTTGTCTCTTTGCCCTTTGAACACCGACAAAGCAACTCGCCCTTGCTGGATCGACCGTCCCTTCGTTCACAAGCCGATCGGGACGCGCCTGGGCTATGTTCACCTTCCGAATTCAGATGGCAGGCCGAAGTGGGCTGCCGATGCCATGTTCGAGCTGACGATTGATAAGGTCGGGAGCGTTCAGGGCATCAAAGTGCATACGTTCAGTGCGGAAGAGCGCCACGAGATCGCGCAATCAATTGGCATGCGGTTCGGCGTCCCGATTGAGAATCAGCTGAATCGACCCGACGTTTCCTGGGCTTCCTGGCAGTCCGCGGAGGGCCACGTGTCCATGCGGTGCCAGAAGGAATGCTGGATTGATTTCCGTACTCCGTCCGCGCAGGCTGCTCTCGCAGCAGAGCGCGACGCTCGAGCCAAGAAGGACGCGGCGCGCCCGAAGGCACCATGAACGTGAGGTCTAACAGAACGGTCGACTCGGACACGTTGCGGCAAGGGGCCGCACAGTGCCGTTGGGAATCCTGCACCGTGCGGCCCCTTGCCGCTACGCGCCGGTCACCTTCACGTTAGGCAGCATCAATGCATCTTCGCTGGCAGGCACGTCGCGGTGCATCAACGAATACATAAGTGCATATCGTCTGGCCACGATCTTGGAGGTGCCGCACACGTGCACAAGGTTCTACTGAAGACGTTCTCCGGTGCGAAGAGTGGCACTGGTGAGATCAACTGGAGTTGGAAGGGCATCATCGTTTCGGCTAGACCGGAGCCCACTGCCCGGCCCCACTACGTGGATCTATTCATCGAGCTTCCTTCGTCTATGAATCAAAGTCAGGCCGTGGTCACGCTTTCGCCCAGATTGCGGCGGCAAACCCTTCCATCGAGCGCTCCGTTCCGGCCTGCGTCGCCTGGATCCGGCCGCCGCTGATGTCGAACGTCAGTCCACGAACATGACTCGGTAGGCGTTATGGGCAAGCACACTGCGTACTGGCGGGAGTATCGGAAAGCCCAAGTTCGCGGATCCCTCCGGATGGCCGCTGCAATTGTTGCGTGGCTGTCCGTCATCGTTCTTGTGGCGCTTGCTCAGAAGTCGATCGGAGCGTTGTTTCCGATTGCCATGGCTGGCGCGCTCGTAGGACTGATCGCGTCGGTCATCGGTCTGGGGAAAGACGCCTATAAGGTCTCTTGCCCGGAATGTGGAAGCAGCTACAAGCGAACCAAGTGGTTCGGGCAATGTCCGTCTTGCGGGCTGAAGCTGCTGCAAGAAGACCCCTGAGAACCCCGCGAATGGAGTAGACCGGTGCCGCAACACGAGTCAATCGCCTCGAGGCGCCACCAGCGCTAACGCACATGCCCCGCTACGTTGCCTTCCTCCGAGGCGTCAGCCCGATGAACGCCAAGATGCCCGAGCTGAAGCGGTGTTTCGAAGACGCCGGCTTCTCGAAGGTGCGGACCGTTCTGTCGAGCGGCAACGTGGTGTTCGATAGCCGCTCCTCACAGCCGAGCGCGCTCGAGCGCCGTGCCGAGGAGGCGATGGAACGTTCGCTCGGCAGGCGATTCGGCACATTGGTGCGCTCC
>JBIQKU010000248.1:0-4203 GCA_044506225.1 Rubrivivax sp. | reverse complement strand
CACGGCGGCGATCTTCGGCGCGCTGGTGCCCATGCTCACGCTGCTGATGGAGTGGGCCGTGCTGGGCGAGAAGCCGGCAGCGCTCACGCTTGCCGCGGCCTGTGTGGTCACCTTCGGCGTGGTGCTGGTCGTCTGGGGCAGGCCAAAGCCGTCAGCCTCAGCGCCGTGATGCGCCGCGGCCGTTTGTGCAGATTCATCACCCAGGAGACACCATGCCACTGCTTCACAACTCGCTTCGCGACGGCAAGCCCGAGGCGTACCGCCAGGCCATCTTCGACAGCCTGGCGCGTGCCATGCAGGAAACACTCGCCGTGCCGGCGGACGACCAGTTCATGACCATCACCACGCATGCTGCGGCGGACTTTCGCTACGGGAACTATCTCGGCATCGAGCGCAGCGACGACCTCGTCTTCATCCAGATCACCGTGTTCGACACGCGCACCGCCGAGCAGAAAAAGGCCTTGTTCAGGCGTGCGGCCGAACTGCTGGGCGAAAGCCCTGGCATCCGGCGCGAGGATGTGTTCATCAACGTGCTCGAGTCCGCCAAGGAAAACTGGTCCCTGGGACATGGCCTGGCGCAGTTCGCCTAGAAGCGGCCGGGTCTGCGTCGTCCAGCTCGAGCCGATCGCGCGGGCCGGTACACTCAGGCGATGAATTACGACATGTCGGGCCTCGCATTCACGGCCATGGTCTGCGGGGTCTTCTTCGCCGCCGGCGGCGTCAAGGGCGTGCTGGGCATGGGCCTGCCGACATTGGTCATGGGCATGCTGGGCCTGTTCATGCCGGTGGCGGCGGCGGCCACGCTGATGGCGGTGCCTTCGCTGGTCACGAACGTCTGGCAGGCGGCGATCGGGCCGCATCTGCGGCGCCTGCTGCGCCGGCTGTGGCGGATGCAGCTCGGCATCGCGGTGGCGACACCCGTGGCCGTGCTCCTGCTGCCGCAGCCGGCAGGCGATGCAGGCCGCCGGCTGCTGGGCGCCTGCCTGCTGCTCTATGGCGCGCTCGGCCTGCTGGGCTGGCGCAGCCCGCCGGTGTCGCCGCGCATGGAAGGGCCGCTGGGGCTGGCCGCGGGTGCGGCCACGGGGCTGGTGTCCGGCCTGACCGGCGTGTTCGTGCTGCCTTCGGTGCCTTTTCTTCAATCGCTGGGCCTGGCCAAGGACGAACTGTCCCAGGGGCTCGGGCTGTGCTTCAGCACCAGCACCCTGGCGCTGGTCGGCGCGCTGGCGGCGGGCGGTCATGTCAGCCTTCATGCATCGGCCGCGTCATTGCTCATGGTGCTGCCGGCGCTGGCCGGCATGGCGCTGGGCCAGGCGGTGCGCGCGGCGATCAGCGAGGCGGTCTTCCGCAGGCTGTTCTTCGCCGGCCTGGTGCTGCTGGGGGCCTGGCTGCTGCGGGCGTGATGTCGCCGCTCAGGGCGGCGTGCCCTTGGAGAAGGCTTCGCCGAGTTCCTGACCGGACACCGCCCGGGCGATGTAGCTCGCGCTGCCGGGGCCGCGCAGCTCGCGTGCGGCGCGCAGCAACTCGCCATACGCCGCCCGCGCCAGCGTGCCGCCCGTGCTGATGCGGCACACACCCAGCGCGCTGAGCTCGCCCACCGAGAGCGACATGCCGGCGTGAAGCATCACGTTGAGTGGGCGATCGATCTCGCGCAGCACCTGCGCGATGTCGTCGGCCCGCGCCAGGCCGGGCGCGAACAGCACGTCCGCGCCGGCGTCCTGGTAGCGCTGCAGCCGGTCGATGGTGTCGCGCAGGTCCGGGTTGCCGGCGACGAAGTTCTCCGCGCGCGCCGTCAGCATGAAGGGAAAGGGCAGGGCACGTGCGGCCTCGACCGCGGCGCGGATGCGCTCGGCGGCCAGCGCGATCGGGTACTGGCCGCCCGCGGCGCCGGGCCGGCTGTCTTCGATGGAGCCGCCCACGACCCCGGCACGTGCGGCCAGGGCCAGCGTCTGTGCCACCGCGGCGGGGTCGTGGCCGAAGCCGTTCTCGAGGTCGGCGCTCACCGGCAGCGAAGTCGCCGCCACGATCTCCTCGAGGTGGCGCATCACCTGCTCGCGGGTGACGCCGTTGTCGGGCCGCGCCCGGGAGAAGGCAAAGCCGGCGCTGGTGGTGGCGAGTGCCACAAAACCTTCGCGCTCCAGCAGCCGGGCGCTGCCGGCGTCCCATGGATTCGGGATGACGAAGCTGCGTGCATGGCAGGCGCGAAAGGCGTGGGCGCGTGTGGCCTGATCGTGCAATGGCGGCATGGTGGATGAATGCGTGTGCGGAGGGTCTGGCGGTTGTACGGCGCCCGCCCGCGGGCTGCTGCGACATTCCTGCGCGCTCAGGCATGCGAGCCGTGCATGGGCATTTCCGCGCGAGACATTCCAGTCCGGCATGCCGAAGCGGGCGCGCCGTCGACCCACAGGGCGCTGCCGCAAGGTCCACTCGTTGCGAGTTGCCAAAGGAGGAACTTGCATGCACGCCGACCTTGCCCAGACCGCCGAAGTCACCGCCCGCCTGTCTTATGTCGTGCCCGGCGCCGAGACCCCTCGCAGCTACGTGGTCCCGCCGCCGCCCGGGGTGCCCTGGGAAAGCGCCCAGTTCGACGAGCGGCCCGTCGCGATTGCCGATGGCCGGCGCGCGGCCCGCGACACCGCGCTGGACCGCGAAGGCTTCGCCCTGTTCGATGCGCCCTCGCAGCTGGCGGACTTCTCCGACCGGCAAGCCGTCAGCGCCATCTACTACGCCGAATGCGTGGCGCTCGCACGGGCTGCCACCGGCGCCACGCGCGCCATCGTGTTCGACCACCTGCTGCGCCGGCGCGAGGCGGGCGCGGCGCTGAACTTCGGTCGTTCGCATGCGGGGCGTGCCGGCGCGAACGCGCGCATCCACAACGACTACACCGAGGCCTCGGGGCGGCGGCGGCTGTCGCTGGTGCTCGGCGAGGAGGCGACGCGCGCGCCGGCCCGCCGCTTCGGCATCGTCAACATCTGGCGTCCGACGCGCGGCCCGGTGCTGGACGCTCCCTTGGCGGTGTGCGATGCCCGCAGCGTCTCGCCCGGCGACCTCGTGCCCGCCGAAGTCATGTATGCGAACCGCATCGGCGAGATCTACTTCGTCAAGCATTCGCCGCGCCACCGCTGGAGCTACTTTCCCGCCATGGTTGCGCGCGAGGCGCTGGTGTTCAAGCAGTTCGACTCGGCCGAGGGCGTCGCGCGCTTCACGCCGCATGCGGCCTTCGAGCACCCCCACGCGCCCGCGGATGCGCCGCCGCGCGAAAGCATCGAGGTGCGCTGCCTCGTGATCTACGACTGAGGTTGCACGACAAGCCCGCCGATGGCGCCGTCGGCAACAGTGTTGAAATGGCGCGGCGTTGTGCTTGCTCGCTCATCCCATGACCGTCCCCCTGGTTCGCTTGTTCTCGCTGGATCTGCTCAAGGCCTTCGTCGCGGCCGGACGGCGCATGAGCATCACCCAGGCGGCCGATGACCTGTGCCTGACGCAGTCGGCCGTGAGCCGCCAGATCCAGGCCTTCGAGGAACAGGTCGGCACGCCGCTGTTCGTGCGCAACCGGCGGGGTGTGTCGTTCACGCCGGCCGGCGAGCGCCTGTTCCGTGCGGCCGATCATGCGATCCAGCAGCTGCAGGAGATCGCCGCGGAAGTCTCCACCGGGCCCGCGGCAGGCACCGTGAGCATCACCTCCAGCACCGGCATCACCGGGCTGTGGCTGTTGCCGCGCCTGGCGCGCCTGCAGGAACGCCACCCGCGCATCGACGTGCGTCTGGCCGCGCGCAACGCCGTGAACGACCTGCGGGCCGACGGCATCGACATCGCGGTGCGCTACGCCCGCGACCTGTCGGTGCCGCCCGGCGCCATCCGGCTGTTCGACGAAACGCTGGCGCCCGTGGCGCATCCGCGCCTGGCCGACGCGATCGCCCGCGGTGACGCCTGCCCGCTGCTCGAGTTCGACGACGCGCGCCCCTGGCTGCAATGGCGCCGCTGGTTCGACGATGCGAGCTGGACGCGCACCCGGCGGCAGATGCTGCATTTCAACCAGTACGAGCAGGTCATCCACGCGGCGATCGCCGGCCAGGGCGTCGCCATCGGACGGGTCGAACTGCTGCAGCCGCTGATCGACAACCAGCAGCTCGCCACCGTCGAGCTGGCCTGCACGCCGATGAAGAGCCCCAACGCGGTCTGGCTGCTGCTGGCCGATGAGCAGCC
>JBIQKU010000247.1:0-4226 GCA_044506225.1 Rubrivivax sp. | reverse complement strand
GCAGCCGGCTCAACTACATCGCCCAGAAGACCGGCCCGGCCGCCAACAAGGTGCTCAATTCGGTGGATCGCGCCAAGGCGGAGCACGCCAACATCGCCAGCGAAACGCGGCGCATGGCTGCCGCCATCGTGGCCGATCCGGTCAAGGCCGTGGCCTCGGGTTCGGTGATGAATTTCGTGGGTGACGTGGAGTCGGCGACCGAGCGCATCGACCTGCACCTGACCGACATCATGATGGCCCAGGACTTCCACGACCTCACCGGCCAGGTCGTGGCCAAGGTGGTGTCGCTCGCGAGCGAGCTGGAGGACAGCCTGGTCAAGCTGCTGGTGCAGGCCGCGCCGCCCGACCAGGCGCACAAGGTGGAGCAAAGCCTGCTCAGCGGCCCGGTGGTGGACCCGACCGGTCGCACCGACGTGGTCACCAACCAGAGCGAGGTCGACGACCTGCTCGCGAGCCTCGGCTTCTAGGCCGGCGGGCTTCCCATCGATGGACGGCGACCTGCGGGTCGCCGTCTTGCGTTGGGGACCGCGGAAGCCCGCGCAAACCCTGGGTGGGCAGCGGCTGGGCATGCGCATTGCCTCCCTTGGATTCCAGACAGGGAGGGCTTATGTCGTACCACCTTCCGAACCGGCGTGCCGAGCCGCCTCGTCCCGCCGCCACCGCCAAGACCTTGACGCCTGAAGGTGATCTGCCGCCGGATCCGGAATCCCTCGAGCCTGCGCCCGGCGGGCCGCGCGGACAGCGCATGGTCAGGCGCTGGTCTGTCGCCGGCGCCCGCTTTCACGCCCGCTTCGCCGAGACCGGACGAAAAACTTTCACGTAAGCATTGCCGACCAGGTGTGTGCGTTTGTACACGCCAAGGGTTATCCCGGGCCGCCTTGAACACCGGGTGCCAAGCCCATGTGCAGGGGGTGCCGTGGGGCTGGGCGATGCTGTAGGTGAGAAAAACTGCACGACCGAGCAGATATGACATGCCTCTTCCGCTCCGAATGACAGTTCATGCCGTTACAGCCTTTCGCGCCGCGCGGTCACACTGCAGCGCGTCGTTCGAAGGAGTGCGGTTTGGAAGGCAGTACGATCATTGGAGCCCCGTTCGAGGCTCACCCCCACCTGCGGTCCATGCTGTCGGACCCGTTGCAGCCGACCTTCATGTGCGAGGAAGAGGGCGAGGGTCGCCGGCTCTTCAAGATACGCACCGCGACGTCTACGGGCGAGCGCAGTTCGGCCAGCATCCTGATCAAGCGCATGTATGCCACCCGCGGCTACAACGCGCCCTCGCTGCCGCCGTTCCAGCCGTCGAACGTGGTCACTCTGATGGCCACCGAGGACGACGTGACGATCGGCACGCTGTCCGTCGGCTTCGATTCACCCTACGGCCTGCTGGCGGACGACCTGTTCCGCGAGGAGATCGACGAGTTGCGCATGTGCGGCCGCCGGGTGTGCGAGTTCACCAAGCTGGCCATGGACCAGGTGGTCAAGTCCAAGCGGGTGCTGGCCTACCTGTTCCACACCGCCTACATCTGGGCGCACCGCCTGCGCGGCTACGACGACCTGCTGATCGAGGTGAATCCGCGCCATGTGCGCTACTACCAGAAGATGCTCGGTTTCACCGTGATGGGGCCCGAGCGGCTGAACCGCCGCGTCAACGCGCCGGCCGTGCTGCTGCGCCTGGATCTGGACGAGGCCCATGCGCAGATCGCCGCCTTCGGCGGCAAGCCGCACCTCGCGGCGAACGAGCGATCGCTCTACCCCTACTTCTTCTCCATCCAGCAGGAGGCCGGCATCGTCGGCCGCATGCGCTGGACGCAGGCCGAACCGGGCGCCGTGCGCGCCGCGGCCTGAGGCCCGACTTCCGCCCGGGCGCCTGCTGAGGCGCCCATGGCGGACTTCCCCTACGACGAAGCCTTCTCGCGCAACCTCGGCTGGGTGACGGCCGAGGAGCAGGCGCGGCTGCGTGCCTCGCGGGTGTGCATTGCCGGGTTGGGTGGCGTGGGCGGCATCTACATGCTCACGCTCGCGCGGCTGGGCATCGGTGCCTTCACGGTCGCCGATTTCGACGACTTCTCCTACGCCAACTTCAACCGCCAGGCGGGCGCCATGGTGTCCACGCTCGGGCGGCCCAAGCTCGATGCCATGGTCGAGATGGTGCACGACATCAACCCCGAGATCGACGTGCGCCGCTTCCCGCAGGGCGTGAGCACGGACAACGCCGACGACTTCCTCGCCGACGCCGACGTCTACGTCGACGGGCTGGACTTCTGGGCGCTGCCCATCCGCAAGGAGGTGTTCGCCCGTTGCGACGCCCGCGGCATCCCGGCGACGACCGTCGCGCCGCTGGGCATGGGCGCGGCCCTCCTGAACTTCGTGCCGGGCCGCATGAGCTTCGAGGACTACTTCCAGCTCGAGGGCCAGTCCGCGGAAGACCAGTCCTTCCGCTTTCTCGCGGGCCTCTCGCCCGCCATGCTGCAGCTCGGCTACCTGGCCGATCCGTCGCGCGTGAACCTCAAGGAAAAGCGCGGCCCCTCGACCATCATCGCGGTGCAGCTGTGCGCCGGCATCGCGGCGGCCCAGGTGCTCAAGCTCATCCTCAAGCGCGGTGACGTGCTGGCCGCGCCCTGGGGCCTGCACTTCGATGCCTACCGCAACAAGCTCAAGCGCACCTGGCGCCCCGGCGGCAACGCCAACCCCATCCAGCGGGTGCTGCTGGCGCTGGTCAAGCGCCGGCTCAGTGGCCAGTGAATGGCCGATGAGCGGTTGATGAGCACCCTCGATGCGCGTACGCGCACGATTCTCCAGGCCGGGCTGCGGGCGCCCTCGGCGGAGAACCGGCACTTCCTGCGTTTCGTGCCGCGTGGCGACGGCAGTGTCTGCCTGGAAGCGACCGGCACCGAGCGCTGGGGGGACGAGCCGCACCAGAAGTTGCTGGCGCATCTGTCCTACGGGGCGGTGATCGAGAACATGCGGCTGCGCGCCCTGGCGCTGGGGCTCGCGCAGCAGGTGGAGTGGACGCCACCGGGCGGCGGGCGGCAGGGCATTGCCTGCCTTCATTGGGTGCCGACATCGCGGGCGGCCGACCCGCTGGCCCACGTCATCGAGCAGCGGCACACCAACCGCGCCTTCTTCGACCGCAAGCCCGTGGCGGCCGATGCGTTGCAGCGCATCGCGGCGGCGGCGGCCGCCGTGCCCGGCGCGCAGCTGCGCTGGATGCGCGAGCCCGCGCCGCGCCGCGCCGCGCTGCGGGCGATCCGTATCGCCGAGACCGAGCGCTTCCGCCGCCGCAAGCTGCACCACGAGATGTTCTCGGGCCTGCGCTTCGACATCGGCTGGCAGCGCAGCAGCGACGAAGGCCTGCCGCCCGCGACGCTGGCCATCGAGCCGCCGCTGCGTCTGCCCTTTGCCGCGCTGCGCCACTGGCCGGTGATGCGCACGCTGAGCTGGCTGGGCATGCACCATGGCCTGGGCCTGCGCGCGGGCTACCTGCCGAGCGCGCTGGCGCCGCAAGTCGGCCTGGTCACCGTGGCGCGTGGCGACTCAGCGGAGCGCGACGCGCTCACCGCCGGCCAGGCGCTGCAGCGCGTGTGGCTGGCGGCCACGGTCGAAGGGCTGGCCTTCCAGCCCATGGCGGCGGCCATCGCTGCGTGCTTGATGCGCCCGGGCGACGGCTGGGTGTCGCCGCGCGCGCAGGCGGCGCTTCGACCTCTGCTCGAGGAAGCGGCCGGCGACACGGCGCGCGCGCCCTGGATGTTCTTTCGCCTCGGCCATGCCGCACCGCCGAAGGTGGTGACCGGCCGCGCTGCGCTCGAACGGCATCTCGGCTGACCGAAAGTTCCGGGGACGCGCGTGCAGCGTGAACGACCGCACGCGAGCCACCTCCGAAAGCCGGAAAGTTGTACCGGGTCGGCACTGCCCGCCGCGTGTACCTTTTTCAGCGTGCAGGCGACAAGTGAGTGTGGCCTTGCACTCCGTACACCCCCCATGTTCGAACAAATCGAACGTCAAGTGCTTGTGGGCACATGCGTTGCCCAGTCACCGCTTGTTGTGACCTGTAAATGGGGTTGCGACATGAATCGTTTCTCCGGGCCGGGCGCGGGCGTTGCCCACGGCCGTAAGCCCTTCGCTCGTCGAGCCGAGGGCTCGCTCGGAGAAGCGGTCTTCACAAGGTGTGGTTCCACAAGCAAGGAGTGAGTTCAATGAAAAAACACGTTCAGGCGATAGCCAGCGCGGCG
>JBIQKU010000246.1:0-4241 GCA_044506225.1 Rubrivivax sp. | reverse complement strand
CGCCGCTCGGCGAAGAACTCGCGCAGCAGCGCGCCGCACTCGTCGGCCAGCACGCCGCCTTGGAGCCGGGTGTGGTGGTTGAGCTGCGGCTGGGCGAAGAGGTCGACCACGGAGCCGGCCGCGCCGGTCTTGGGGTCGGCGGCGCCGAACACCACCCGCTTGAAGCGCGCATGCATCAGCGCCATGGCGCACATGGCGCAGGGCTCGAGCGTCACGTACAGCTCGCACTCGGGCAGTCGGTAGTTCGCAAGCAGCGTGGCGGCGTGGCGCAGCGCGACGATCTCGGCATGCGCCGTGGGGTCGTGTTCGGTGATGGGGCGGTTGTAACCGGTGGCGATCACCTGGCCGTCGCGCATGATGACCGCGCCCACCGGCACCTCGCCCACCAGCCAGGCGTTGCGCGCCTGGTCGAGCGCGATGCGCATGGCGTGTTCGTCGGCGGGCGTGCTCATCGAGGGGTCGTCACTGGTCGGCGGCATCTCGTCGGGCGGCGCCCTGCTCCAGCGCGCGGGTGACGTCGTCGTGCATCTGCTGCTGGACCTGCCGCGCCTGTTGCGGCACGGTGGGCGCCGCGCTCGCCGTGCTCGGTGCGGCGCCGCGCAGCGACGCAAGCTGGGTGCTGGCGAGCTTGCCGACGATGAGCAGCACGACCAGCAGCGACACGATGCCCAAGACGGCCTTCATGCGAGGTCCTGTGGTGGAGGCAAAGCCATGAGGATACTGAAGGCGGCGCGGCCTTCGCGGGACGCGAAGTGAACTGGGTCACACGTCAGCCTCGCAGCGGCCAGCGTGCGAGCGGCACATAGGTGCGCTGGCCGAGCAGGCTGCGCAGCAGCACGAATTCGCGCACGCTCCAGGCGATGGGCTCGATCGCTTCGGCGCGCACGCGCTGGTCGTCGTACATCAGCGTGAGATGCGGCGTGAAGCGCTGCTGCACCCGGGCGCCCAGGCCTACCGCCCGCATGGCGTCGGCCAGCGCCGCCTGCAAGGCGGTGACACCGGCCAAGCCGTCATCGCCGCGCAGCACCAGCGGCGAATTGCGCGGCTTGAAGAAGCTCTCCACGCGATCGAAGCTCAGCATGAACGGCTGCCTTCGCACCTGCTGCGCCGCCTCGCCGGCCAGCGCGAGCAGCGCCTCGGGGACACCAGCGTGGTTGCCGAGGTGATGCAGCGTCACATGCAGGCGCTGCGGCTCCATGGCCTTGCCGCGCAGCCCGTGACGACTGCGCAGGTCGGGCAGCAGCGCCTCGATGCGTGCGATGGCCGGCGCATCGGGCTGCACGGCGAAGAACAGGCTGTCCGTCGCCCGGGGCGCAGGCTCGGTGGACGGGAGCGAGGGCGGTTCGTTCATGGCAGGCGGGCATTGTGCGGTGCAGCGCGCGGTACGCGGCTTGCCGGCCGCGGCATGCCGGCAAGCCGCCGGCCTGACTGCGGTGAGCGCATCGTCGATGACATCCGTCTGCACGCCCTTTCGGACCTGCGCTGCGCTGGTGCTGGCCGGCGCATGCGCGGTGGCGCACACCCAGGCCGGCGGCGAGGCGCAGCTGACCGCACTCATCAATGCCTATCGCGACGCCCCGCAGTCGTGCGAGGGCCGCGCGATGCCGCGCGCCGAGCCGCTTGCGTCCTCCGCCGCACTGGCGCGGGTCGAGCTCGAGCGCGGCGGCACCCTGGGCGACGCGCTGGCCGCCGTCGGCTACCAGGCGGCGACGAGCCGCCTGCTCTGGATCTCGGGCGCTGCCGACGCCTCGGCGGCGATGGCGGTGCTCACGCAGCAGCATTGCGCCGCGCTGCTGGCCTCCGATCTCACCGAGATCGGCATCTCGCGCAGCGGCCGCCACTGGCGCATCGTGCTTGCACGGCCGCTGCTCGCCGAGACGCTGGGCGACTGGCGCAGCGCCGGCCGCGCGGTGCTCGAACGTGCCAACGCGGCACGCGCCGAGCCGCGCCGCTGCGGCGACGCACACTTCGACGCCGCGGCGCCGCTTGCCTGGAACGAACGCCTCGCCGCGGCCGCCCTCGCCCACAGCCGCGACATGGCGCAGCGGAGCACGCTCGGCCACGCAGGCAGCGACGGCAGCAGGCCCGCCGACCGTGCCACGCGCCACGGCTACGACTGGCGCGCGGTGGGCGAGAACGTGGCCGGCGGTCAGGGTTCCGCGGCCGAGGTGGTGGACGGCTGGCTTCGAAGCCCGGTGCATTGCGCCAACCTCATGGCGCCGGAATACCGCGAGATGGGTGCCGCCTATGCGCGCGAACCCGGCAGCCGCCTGCACATCTACTGGACGCAGCTTCTGGGCACGCAACGTTGAGCGTTGTCGGAACAGGAACATCGATTGCTCCCCGGATCGGGCTGGCGTGCGCCGTGTCAGCGCATGCCGCGTCCACCAACAAGGGAGGAGCCGACGTGGCCGTCACGACCATCGAGTACCGCTATTCCACCGCCGTGCACCCGCTTCACGCAGTGCTGCTGGCGGGCACCGTGCCGTTGTTCCTCGGCGCCGCGCTCAGCGACATCGCCTATGCGCGCACCTACGAGATCCAGTGGAACAACTTCGCCTCCTGGCTCATTGCGGGCGGGCTGGTGTTCGCAGGTCTTGCGCTGCTGTTCGCGATCGTCGACCTGTTCCGCGCCGCACGGCGCGCGGGCGGTGCGGTGACGTATGCGGTCGTGCTGCTCGCGCTGTGCCTGCTCGGCTTCTTCAATGCGCTGATGCATGCGCGCGATGCCTGGGCCAGCATGCCCACGGGCCTGGTGCTGTCGATCGTCGTGCTGGTGCTGGCGCTGCTCGCCACCTGGTTCGGCTTTCGCTCGCCGCGCACGGAGGTGCGGAAATGACGCGCACCCATCTGATCGCCGCCGCCGCACTCGCCGCGCTGCTTGCTGCCTGCGGTGCCGAGCCCGAGCCGCCACGCTTCGGCCCCAACCCCGAGCTGCCCGAGCCGCGGCGCGGCCTGCTGCCCAACATGACCATCGCCGAGCCCGCCGAATGGGGCGACCGGCAACCCACGGTGCCGCAGGGCTTCAGCATCCGCGCCATCGCCACCGACCTGAAGATTCCGCGCCAGACGCTGCTGCTGCCCAACGGCGACATCCTGGTGGCCGAGGGCAAGGGCGGCAACGCGCCGGCGCTCAAGCCCAAGGACGTGATCGCCGGCATCATCAAGGCCAAGGGCACGAGTTCGGTCAAGGGCGGCGACCGCCTGACCTTGCTGCGCGATGCCGACGGCGACGGCGTCTACGAGGCCCGCACCGTCTTCGCCGACAACCTGAATGCACCCTATGGCCTGGCGCTCATCGGCGACCGCCTGTATGTGGCCAACCAGGACGCGATCGTGCGCTTCGAGTACCGCGAAGGCGACACCCAGGCGAGCGCACCGCCGGTCAAGCTCACCGACCTGCCCTCGGCCATCAACCACCACTGGACCAAGGCGATGACCGCGAGCGCCGACGGCCGGTTTCTGTACGTGGGCATCGGCTCCAACAGCAACATCACCGAGCGCGGCATGACGGCCGAGGTCGATCGCGCGATGGTGTGGCAGGTGGATGTGGAAACCGGCGCGCACAAGCCCTATGCCACCGGCTTGCGCAACCCGACGGCACTGGCCATCCAACCCGGCACCGGCCAGCTGTGGGCGGTGGTGAACGAACGCGACGAGATCGGGCCGAACCTGGTGCCCGACTACCTCACCGCCGTGCGTGAAGGCGGCTTCTACGGCTGGCCATACAGCTACTGGGGCCAGCATGTGGACGACCGCGTGCGCCCGCAGGACCCGGAGAAGGTCGCCAGCGCGATCACGCCCGACTACAGCCTGGGTTCACATGTCGCGGCGCTGGGCCTCGCCTTCTCCAACCCCGCCATGGGGCCGGATTTCGCCGACGGCGTCTTCGTCGGCGAGCACGGCAGCTGGAACCGCGCCGAGCCGGTGGGCTACAAGGTGGTGTTCGTGCGCTTCAGCAACGGCCGCCCGGTCGGCGACCCGATCGATTTCGTCGCCGGCTTCCGCAGTGACGACGGCAAGACGCGTGGCCGCCCCGTGGGCGTGACGGTGGACCCGAAGGGTGCGCTCATCGTCGCCGACGATCTGTCGAACACGGTGTGGCGGGTGACGCGCAGCGCGCGTGCTGCGCAGTGAGGCTGGGTGAAGCCGCGGTATGCCGCGGCGTCACTCCCACTCGATCGTTGCCGGCGGCTTGCTCGACACGTCGTAGGCCACGCGGTTGATGCCGCGCACCTCGT
>JBIQKU010000245.1:0-4243 GCA_044506225.1 Rubrivivax sp. | reverse complement strand
GAACGAGCCGCGCTACGTGACGCTGCCCAACATCATGAAGGCGAAGAAGAAGCCGATGGAGGTGCTCAAGCCCGAGGACCTCGGCGTCGACGTCGCGCCGCGCCTGAAGACCCTGAAGGTCAGCGAACCGCCGAAGCGCAGCGCCGGCATCAAGGTGCCCGACGTCGCCACGCTGGTCGACAAGCTGAAGAACGAAGCCAAGGTGATCTGATCATGACCGCACTCGTCATTGCCGAACACGACAACCAGTCCATCAAGGGCGCCACCCTCAACACCGTGACCGCAGCGCAGGCCTGCGGCGGAGACGTGCATGTGCTCGTGGCCGGCGCCAACGCCCAGCCCGCTGCAGACGCGGCCGCGAAGATCGCGGGCGTCACCAAGGTGATCCTCGCCGACGGCGCGCCGCTGGACCATGGCCTGGCCGAGAACGTCGCCGCGCAAGTGCTCGCGGTCGCGGGCGACTACAGCCACATCCTCTTTCCGGCCACCGCCAGCGGCAAGAACATCGCGCCGCGTGTGGCGGCCAAGCTCGATGTCGGACAGATCAGCGACATCACCAAGGTCGTCAGCCCCGACACCTTCGAGCGTCCGATCTACGCCGGTAACGCGGTGGCCACGGTGCAAAGCGCCGACAAGGTCAAGGTCATCACCGTGCGCGCCACCGGCTTCGACGCGGCGGCGGCCGAAGGCGGCAGCGCGTCGGTGGAGACGGCGCAGGCCGTGGCCGATGCCGGCAAGAGCCGTTTCGTGAAGGCCGAGATCGCGCAGAACGACAGGCCCGAGCTGACCGCCGCGAAGATCATCGTCTCCGGTGGCCGCGCGCTCGGCAGCAGCGAGAAGTTCGACGAGGTGCTCACGCCCTTGGCCGACAAGCTGGGCGCGGCGCTCGGTGCCAGCCGCGCCGCGGTGGACGCGGGCTACGCACCCAACGACTGGCAGGTCGGGCAGACCGGCAAGATCGTCGCCCCGCAGCTGTACATCGCTGCCGGCATCAGCGGCGCGATCCAGCATCTGGCGGGCATGAAGGATTCGAAGGTGATCGTCGCGATCAACAAGGATCCGGAAGCGCCGATCTTCAGCGTGGCCGACTATGGCCTCGAGGCCGATCTCTTCACCGCCGTGCCGGAGCTGGTGAAGGCGCTCTGACGCCCGGTCCCGCGCCAGCTTGCCCCACCTTGCAGGCGGTTCGATGTCCGCCGACTGGAGATTGCGATGACGTACCGCGCGCCCGTGGCCGACATGCTGTTCTGCATGAAGGAGCTGGCCGGCCTGGAAGAAGTGGCGAAGCTGCCGGGCTTCGATGATGCGGGCCTCGAGACGGCGCAGGCCGTGCTCGAGGAATCCGCGAAGTTCAACGCCGAGGTCCTGGCACCGCTGAACTTCGAGGGCGACAAGAACCCGTCGGTCTGGAAGGACGGCGAGGTGATCACCACGCCGGGCTTCAAGCAGGCTTTCCGCCAGTTCGCCGAAGGCGGCTGGCAAGGCCTGCAGCACCCCGGCGACTTCGGCGGCCAGGGCCTGCCCAAGACCATCGGCGCGGCCTGCATCGAGATGCTCAACAGCGCGAACATGAGCTTCGCGCTGTGCCCGCTGCTGACCGACGGCGCCATCGAGGCGCTGCTCACGGCCGGCACGCCCGAGCAGCAGCAGCTCTACATCCCGAAGATGATCTCGGGCGAGTGGACGGGCACGATGAACCTCACCGAGCCGCAGGCCGGCTCGGACCTCGCCCTGGTGCGCACGCGCGCCGAGCCGCAGCCCGACGGCAGCTACAGGATCTTCGGCACCAAGATCTTCATCACCTACGGCGAGCACGACATGGCGGACAACATCGTCCACCTGGTGCTCGCACGTGTGACGGGCGCGCCGCAAGGGGTGAAGGGCATCAGCCTGTTCATCGTGCCGAAGTTCGTGCCCAAGGCGGACGGCTCGCCGGGCGAGCGCAACGATGTGCATTGCGTGAGCATCGAGCACAAGATGGGCATCAAGGCCAGCCCGACCGCCGTGCTGCAGTACGGCGACCACGGCGGCGCCGTGGGTTACCTCGTCGGCGAAGAGAACCGCGGCCTGGAGTACATGTTCATCATGATGAACGCCGCGCGCTATGCGGTGGGCATCCAGGGCATCGCCATTGCCGAGCGCGCCTACCAGAAGGCGGTGGGCTACGCGCGCGACCGTGTGCAGTCGCGCCCGGTCGACGGCTCGGTGGCGGGCAGCGCACCCATCATTCATCACCCCGACGTGCGGCGCATGCTGATGACGATGCGGGCCTACACCGAAGGCGCGCGGGCGATGGCGATCGTGGCGGGCGCGGCCTATGACGCTGCCCATCATCATCCCGACGCCGAGGTGCGCAAGCAGAACCAGGCCTTCTACGAATTCATGGTGCCGCTGGTGAAGGGTTTCTCCACCGAGATGAGCCTGGACGTGACCGACCTGGGCGTGCAGGTGCACGGCGGCATGGGCTTCATCGAAGAGACCGGGGCGGCGCAGTACTACCGCGACGCCAAGATCCTCACCATCTACGAAGGCACGACGGCCATCCAGGCGAACGATCTCGTGGGCCGCAAGACGGCGCGCGACGGCGGCCAGACGGCCAAGGCCATCGCCCGCCAGATCGCCGCCACGGAGCAGCAGCTCGGCGAGCGCGCAAGCGACGCGGTCCGGGCCATGGCCAAGCGCTTGCGTGCTGCGCGTGCGGCGTTCGAGGAAGTGGTCGACTTCGTCGCCGGAGGCACCAAGGCGCAGCCCAATGCCGTCTTCGCCGGCTCGGTGCCTTACCTGATGCTGGCGGGCCACCTGATGGCCGGCTGGCAGATGGCGCGTGCGCTGATCGCCGCCGAAGAGCGGCTTGCCGAGGGCGGCGGCGACACGGCGTTTCTCGAGGCCAAGGTCACCACGGCGCACTTCTACGCCGATCACATCCTCACCAAGGTGCCGGGTCTGCGCGACGCCATCATCGAAGGTGCGCCGAGCGTCACCGCGCTCGCGCTCGACGCGTTCTGATCGAAGGCCTGTCCCTCGGGTGACAGCAGCGCCGGCGGGCGCTGCGCATATTCGCTGCGGCGCGCCTCGCCGTTCCCTTCTCTTCGTGTGTCGTTGGAGACCTCCGTGCCCCTGCCTCCCGTGCTGCAACGCCTGCCGCTGCCCATCATCGGCTCGCCGATGTTCATCATCAGCACCCCCCAACTCGTGATCGAGCAGTGCAAGGCGGGTGTCGTGGGCTCCATGCCCGCGCTGAACGCCCGCCCGGCCGAGCAGCTCGACGAGTGGCTGGCCGAAATCACGGAGACGCTCGCCGCGTACAACCGTGCCAATCCGGACAAACCGGCCGCGCCCTTCGCGATCAACCAGATCGTGCACAAGAGCAACGAGCGCCTCGAGCACGACATGGCGATGTGCGCGCGCTACAAGGTGCCCATCGTCATCACCTCGCTCGGCGCACGCACCGACGTCAACGATGCGGTGCACGCATGGGGTGGCGTGGTGCTGCACGACGTCATCAACAACTTCTTCGCGAAGAAGGCGATCGAGAAGGGCGCCGACGGCCTGATCGCGGTGGCCGCCGGTGCCGGCGGGCATGCCGGCGTGAAGAGCCCCTTCGCCCTCATTCAGGAGATCCGCCAGTGGTTCGACGGGCCGCTCGCCCTGAGCGGCGCGATCGCACGCGGTGATGCGGTGCTCGCCGCCCAGGCCATGGGGGCCGACTTCGCCTACATCGGTTCGGCCTTCATCGCCACCGAGGAGGCGCGTGCGGTGGAGGCCTACAAGCAGATGGTGGTCGACAGCAACAGCGACGACATCGTCTACAGCAATCTCTTCACCGGCGTGCACGGCAACTACCTCAAGCCGTCGATCCGCAAGGCCGGGCTTGACCCCGACGCGCTGCCCGAGAGCGACCCGAGCAAGATGAGCTTCGCTTCCGACGCCACCAAGGCCTGGAAGGACATCTGGGGCTGCGGCCAGGGCATCGGCGCGGTCGACGCGGTCCTGCCCGTGCGTGAACTCGTGGCTCGCCTGAAGCGCGAATACGACGCCGCGCGCGCACGCCTGTCGCTCTGAGCCGCGTAGCGGCGCTTGCATACGTCGGCGAAGCGGGTTCGTCGCTCGACGTGGCGTGGGCGCTGTCGCGGTGCTACAGTGCCCGGCTGAAATTCTTCAGCCCTTCCCGTCCCCTTTGCTGGCTGTTCAGCTTAGGCGGGTCGCAATCCGCCAACCGGTCAAGCCGTGTCGCGGAAGGTTT
>JBIQKU010000021.1:0-29698 GCA_044506225.1 Rubrivivax sp. | reverse complement strand
CGAAGGCTGCGAGCGCTTGACTTGGAGAGCCGGTTCGTCCGAGAAAGCCGCCAGCAAGGGGCGGGCCGGACCAAGAGAAAACCGGACACCAAAATTTGGGCCCGGTGGCGAATTCTACGGGCGCCGCCTGCCCGCCGGCGGCCAGGGGGATTGCGGCGGCGGGCAGCCCGCATCGCCATCGCCCGACTGCGCCGCGGCCACCACCTCGCCCTGCGGCGTCTGCACCCAGCCGGCGGCCGCCAGGCGCTCCGGCTGCGCGGTGGGCGGCAGGCGCATCGCAAAACGATGCACCAGCTCCCGCCGCCCCGCCAGCCCCACCAGCGACAACGGCCCCGCCACCCCATGCACCACCTGCCGATCGACCGGCGAGCCCTCGCGCCCGGCCGGCACCCGCTCGGTGAGCACCACGTAAGCCTCGGTGTCGGGGGGCAGCGCGGCATGGCGGAAGACGGTGATGCGCAGACCGATGTAGCCGTTCACCGGCAGGCCGCTGCCGACCGTCAGCGCCGCGCGGCGGCGATGGGGCAGGGGGGAGCGGCGGATGGTGGTGGTGTGCGGGTCGGGGGTGGCGCGCTTGAGGGCATCCGGCTGCGCGACGAGGGCCATGGGGGCGTCGTCACCGGCGGGGGCGATCCAGTCGAGGACGATGGCGTTGGGTTCGGGCGGCGCGTCCGCGTTGCGCCAGCAGGAGTCGCAGGCGGCGGACATGACGCGTTCGATCAGGACGCGCGGCGTGCCCTTGAGGCAGGTCGGCGTGGCGAACGCCGCGTTGGCGAGGAGAAGGGCGGCCAACAACGGCAGGTGCCGCACAGCACGGGGCAAGGGGTTCAAGCCGGCTCCGGGAGTTTTGCGCAGGAGTCGTGATTGTGTGCGTCGGTGCTGCCGCGTGCCGCGCCGAAAGCTGGCGAAGGCGTGATGCCGGATGCATGGCGAGCGATGGCTCGCTCACCTGTACGTGTCGGTCAGGGGAAGGTATCGAGCGCCGTCGACTGAGCTGATGGACTTGCTGACCGCTATGCAGCGATTGCGGTCCGTCACCTCAGCGAGATCGCCCTCACCGCCACGGTCACCAAGCGGCCCTTCGGTCCTGCGACCCACGTGGGCGCGACAGACCGCTGGTCGCATCAAAGCGGTCAATTGAAAGTTCTCCGCTCGAACTGGTCGCTCGCGCGGAGTTCAGGTCCGTGCAGGATCGTGCTTCTGAACGCTTCAATTCGATGCCAAGATAGTGGTCCAGCGTTCCCTTGAGGCCGCCACGTACCGACTCCGATCCAACCGCGGCAGACATCGATCCCGCTCTTGGTAAGAACCAAGCGCTCTGCATCCGTTCGCATCTCTCTAAGCCAACCTTTGTCCTGCCAGTGCGTAACGATGTGCCGAGGCAGAAGGAAATCGAAGAGATCGCGTCGCATGGGTACGCCGACTTCTAATTCCGGAATCGCTTCAGACTGACTTGCGACCAGCAGTACTGCTAACAGGTAGGTTATCAAAATTTCCCCCTGATATGCCCTAGTGCTGCGGTTCAAGAACACCGTGAGCGCCTGTCTTGCACGCGGCCCCTGGTCCTGGCGAGTTGCACGTGGCTCTGCTCTTTCGAGTTTGCTTGATTTCGGCTCAACGCCCGACGTTCGTGTGATGCCTCCGGAGACTTGGCTCAACGGCGCACCCCTGAACTTTCCCTCCAACTCCTCCCACGCTTCCTTGCTCAGAACATTGTTCCGGGCGCGAGGGTCAGAGACCATCGCATTGAAGAATGCGGCGAAGGTGGTCCACTCAACCTCTTTCAGGCGCCCCGACTCGCGACGAGTCTTGGACACACCGGTCACCGTCGCGAGGATTGCATCCTGAGCCGAAGCGGACAGACCCACCGCGTCTCGAGTCCTCAAGAAATCTCGCCCATTCACCAACCACCTCTCAGAGTCAGCTTCACCTCGCCTTCCGCTGTCAGCAGGAGGGACCTTCACTTGTACCGGCACCACTTCGTGCTCTTCCCATCGACCGACGCTGAAGTGCTCCTCGGTCCCGATCAAGAACGGAGACGACGAAGCCGTGTAACTGATAACAAGTTCGCGCTTCGCCCGAGTCATTGCCACATAGAGCTTACAAAGCTCTCGGAACGACTCGCGTTCCGGCAGTTGCTTCTGCGGAATCGCATTCCCCGAGCAGTTGATGACGATCATTAGATCGAACTCGAATCCCTTGGTCTGCTCAAGATCCGATACGAAGAGGCGCGCGCTCGACATATCAGTCGAGTCGCTCAGCACGTCGAGTCCAAGTTCCTGACCGAGCTCCTCGACGGACTTCTGCGTCATCCCGCAGATTGCGATGCAGGCTCTGCTGTCACGGCCGACCATGTTCTCGGACTGCTTGCAGTAGCCCAGCGCATAGGTCAATTCGTTCTCTATTGAGTCGACTTCGAGCAAAAGCGGCTTGGCAGACGAGAAGTTGGCGAACTCGGGAACCAGTACCTCCATGTCACCAAGCGCTGGCGGAACGCGCTCCAAGTTAGACTGGAGGACAGAGTAGGCCGCAGTAAGTATCTGCCTACTATTGCGATAGTTCTGTCTCAATCGAATCCAGCGAGCAGGGGGTACATCGATACCAGCTGCCTTGACGTCAACGAACTTCGTGTGGACCGCCTGTACTGCGTCTCCAGCCAAGAACAGGTCATTGCGACCAGGTTTGGTCAGAGCTCGAATGATTCGCAGTTCCAGCGTACCCAGATCTTGCACCTCATCGACCAAGACGTGGTCATACTCAGCGCCAAGCGACGAAAGATGTCTATAGAGGGCATCCGTCACGCCAAGATCATCGATCGCACCGACGACCCCCATCTTGCGCTCCCATCCCTCAAGTCCCGCTTGCACCATCTCCCTGTACCGACGGTCAAGTGGAATTGCGCGTCCAACACGCTCCATTTCAAGGTAATGGCTACGTTCGGACCTAGAAAAGGCACTTCGGATGTAGTTGAACTCTTGCCGCAGGTACTCTTGAGAGTAAATGTTCCGTAGCGATAGCGTTCGTACCACGTCGAACATGACATCTGCGTCCTTGTTGTTGGCTCCGCAAGTGAAATATTCTTGCCAAATATCGTCAATATGTTCAGCCTGGACATACTTGTTTGGCACCGAAGTCCTCGTGCCGTAGTAGTTCTTCTTCTCCGGTTCGAGCCGCTTTAGCTGCTGGCTGCAGAGTTCAAAAACCGAAGTGACGGTCAGATTCTGCAGTCGTTGGTTAGCCGCCAAGCTCGACTGGATTAGCTCTTGGATTAGCTTCGCAAGCGCGTGATTCAACGTGAGTACAAGGACTTTGGCAGTCGGATCGATCCGCGCGATCCGCATGGCGCGGTGAATCACGACGGCCGTCTTCCCAGAGCCCGAAACGCCAGCCAAACGCACGGGTCCGGCGTAGTCCGTGTCGACGATTGCGCGCTGCGCAGGGTGCAGGTACAGCATCCAGTCCTTAAACGACGCAGTTCGTACGAAATGCTCAAACAGGACCGGATCGACGTCCGTCGCGAGGACAGCCGTTTCGCTCGACACAATGCTTTGAACTTCCGCCTTGCTAAGCTCTGAGAGCGGCTTCGCTTGGTCGGTGTACAGGTCTACCCGGTTCAGGGCAGCAACTCGATTGCCGCTGCGAAGCTGCAACAACACGTCGATGATTGCGTCCGCTTGGGATTGGTTCGGCAGTCGCTCCACAGCGCCTAGAACGTCGTCTTCGCATGTGTAGGAGAAGATCCTGGACAGCGACGTCAACGCTTCTTCTGGAGCACCTTCCAGTAATCGATCGCGACGCGAAGGTGGCAGCAGATCAAGCAATGGCTCGGACTGCAGCCAATCGGTTTCGCTGGCGACGACACCCTTCTTGCCTTGCGCGTGATCCGATACGAACACTTGTCGGATCTCTTTTTGCCCATTGACATCGCGGGCGATGAAGTCAAGACCACGGTTGGCGTCAAGCCAGCTGTCTACTGCCTCATGATCGCCCGTGAACAAGAACATGCATACGCCATTGCTGTATGCCGTCACCAACCGTGCATATCCCGTAAGGTCGTACTTGCGGCAATGAGCGACTCGCGACTCACCATGATTGGTCAGCGTGACGCCGGCGAAAACGTCCTCAACGCTGGTCGCAGGATCGGTCGATACCTTGCCAAGGATCGAAAGAACCGTGTTCCCGGCCTTCTGGAACTTCCCCCCTTTTCTCATTAGGAGATGCAGCGAGGCTCGGAAGTCCTTGTATTGCATGAATCGTACCGCTGTCCTGTTCTGAATCCCTCTTTCCTGCACGCCCATTTCGTCCTCATCGTCATTGCCCTGCGCTCCGCTACTGCCTAAGCGATCGTGGGCGTCTTATCCGTGTAGTGAACCTGACCCCTTGCTGAGATACTCGGCCGTTCGGCTGGTCCTGCCGACGACCGCGCCGGTAAGTTTGCCTCGGTCTTGCACCGTAATGCTGGGAAGGTTGGCTTGCGCGATCAAGTGTCCCGCGATCGTTGCCATCCAATTCGCGTAGAAGTCCACGGTCGGACCTCACGAGCAAGCATGCGAGCGGTTCTTCCACTGGATGAAGCAATGCGGCCTCGGCAGCAGAGTAAACGCTGCTTACTCTGTGATCGGCACTACAGGGGTTCGCTTGTTGAGTCTGCGTGGCTTGGCAGCATTCATCCCACGGGCTCCGGCCGCCCGGGCATCGTCGACAGTCCGCTTTGGGGATCAGCGGTCACCCGTGACCAGCGCTGTCGAGAGTGCGATCACAGAGAAGCCACCGGCGTTTCTCCCGCGAATGTGAACGTCTCAGTCCAGTCTGTGGACTAAACCGCTCTCGCGGTAGCCGCTCCGGCGGCGTTGGTTGCTATTCGATCCAGCGTTCCTGCCACCGTTGAGCAGCGAGGCAGCCCGCCTCGCTCTTCAACAGGAGCAGGATCATGAAGCCATCGTCCGAAGCCGTGTCGCCGCTGCGACAACGCATGACCGAAGACATGCGCATGCGCAAGCTCGAACTCAAGACGCGTACGGCATACCTTCGCGCAGTCAAGAAGCTGGCGGCCTTCCTCAAGCGCTCGCCCGACACCGCCACCGTCGAAGACCTGCGCCGCTTCCAGCTGTACCTGGTAGATCAAGGCACCTCGCCCATCACGATCAATGCCACGATCTGCGGCCTGAAGTTCTTCTTCGACGTCACGCTGGGTCGCAGCGAGCTGATGGCCAAGATGCAGACGGTGCCGGTGCCGCAGAAGTTGCCCGTGGTCCTTAGCCGTGACGAGGTCGCTCGCCTGATCGCCGCGGCACCGAACCTGAAGAGCCAGACGGCGCTGTCGGTCGCCTATGCCACGGGTTTGCGCGTCAGCGAGGTCGTCTCGCTGAAGGTCACCGACATCGACAGCAAGCGCATGACCTTGCGGGTCGAGCAGGGCAAGGGCCGCAAGGACCGCTACGCCATGCTCTCACCCGTGCTGTTGGAACGCCTGCGCGCGTGGTGGCGACTGGCCCATGCCCAGGGCAAGATGCTGCCGGGCGGCTGGCTGTTCCCCGGCCTCAACCCCATCGAGCCGTTGACCGCGCGCCAGCTCAACCGCGCCATCCACATTGCAGCGGAGACCGCCAGGATCGACAAGCGCGTGTCCATGCACACGCTGCGGCACAGCTTCGCCACACACCTGCTGGAGCAGAAGGTCGACATCCGACTGATCCAGGTGATGCTCGGCCACAAGAAGCTGGAGACCACGGTGGTCTACACCCACGTGGCCACCGAGCTCCTGCGCGAGGTCGTCAGCCCGCTGGAGACAGTGCAACCGGCGTAGTGCGCCGTGGCGCACTCCAGCCCGGAGGTCGCCGACATCTTCCGCACCCACGGCCCCGCCTGGCGAGCGAACCAGCGTGGTCATCTGAGCCTGGCCCAACTCAAGGTCATGTCGGCCATCGAACAGTGCCGCAGCGCGGCACTGGGCGGCCATGTCTTGCGCTGCGAAGGCTGCGGGACAGATCAGGTCAGCTACAACTCCTGTCGCAACCGGCATTGTCCGAAGTGCCAGAGCACTGCAGCCAAGCGCTGGCTCGATGCCCGGCAGGCCGATCTGCTGCCGGTCGAGTACTACCACGTAGTCTTCACGCTGCCCGCGCCGATTGCCGGCATCGCGTACCAGAACAAGGCAGCGATCTACGACCTGCTGTTCGACATGGCCGCCGAGGTGCTGCTGACCATCGCGGCCGACGCCAGGCATCTGGGCGCGCGCATCGGCGCCACGCTGGTGCTGCACACCTGGGGCTCGGCGCTGACACACCACCCGCACGTGCACGGCATCGTGCCGGGCGGCGGGCTGGCCACTGACGGCAAGAGCTGGGTGGCGTGCCGTCCGGGCTTCTTCCTGCCCGTGCGGGTGCTCTCACGCCTGTTCAGGCGGCGCTTCCTCGAAGGGCTTCAGACCTTGCATCGCACAGGGCAGTTGCAGTTCTTCGGCGAGCACGTGGCGCTGCAACACGCCAAGGTCTTCGCCGACTGGCTGGCGCCGATGCGCCGGTGTGAGTGGGTGGTCTATGCGAAGCGCCCTTTTGCTGGACCACACGCCGTGCTGGCCTACCTGTCGCGCTACACCCACCGGGTGGCCATCTCCAACAGCCGGCTCGTTGCAATGGACGAACGCGGGGTGACCTTCCGCTGGAAGGACTACCGCGCCAAGGGCCGCACGCGCCACAAGACGATGACGCTGCAGCCGCAGGAGTTCATGCGCCGCTTCCTGCTGCATGTGCTGCCGGGCGGCTTCCATCGCATTCGGCATTACGGACTGCTGGCAAACGGCAATCGGCGCGACTGTCTGGCGATGGCGCGTGCCGCGCTACAGGTCAACGTCGAGGCTGACGTCCAAACGGCCACCGGCGAGCCCGCGATGCGTGCGCCGGCCTTCATCTGCAGGGACTGCGGGCGACCGCTGCTCGTCGTCGAGATCCTCCCGCGCGAGCGCCCTGCGATCCGAGCGCCGCCGTCATGAGCGTTGGCACGTCGACCTCGTACCAGCAAGCGCCGGCCCTTGGTGATCGTGAGCCGGTGGGGGCGGACTCATGCTGTCGCAGGCCGGGGCAAGTTCGGCGCCTTCGGGCAGCGGTTATGCACGACACGCGAGGCGGCGTCACCGCTGCCCGAACATCGGCGCCCCCGCGTTCGAGCCCATTGCCAAGGCAGGTAGATGCCTCGCACCGGCGCGACTGCGGCGCCGAATCGCCATAGCGCGGTGCCTTCGACAGCCGCTGCCACATGCGCCGCGGTTTCCTCCCTAGAGGTTTATCCAACACCTGCCCTCAGGTCGGCCTATGCCCAGGCCTGTCCTGTGGGACGGGCAGGTGTCGGACAAACCTAAACTGAAGCAGAAGTTGAGTTCGGCTGACCGAGCACTCGCTCCTGACGGGGCGATCGGACGGTGCCATCGCCATCGTGGGCGTCACGCGATCGGTCGCGTTCCCCGACATGCCGGGTATCCTGTGCAGCCCCAGAAATCACCACCGGCATTCGCCCCGCGCTTGGCGGTTCGCCGCACCATCGGCTTGGCACAGGCCGGGCAGCTTGTCGCTTGCATCGCTGCCACACCGGGCTGCACGGCCGGGGCAGCCGCAGGCCGGGCAGGTGAACGATCGGTCCCTCCTTTAGCTTGTCGAAGGAGCCCGTGAAGCTTCGGCCCATCGATCAGTGTCACGTTGCGGCCGCTTGCAAAACTCATCGCCTCTTCGGTGAACCGGCCGGACGTCACCACGAACCCGCCGGTCGCCCCCCTCGCGGCCATCACGCCGTACAACTGGCGCACCACGTCCACGCCCACCTTGAAGGCGCGCCACTGCTTGCACTGCACAAGAAACTTCTCGCCGCCGCTGTTTCTCGTGAGAACCAGATCCACCCCACCATCGGCACCACCGCCGCCAGTCTCGACAACTTGGTAGCCCTGCAACCGAAAGCCCTCGCCCACGAGCATCTCGAACTGGCGCCAGCTCATGCCATCGAGCGCGTCGCTCGCGTTGCCTTGCGTCACGTCGTTGACGAGGTTCCTCCGCTCCTTGCGTCGCCAGACCGAGATGCCAGCGCCGGCCAGACAGAGGACAGGCACGACGTACTGGCCGAAGCCGGCGAACGTCTTCCAAAGGGTCTGTGTAAGCAGCGCGCCCACTTGTCCTGGCTGGGTCATGGCCACAACCGGCTGGGAGGCGACGCCATGAAGCAGCAGATAGCTGAACAGCGCCAATGCGACCCCGGCCCACCACGGCAGCATCGCCACGAGGTCGGTGAGGTCCTCCGCAGGACTCGTCTTCTTGCGTCTCGCCATACCCGCTCTCCCCGACTTTCTGTTGTTGTACCAAGCGCCAAGACGAAGTCGCCGGTGACCTGAGGACGCCGGCGTACGTGCCGCCAACTAGTTGCCAAATGTGCTGTCTGGCGCCGGGCGGCAGCCATTTGCTGGCGCTCAGCCTATCCTGCAATCCACTCACCTTCAGATCTATGCGAGGCAAAGACAACGCGCTGGCTGCCAAACCTGGCCGACAAGCGAACCATAAGCGACCCACAAGCGACCCATAAGTGACGCGCAAGCGACGAACGAGCGACGGATTGGGAGCACAGAGAGGCAAGAACGATGCGAGATCCACACGCCAGCGGGGAAAAGTTCAGAGGGAGTCGGACAGTCCGACCACTTCGGTGCTCTTGCAGCCACGCAACCGCGCTCGACTTTGTCTGCCGCCTGCTGTCACGGGCCGCCGCTATGCAGCGGTTAAACCCCGCTCCCTAGAATCCCGCGGATGACCCCGGACCCCGCGTTCCCCCCGCCCGCCGCGCCTTCACCCGACACCGGCCTGCTGGCCCACCTGAACCCGGAGCAGCTCGCCGCGGTCACGTTGCCGCCGGAATCGGCGCTCATCCTGGCGGGTGCCGGTTCGGGCAAGACGCGGGTGCTGACGACGCGCATTGCGTGGCTGATCCAGACCGGTCAGCTCTCGCCGGGCGGCGTGATGGCGGTGACCTTCACCAACAAGGCGGCGAAGGAAATGCTCGCTCGCCTTTCGGCGATGCTGCCGCTGCCGGTGCGCGGCATGTGGATCGGCACCTTTCACGGCCTGTGCAACCGCTTTCTGCGTGCGCACTGGAAGCTGGCTGCGCTGCCGCAGGGCTTTCAGATCCTCGATTCGGCGGACCAGCTCTCGGCCGTCAAGCGGGTCGTCAAGGCGATGAAGCTCGACGAGGAACGCTTCCCGCCCAAGCAGGTGACGTGGTTCATCGCCGGTCGCAAGGAAGAAGGCTTGCGCCCGAAGGACGTGGAGCTGCGCGACGAGAACACGCGGGTGATGGTGCAGGTCTACCAGGCCTACGAGGAGCAATGCCAGCGCGAGGGCGTGGTTGATTTCGCCGAGCTGATGCTGCGCACCTACGAGCTGATGCGCGACAACGCCGCGCTGCGCGAGCATTACCAGCGGCGCTTTCGGCACATCCTGGTCGACGAGTTCCAGGACACCAACCGCCTGCAGTACGCCTGGCTGAAGATGTTCGCCGGCCCCGAGACGGCGGTGTTCGCGGTGGGCGACGATGACCAGAGCATCTATGCCTTCCGCGGCGCGCAGGTGGGCAACATGGCGGACTTCGAGCGGGAGTTCCGCGTGGCGCGCGTCATCAAGCTCGAGCGCAACTACCGCTCCTTCGGCAACATCCTCGACGCGGCCAACGAGCTCATCTCGCGCAACACGCGGCGCCTGGGCAAGAACCTGCGCACCGAGGCGGGCCCCGGCGAGCCGGTGCGGGTGTTCGAGGCGCCCACCGACTTTGCCGAAGCGCAGTGGTTCATCGAGGAAGCGCGCCAGCTGCACCGCGACGGGCTGGCGCGCAGCGACATCGCGCTGCTGTACCGCAGCAATGCGCAGAGCCGGGTGTTCGAGAGTGCGCTCTTCAACGCAGGCATGCCGTACAAGGTCTATGGCGGGCTGCGCTTCTTCGAGCGGGCCGAGGTCAAGCATGCGCTCAGCTACCTGCGCCTGATCGAGAACCCGAACGACGACACCAGCTTCCTGCGGGTGGTGAACTTTCCGACGCGCGGCATCGGCGCGCGCACGCTCGAGCTCTTGCAGGACGCCGCACGCGCCAGCGGCCGCAGCCTGTGCCAGAGCGTGGGCGCGGTGGCCGGCAAGGGCGGCGCGAACCTGCAGGCCTTCGTCGGCATGATCGACCGCATGCGCGAGGAGACGCGCGGGCTCACGCTGCGGGAGATCATCGAGCACATGCTGGAGGCATCCTGCCTCGTCGACTTCTACAAGACCGACCGCGAAGGCAAGGACAGGCTGGAGAACCTCGAGGAACTGGTGAATGCCGTCGAGGCCTTCGTCACGCAGGAGGGCTTCGGCAAGGAGGCGGTGGCGCTGCCGGTGGACGAGCAGGCTGCCACCGCGCCTGATGCCGAGACGGGCGAGATCATGTCGCCGCTCGCCGCCTTTCTCACGCACGCCTCGCTCGAGGCCGGCGACAACCAGGCCCAGGCCGGGCAGGACGCCATCCAGCTGATGACGGTGCATGCGGCCAAGGGCCTGGAGTTCGACGCCGTGTTCATCACCGGCCTCGAAGAAGGCCTGTTCCCGCATGAGAACAGCCTGTCGGACGTGGAAGGGCTGGAGGAAGAACGCCGGCTGATGTATGTGGCGATCACGCGTGCGCGCAAGCGGCTGTACCTGAGCTTCAGCCAGACGCGCATGTTGCACGGCCAGACGCGCTATCACATCAAGAGCCGCTTCTTCGACGAGTTGCCCGAGGCGGCGCTGAAGTGGATCACGCCGCGCCACCAGGGCTTCGGCTCGGGCTTCGAGCGCGAATACCGCTCGGCCTGGTCGCGCGGCAGCGGGCTGCAGTCCATGGTGGGCGCCGGGCGCGCGAGCGAGCCGGCCGCGGCGCCGCTGCCGCCGTCCTTCGCCGCGGCGCAGGCCAAGGCGGCGGGCCACGGCCTGCGCACCGGGCAGAGCGTGTTCCACAACAAGTTCGGCGAGGGTGTGATCCTCACGCTGGAAGGCAGCGGCAAGGACGCACGCGCCCACGTCAACTTCGGCCGCCACGGCAGCAAGTGGCTGGCGCTGGGTGTCGCCAAGCTGACGCCGGTGGACTGAGCCGAAGGCGAGCGGATACCGCGGGCAACACATCGCCCGCGCAGCGGGGAAGGGCGGGTTTCATCATGGCCGCGCAGCGGTGCACCACATGGCGTGCGCCACTGCTCGAACAAGGAGCCCGCTATGCACACATCCCCGCTTCTTCTTCGCCGTGGCACGCTGGGCGCGTGCGCTCTGGTCGCCGGCCTGGTGCCCATGATGGACGCCGCCGCCATTCCCATCGCCGGGCGCGGCACCTGGGAGACCACGCTGCAGGCCCGGGACATCGACGGCAACGGCAGCACCGACGCCTGGTACGACACCGCGCTGGACGTGACCTGGCTGGCCGATCCGAATGCCGCTGCCGGCAGCCCCTTCGACGACGGCCTCAACGCCACGGACGGGCGCCTGAGCTGGGCCAGCGCGCTCGCCTGGGCGGCGAGCCTGGACGTGGCCGGCGTCACCGGCTGGCGGCTGCCTGCCTTCATGTCGGGCTCGATCACCGAGTCGGAGATCTCGCATCTGTATTTCGTCACGCTCGGCAACTACGGCCCGGGCAACCCGCTCACGCCCACCGGGCCCGGCACCTGGGGCTTCACCAACACCGGCCCGTTTGCCGAACTGGCGGACGACTGGGTGTGGCTCGCCGATGCCGGCACCAGCGCCGGCACGGCCTGGGTGTGGGCGGGTGACGCCATCTCGGCCTACCACAGCGACGAACCCGCCACCGACAACAACCTCGCCTGGGCGCTGCGCAGCGGCGACATCGTGATGACGCCGGCGATTCCCGAGCCCTCGGTCTGGGCGCTGATGCTCATCGGTCTCGCCGGCGTCACCGCCTGGTCACGCGGCCGTCGTTGAACGGTCCCAGGCCACGCCGTGCGTGGCCGCCCTGTCATCGTCGCGTCGCTGATCCGACACGGGCTTGACATGCCGCTTTCCTAGGGTGCGTGGCGTTGCCACTCCATTCACTTCAAGGAAAGAGATGTCGTACATCACCGACAAACTCCGCGCCGACGACGCAGCCGCGCGCGGTGAGATCGAGATCACGCACGTGCCGGGCCAGATGCTCGAGGACGTGCTGCGCCACGCGCCCGTGAAGCGCCGTGCGCTGTTGCGTGGCAGCTTCGGCGCCACGCTGGCCGCGGTGCTGGGTGGCGGCGCACTGTCGGCCTGTGGCGGCGGCGGTGACGACCCGGCCGTGCCGGCCGAAAGCTACGACATCGACTTCGCGAAGATCGACGCCGCCGTCGGCCCGACGGTGCATGTGCCCGAAGGTTATGTCGCCGAAGTGCTGTACAGGGCCGGCGATGCGCTCATCGACAGCACGGCCTATGCGGGGGCGGCGCTGTCGCTGGCCGATCTGGAGAAGATCGGCGGCGGCCAGCACGACGGCATGCATTTCTATGCGATCCCGGGCCAGGATCCGAACAAGCGCGGCCTGCTCGCCATCAACCACGAGAACCTGGACCAGGCGGTGCTGGACCTGGATGGCCGCAGCGAGGCCGACAAGGTCACTGCGCGGCTGTCGAACGTGGGCGTCGCGGTGGTGGAAGTGGCGCTGGACGAGGCGGCGAACACCTGGCGCGTGGTCGTCGGCTCCAAGTACAACAAGCGCTACACCGGCAACACCGAGTACACGGTCAGCGGCCCCGCCAAGGGCCAGGTCGGCGAGGTGGGCGGCATCGTCATCGGCACGCTGAACAACTGCGCAAGCGGCGACACGCCCTGGGGCACCTACCTGACTTGCGAAGAGACCATCAGCAACTACTTCGACACCAGCAAGGACCCGCGCGGCTACGGCTGGGTGGTGGAGATCGACCCGCTGGGCGAACTGACGCCGCTGGCCAGGCCTGCCAAGCGCACGGCCATGGGCCGCTTCTCGCACGAGAACACCGCCTGGCTGCTCAATGCCAACAACCGCGTCGCCTTCTACATGGGCGACGACACGACACCCGGCGCCATCTACAAGTTCGTGCCGCACGGCAGCTTCAACCCGAACAACCGCGGTGCCAACCTGAACCTGCTGGACGAAGGCACGCTGTACGCGGCGCAGTTCAACGCGGACGGCAAGGGCCGCTGGCTGGAGCTGAGCGTGGGCAAGAACGGCCTGCAGGCCGGCGCCACCGACCCCGGCCGCAGTGACCGCACGACCGACACGCCGAAGACGGTGGACTTCCTGACGCAGGCCGACGTGGTCATCGAATGCCAGGCCGCCGCACGCGTGGCGGGTGCCACGCAGATGGACCGTCCGGAGTGGATCACCGTCGACCCCGACGGCAAGGTCTACTGCACGCTGACCAACAACGGCAGCCGCAGCGTGTCCAACGAGGCCAACCCGCGCGCCAACAATCCGCACGGCCACATCATCGAGTGGACCGAGAAGGACAACGACGTGACGGCCACCGAGTTCACCTGGGACATCTTCCTGCTCGCCGGCTCGCGCAAGCTGGGCGCCGACAACCTCAAGGGCAACATCGTCGGCGACGAGTTCAGCAGCCCCGACGGCATCCGCGTCGACCCGCAAGGCCGCCTGTGGGTGCAGACCGACGCCGGCACCGGCTCGAGCACGACCAACATCTTCGGCAACAACGCGATGTACTTCGTCGACCAGACGACCAGGCGCTCGAGCCGCTTCCTGGTCGGCCCCGACGGGTGCGAGATCACGGGGCTGGCGTACACGCCGGACCTCAAGACCTTCTTCGTCAACGTGCAGCACCCGGGCAACGACTGGCCTGTTGCCGGGCAGCCGGGGCGGTCGTCGACCTTGGTGGTGCGGCGCACTGATGGGAAGGTGGTGGGCGCGTAAGGGGCCGCCTGCTGCACGCCTCGCACGCCCAACTTAGGAAAAGACCCGTTCGGGCTGAGCCTGTCGAAGCCCAGTGTCCGCAAAGAGGCACTTCGACAAGCTCAGTGCGAACGGGCATTGGGTTCTTGTGTTCGCGCCTAAGCGCGTAAGGGGCCGCCTCCTCCACGCCTCACGCGCCCTTCTTACGAAAAGTCCGTTCGGGCTGAGCCTGTCGAAGCCCCGCGTCCTCAGAAAGGCACTTCGACAAGCTCAGTGCGAACGGATGGTGTGAGGCCTTGTGTTCGGCGTCGCGCTCACCCGCGCCCCACGTAAGGCATGTTCGTCGCCATGATGGTCATGAACTGCACGTTCGCCGACAGCGGCAGGCCGGCCATTTGCACGATGGCGTCGGCGACATGCCGCACATCCATGCGCGGCTCCACCGCCATCTCGCCGTTGGCCTGCAGGATGCCGGCGGCCATGCGCTCGGTCATCTCGGTGGCGGCATTGCCGATGTCGATCTGGCCACACGCGATGTCGTGCGCCCGGCCGTCCAGCGACGTGGCCTTGGTCAGGCCCGTCATCGCATGCTTGGTGGCGGTGTAGGGCGCGCTGAAGGGCCGCGGCGCATGCGCCGAGATCGAGCCGTTGTTGATGATGCGGCCACCGCGCGGCGTCTGCGCCTTCATCAGGCGGAAGGCCTGCTGCGTGCACAGAAACGCGCCGGTGAGGTTGATGTCGACCACCGCCTGCCATTGCGCCAGCGTCAGCTCTTCCAGCGGCACGGGCGGCGCGCCGGTGCCGGCGTTGTTGAACAGCAGGTCGAGCCGGCCGAAGCGGCGTTCGGTGGCGTCGAACAGCGCCTTCACCGAGGCCTCGTCGGCCACGTTCGTCGGCACCGCGAGCGCGCGCGCTGCGGCCTCGCCGGCCGCGGCCAGCGTCTGCTGCAGCGCCTCGGCGCGGCGCCCGGCCAGCACCACCTGCCAGCCGGCTTCGAGCAGCGCAAGCGCCGCGGCACGGCCGATGCCGCTGCCGGCGCCGGTGACCAGGGCCACACGAGAAGGGGCGACAGACATCAGGACAGCTCCATGCGCCCCGGCGTGCCGTCGGCGCTGTCGATGAAGCAGTCCGCGTAGGTGAAGTACAGCGAGGCGTAGAACACCATCGCGAACATCAGGCCGGCCGGCGTCGCAAGCGCGACGGCCAGGGTCTGCAGGCCGAAGACCGAGAACAGCAGACCGGCCGCCAGGTTGAAGCCGAGGACGACGACGAGCCAGGTCAGCGCATAGACGGCCAGTGCGCCGCGGTTGCGCCACCAGGCCACGGTGCTGAAGAACAGCGACCGGGCCCAGGGCTGGCGGCCCCAGTGCACCAGCGCCGGCGCGTGCCAGAACGGAATGGACAGCAGCCCCACCAGCGCCATGAAGGCGAACACAGCCCAGCGCAGCGACGGGTCGCTGAGTGCGGGCCGCAGGGACTCGGGCGTCACCTCCGGCGCGTTGAGCGCCTCGGCCAGCGCGTCGAAGGCGCTGCGCCCGATCGTGTCGGACAGCAGAAGAATCAGTGCCAGCGCGGCCGCGTAGGACAGCCCCAGCCACAGCTGCCCACGCCGGCGCTCGCCGGGTTCGCGCAGCGGCTCGACGAACACCGCCGGCGTCACCGGGATGTCGTCCTGCGTGCGGCGCGTGGCTAGCATGAAGGCGAGCGAGGCGAGCGGCAGCGTCGCGCTCACCAGCAGCGCGCCCAGCGAAGACAGCAGCACCAGCAGCTGGGCGGCGAAGAAATAGATGAAGAACAGCATGCTGAACGCCAGCGGCCGCCTGAAGAACACGCGAAATCCGTTGCGCACCCACAGCGCGCCTTGCAGCGCGGGAACGACGTTCAGCTTCATGGCGTGAAATGCCAGGGCGTGTCGACCCGGCAGCGCAGCACGCGCTCGAAATGCGTCGGGTCGTGCGCCTGCAGCACCGCGGCATCACGCGGCAGGTGCAGGTCCCACAGGCGCGAGATCCAGAAGCGCAGCGCCGCCGCGCGCAGCAGGGCCGGCAGGCTGCGCAGCTCGGCGCCGGTGAGGGGGCGCACCGCGTGGTAGGCGGCGCAGAAGGCGTTCGCGCGCGGCTCCACCAGGCGGCCGGAGTCGAGGTCGATGCACCAGTCGTTGAGGCACACCGCGATGTCGAACAGAAAGCTGTCGACACCGGCGAAGTAGAAATCGAAGAAGCCGGTGAGTTCGTCCCCCTCGAACATCACGTTGTCGCGGAACAGGTCGCCGTGGATGGGCCCGCGCGGCAGCTCGGCATGCATGGCCGAGGCGGCGGCATGCTGCTGCCAGGCGAGTTCCGACTCGATCAGGCTGCGCTGCTCGGGCGTGAGGTAGGGCGCGACCACCGGCACCGTCTCGGTCCACCACGCGAGGCCGCGCAGGTTGGGCTGGTGCAGGCCGTAGTCGCGCCCGGCAAGGTGCATGCGGGCCAGCATGTCGCCCACGCTCGCGCAATGGGCCACGTCGGGTGCCAGGTGGTGCCGGCCGCGCAGGCGGTTCACCACCGCGGCGGGCTTGCCCTTTAGCGTATGCAGGATCTCCCCCGAGGCATCGGCCTGCGGATCGGGCACAGGAATGCCGCGCAGCGCCAGGTGCTTCATCAGGTGAAGGTAGAAGGGCAGCTGCTCGGCCGTGAGCCGCTCGAACAGCGTGAGCACGTAGCGGCCGTCAGTGGTGTCGGCGAAGTAATTGGTGTTCTCGATGCCGCCGGCCGCGCCTTCCAGCGCGGTCAGCTCGCCGATGTGCAGGGTTCGGATGAGTGCCGCTGCGTCGTCGAAGGGCACTTCGGTGAAGACAGCCATGCTTGTCAGAACGACAGGACGCTCCACACGCGCTTGCCGGTGGCGCCGCGCGTGCCGCTCACGTTGTCGGAGGTTTCGCGCGCGCCGTCGGCGGTGAGGATCTGGTAGCTGTTCACCGTGCCGCCCTTGGGCGTGACGGTGATGCTGCGCACCTGCCCGCGCACGCGCAGTTCCTCGATGCGCGTGCCTTCGTCCTCGATCACGGTGCGCGTGACCTGCGGTTCGCCGCCGCGCGGTGCCGCCTCGGCGGCGGGGGCCACGGGGGCCGCGACCGGTTGTGCCCAGGAGGCGGCGCAGCCGCAGGCAAGCATGAGCGCAAGGGCGGATTTCATGCGGTCGATTCTATGAGCCGGCCTGCCGGCGTGCCGGCCGCGCAGGGGCACTCAGGTGTGCTCGCGCAGCGGCTGCGCGACGAAGCGCGACACCACCGGCGGGCGCTCGCCGACGTGGAAGGCGAGCCGGCGTTCGCGCAGCGCCACGTCGCTCGCCGTCACCCGGTCGAAGCGGCGCAGGTGCTCGACCCAGCTTTCGTCGATGAAGTACTCGATCCAGCGTTTCGGGTCGGCCGAATCGCGGAACAGCTCCCAGGCCAGCGCCCCGTGCTGCAGCCGGGTGCGGCGGCTGTCTTCCATCACGGCCTTGAAGTCGGCGATGGAATCCGGCTCGACGAAGTACTCGATGGTCACGAGCACCGGGCCGTCGGTGGGCGCGAGCGGCACGGCCGATACGGGCGGCACCCACGCGCGGTGCGGGGTGAGGTCGTCCACCGAGGCGTCCGACAGCGTCACATGCCGCAGCAGCAGCATGGCCAGCACGCCGGTGCAGGAGCCGATGACCACGCTTGCCGGCACGCTGGTGAAGCCCGCCACCTGGCCCCACAGCGCCGCGCCGAGCGCGCTGCTGCCCATGAGCGACATCTGGTAGATCGACATGCCGCGTGCGCGCACCCAGTCGGGCAGCGCCATCTGCGCCGAGATCGACAGCGAATTGGCCACGCCGAGCCAGGCCGTGCCCGCGAAGAACATGGCGGGCAGGGCAAGCCAGATGTTGGGCGAGAACGCCACGGTGATCGAGGCTGCGGCGTGGATCAGCGTGCCGCGGCGCATCATCTGGTCGGGCGAGTAGCGCTGGCGCAGCCGCGGCATCAGCATGGCCGCAGTGATGGCGCCCGCGCCCATGGCGGCCAGCAGCGCGGAGAAGGCGCCGGCGCTCTCGCCGTGCATGCGGCGCGCCAGCAGCGGCAGCAGCGCCATCAGCGCGCTCGACTGCACGAAGAACAGCATCACCCGCAGCAGCACCACGCGCATGCGCTGCGACTGGCGCACGTACTGCACGCCCACCCGGATGGCGCCGAGGAAGCGCTCGCCGGGCAGGGCGCTGGTGGCCTGGGGCTCGTGCTTCCAGCGCAGCACCAGCACGCCCACGATGGTGGCGAGCACCGCGTTGAGGATGTAGACGTAGGTGCTGCCGGCGGCGGCGATGATCACGCCGGCGAGCGTGGGCCCGATGATGCGCGAGGCGTTCATCGCCACGCCGTTGAGCGCCAGCGCCGCCGGCAGCTGCGGCCGCTCGACCAGCGTGGGCACGATGGCGGCCATCACCGGCATGCGCATCGCCAGGCCCGCGCCGTTGGCGAAGGTGAGCACCAGCAGCAGCGGCGCGGTGATGACGCCGCTGCCCACCGCCAGCGCGGTGAGGATGGCGACCGAGCCCACCCACACCTGCGTGGCCAGCAGGTAGCGCTTGCGGTCGAGGATGTCGGCGATGGCGCCGCTCGGCAGCCCGAGCAGGAACATCGGCAGCGTGGCGGCGCTGGAGACGAGGGCCACGATCACCGGCGAGGTGGTGAGCGTGGTCATCAGCCAGGCGGCCGCCACGTCGTTCAGCCAGAGGCAGGTGTTCGAGAGGAGGCCTGCCGTCCAGAGCAGGCGGAAGGCGGGGGTCTTGAGCGGCTCCAGCGCGGACAGCGACTGGGAAGACGGTGCTTGCGGTTCGGGTACGTCGGTCATCGCAGGCAGGAAGGCAAGCTGCGGACTCTAGCAGCCGGCCGGCAGGCAGCGGCGAGGCGGCGGGCGCTTCCGCCACAATCCGCCGATGAGCGAAACCACCCCCGCCGCGCCCGGCACGCTGCTGCTGGTCGACGGCTCCAGCTACCTCTACCGCGCCTACCACGCGCTGCCCGACCTGCGCGCGCCCGACGGCTTCCCGACCGGCGCCGTGCACGGCATGGTGGCGATGATGAAGCGCCTGCGCGAGCAGTTCCCGAGCGAGCACGCGGCCTGCGTGTTCGACGCCAAGGGCAGGACGTTCCGCGACGACTGGTACGCCGAGTACAAGGGCCACCGCCCGCCGATGCCGGAAGACCTGGCCCGGCAGATCGAGCCCATCCACGAGGTGGTGAAGC
The DNA here is from genome assembly GCA_044506225.1 of Rubrivivax sp. GTDB lineage: Bacteria > Pseudomonadota > Gammaproteobacteria > Burkholderiales > Burkholderiaceae_C > JAKFDI01. Next base: position 10,563 of record JBIQKU010000021.1, on the reverse strand, counting down.
TGCTCGGCTGGCCGGTGCTGGAAGTGCCCGGCATCGAGGCCGACGACGCCATCGGCACGCTCGCCTGCGCGGCGGCGAAGCGCGGGCACCGGGTCGTCATCTCCACCGGCGACAAGGACCTGGCGCAGCTCGTCACGCCGCAGGTCACGCTCATCAACACCATGAGCATGGAGTCGCTGGACGTGGCCGGCGTCACCGCCAAGTTCGGCGTGCCGCCGGAGCGCATCGTCGACTACCTCGCCCTGATCGGCGACGCGGTGGACAACGTGCCGGGCGTCGACAAGGTCGGCCCCAAGACCGCGGCCAAGTGGATCGCCGAGCACGGCTCGCTCGAAGGCGTGATGGCGGCCGCGCCCACCATGAAGGGCGTGGCCGGCGAGAACCTGCGCCGCGCCCTCGACTGGCTGCCGCAGGGCCGCCGCCTCGTCACCGTGGTGTGCGACTGCGACCTGTCGGGCCACGTGGCCGACTGGCCGGCGTTCGAGTCGCTGGCGCTGCGCGAGATCGACCGCGAGGGCCTGCTCGCGTTCTACGACCGCTACGGCTTCAAGACGATGAAGAAGGAGCTCGAGGCGGGGAACGGCGGCGCGGCGGCTGCGCCCATCGGCGACCTGTTCGTCGAGTCGGAGGCCGCCGCGGCGCCGCTGGCCGAGCGCCGCTACGACCCCATCCTCGACCTGCCCACGCTCGACGCCTGGATCGCGACGCTGCGCGCCGCGCCGCTCGTCGCGCTCGACACCGAGACCGATTCGCTCGACGCGATGCGCGCGCAGGTCGTGGGCATCTCCTTCAGCGTGGAGCCGGGCGTGGCCGCCTACGTGCCGCTGCGCCACGACTACGCCGGCGTGCCGGAGCAACTGCCGGTGGACGAGGTGCTGGCGCGGCTGAAGCCCTGGCTCGAGGACGAGCAGGCGCCCAAGCTCGGCCAGCACATCAAGTACGACATCCAGGTGCTGGCCAACGCCGGCATCGCCGTGCGCGGCTACCGCCACGACACGCTGCTGCAGAGCTACGTGCTGGAAGCCCACAAGCCGCACGGGCTGGAGAGCCTCGGCCGGCGCCACCTCGGGCGCAGCGGCCTGTCGTACGAGGACGTGTGCGGCAAGGGCGTGAACCAGATCCCGTTCGCCCAGGTCGACATCGCGCGCGCCACCGAGTACTCGGGCGAGGACAGCGAGATGACGCTGCACGTGCACCGCACGCTGTGGCCGATGGTGGAGGCGGACCCTGGCCTGCGCCGGGTGTACGAGGAGATCGAGATGCCGGTCACGCACATCCTGCAGCGCATCGAGCGATGCGGCGTGCTGATCGACAGCGACTGCCTCGCGGTGCAGAGCCGCCAGCTCGCCGAGCGCATGCTGGCGCTGGAGCAGAAGGCCTACGAACTCGCCGGCCAGCCCTTCAACCTCGGCTCGCCCAAGCAGATCGGCGACGTGCTGTTCAACAAGCTCGCGATGCCGGTGGTCAAGAAGACCGCGAGCGGCACGCCCTCCACCGACGAGGAGGTGCTGGCCAAACTTGCCGAGGACTACCCGCTGCCCGCGGCCATCCTCGAGCACCGCAGCCTTGCCAAGCTCAAGGGCACCTACACCGACAAGCTGCCGGCCATGGTGAACCCGCACACCGGCCGGGTGCACACCAACTATGCGCAGGCGGTGGCGGTGACCGGGCGGCTGGCGAGCAACGACCCCAACCTGCAGAACATCCCCATCCGCACGCCCGAGGGCCGGCGCGTGCGCGAGGCCTTCATCGCGCCGCCGGGGCACGTGATCCTCTCGGCCGACTACTCGCAGATCGAGCTGCGCATCATGGCCGACATCAGCGGCGACGAGAACCTGCTCAAGGCCTTCGTCGACGGCATGGACGTGCACCGCGCCACCGCGGCCGAGGTCTTCGCCATCGCGCCCGAGGCGGTGACGAGCGAGCAGCGGCGCTACGCCAAGACCATCAACTTCGGCCTCATCTACGGCATGGGCGCGTTCGGGCTGGCGTCGAGCCTGGGCATCGAGCGCAACGCGGCGGCGGCCTACATCGAGCGCTACTTCGCGCGCTACCCCGGCGTGAAGCGCTACATGGACGAGACCCGCGCCTCGGCCAAGGCGCGCGGCTACGTCCAGACGCTGTTCGGGCGGCGCATCTACCTGCCCGAGATCAACGGCGGCAACGGCCCGCGCCGCACCGCGGCCGAGCGCCAGGCCATCAACGCGCCCATGCAGGGCACGGCGGCCGACCTGATCAAGCTCGCCATGATCTCGGTGCAGCGGCTGCTGGACGACGGGCAGCGCCGCACGCGCATGGTCATGCAGGTGCATGACGAACTGGTGTTCGAGGTGCCCGAGGACGAGCTCGACTGGGCGCGCGGCGCCATCCCCGCGGCCATGGCCTCGGTGGCCGAGCTGGCGGTGCCGCTGCTGGCCGAGGTGGGCGTGGGGTCGAACTGGGACAAGGCGCACTGAGCAGCGACCGGTGCCGGTTTGCGGTCGAACCATGAAAGCCGTTCGGGCTGAGGCACCGAAGCCCGTTGCGCGCACTGGCACTTCGATGCCGCGGTGCGAACGGGTCTTTCTGGCGGGTGTGACGGTCCAACCTGGATGCGCATCGGTGGCCACGCAGCGGCCGGGCGTAAGGTCGAATCATCATCCGGGAGATACGACGTGCATGTAGCCCTTCTCACCGGCGGCGGCGACTGCCCCGGCCTGAACGCGGTGATCCGCGCCGTCACCCGTGCGCTCATCAACGACGGCGGCGTGCGGGTCAGCGGCATCGAACAAGGCTTTCTCGGCCTGATCGAGGACCGCATCCGCCCGCTGGACCGCCAGGCCGTGCGCGGCATCGTCGCGCGGGGCGGCACCATCCTCGGCACGCACAACAAGGCCAATCCGTTCAGCTACTACCGCGCGGGCGGCGCCGACGTGAGCGACCGGGTGCTCGCCACGCTCGCGCGCCACCGCATCGACGCGGTGGTCGCCATCGGCGGCGACGGCACCATGGCCGGCGCGCATGCGCTGTCGCAGCGGGGCGTGAAGTTCGTCGGCGTGCCCAAGACCATCGACAACGACCTGATGCACACCGACCGCACCTTCGGCTTCGACAGCGCGGTATCGGTGGTGGCCGAGGCGGTCGAGCGGCTGGAAACCACCGCCTCCAGCCACCGGCGGGTGATGATCGTCGAGACCATGGGCCGCTATTCCGGCTGGATCGCGCTGGAGGGCGGCCTGGCCGGCGGGGCGGACGTGATCCTGCTGCCCGAGCTGCCCTACGACCTCGACGCGGTGGCGGCGCACTGCCGCGCCCGCGAGGCCGACCCGGGCTACACCATCGTGTGCGTGGCCGAAGGCGCACGGCCCATCGGCGGGCAGATGACGGTCGCGGCCACCGTGCCCGACAGCCCCGATCCGATCCGCCTTGGCGGCATCGGCAACGTGCTGCGCGAGCAGCTGCAGCCGCTGATCGACAGCGAGGTGCGCACCACGCTGCTCGGCCATGTGCAGCGCGGTGGCCCGCCCACCGCCTTCGACCGCGTGCTCGCCACGCGCTTCGGCCATCACGCCGCGCAACTGGTGCTGCGCGGGGAGTTCGACCGCATGGTGGTGCTGCGCGGCGAGGGCTGCGACAGCGTGCCGCTCGCCTCCGTGGCCGGCCTCACCCGCACCGTGCCGGCGGACCATGCGCTGGTCGCTGCCACGCGCGCGCTCGGGGTGTCGCTGGGCCAGCCGGGCTGAGGCTCGCGTCCGCCCGGCCACCGACCGGCGCCTGACCGGGCCATGAACGCGCAACTGCTGATGGTGCTGGCGCTGCTCGCCGGCGCGGTGGCGATGTTCGTGATCGACCGCCCGCGCAGCGACGCGGTCGCGCTGCTGATGCTGCTCGCGCTGCCGTTCACCGGCGTGGTCAGCATGGGCGAGGCGCTGGCGGGCTTTGCCGACCCGACGGTGGTGCTGATCGCGCTGCTCTTCGTCATCGGCGAGGGGCTGGTGCGCACCGGCGTGGCCCAGCGCCTGGGCGACTGGCTGGTGGCGCGCGGCGGTGCCAGCGAGGCGCGGCTCATCGTGCTGCTGATGGTCATCGTCGCCGGTGTCGGCTCGGTGATGAGTTCCACCGGCGTGGTCGCGCTGTTCATCCCGGTGGTGATGCGCATCGCGGCGAACACCGGCTTCGCGCGCGAGCGGCTGATGATGCCGCTGGCCGTGGCCGCACTCATCAGCGGCATGATGACCCTGGTCGGCACGCCGCCCAACCTGGTGCTGCAGGGCGAGCTGCTGCGCCACGGGCTCGAGGGTTTCGGCTTCTTCAGCTTCACGCCCTTCGGCCTGCCGGTGCTGGCGGTGGCGGTGCTTTACATGCTGGTGGTGCGCCGCCGCTTTGCCGGCAGCGCGGCCGAGACCGCGCCCGCGCGCCCGCGCCTGAGCACCTGGATCGCGGAGTACGGGCTGCAGGGCCGCGCCCACCGCCTGCGCGTGGACGCGGACTCGCCGCTGGTCGGGCGCAGTCTGGAGGACCTCGACCTGCGCGCCTCCGCCGGCATCAACGTGCTGGCCATCGAACAGGCCGGGCGCTTCTCGCGCCGGCTGGTGCAGCCCACCGCCGCCAGCGTGCTCGCACCCGGCGACCGGCTGATCATCGACCTGGACCCCGGCGCCGACATGGCGCGGCTCACCGAGCGCCTGGGCCTCGCGCCGCGGCCCATGCCGGGCGGCACCTTCGCCGACCTGTCGCAGGACATCGGCATGGCCGAGGTGATGGTGCCGGCGCATTCGCGCCTGGTCGGGCGCACCGTGGTGCACGCGCGGCTGCGCTCCGGCACCGGGCTGAGCGTGATCGGCCTGCGGCGCGGCGCCGTGCCCCATCCCGAGGGGCCGCTCGCCGAGCCGCTGCAGATCGGCGACACCTTGCTGGTCGTCGGGCCCTGGCCCGCCATCCGTGCGCTGGAGGGCGAGCGGCGCGAACTCATCGTGGTGCAGACGCCGGTGGAAATCGACGAAAGCCCGCCGGCGGCCGATCGTGCGCCGCATGCACTGGCGGTGCTGGCGCTGGTGGTCGCGCTGATGGCCGGCGGCATCGTGCCCAATGTGCAGGCGGCGCTCATCGGCTGCCTGCTGCTCGGCCTGTTTCGCTGCGTGGACCTGCCCAGCGCCTACCGCGCCATCCACTGGCCCAGCCTCATTCTCATCGTCGGCATGCTGCCGTTTTCGCTCGCGCTGCAGCGCACCGGCGGCATCGACATGGCGGCGCAGGCGCTGGTGGCGCTGGCCGGCGATGCCAACCCGCGGCTGCTGCTGGCGGCGCTGTTCGTCTTCACCTCGGCGGCCGGGCTGTTCATCTCCAACACCGCGACCGCCGTGCTGATGGCGCCGGTGGCCCTGTCGCTCGCGGCCGCGCTCGGCGCCTCGCCCTATCCGTTTGCGATGACGGTGGCGCTGGCCGCATCGGCGGCATTCATGACGCCGGTGTCCACGCCGGTGAACATGCTGGTGATCGGGCCGGGCGGCTACCGCTTCATGGATTTCGTGCGCATCGGCGTGCCGCTGAACCTGATGACCGGCGCGGTCGCGGCGCTGCTCGTGCCGTGGTGGCTGCCGCTGTGAGCGCGGGGCCCTCCTGTAGCATGCGCAGCCCATGAACTGGCCCTACGAACTGCAGATCGGCTGGCGCTACACGCGGGCCGGCCGCACGGGGCGGCGCAACGGCTTCATCTCCTTCATCTCGGGCGTGTCGATGCTCGGCATCGGGCTCGGCGTGGCGGCGCTCATCATCGTGCTGTCGGTGATGAACGGCTTCCAGAAGGAAGTGCGCGACCGCATGCTGTCGGTTGTCTCGCATGTCGAGGTGATGGACGCGCGCGGCGCGGCGCTGCCCGACTGGCGCGCCACGGCGGCAGCAGCGCGCCAGCATCCCGAGGTCATCGGCGCGGCGCCCTTCATCGCCGCGCAGGCGCTGATCGCCCGCGGCGACGACATGCGCGGCGTGATCGTGCGCGGCATCTCGCCGGACGACGAGGCCACGGTCACGGATCTGGCGGCGCAGATTCACGACAGCGTGCTGGTCGAGCTGGTACCGGGCGAGTGGGGCATCGTTCTCGGCGACGAGCTCGCGCGCAGCCTGGGCGTGGTGGCGGGCGACCGCATCAGCCTGGCGGTCGCCGGCGGCATGGTGACACCGGCGGGCGTGGTGCCGCGCATCAAGCAGCTCACGCTCGTGGGTACTTTCGACGCCGGGCACTACGAATACGACAACGGGCTCGCGCTCATGCATGTCGAGGACGCGGCGCGCCTCTTCCGCGTCGAGGGCCCGACCGGCGTGCAGCTGCGGCTCCAGGATCTTCAGGACGCGCGGCAGGTCGCCGCCGAACTCGCCGGGCAGCTGGGGCCCGCCGTGGTGGTGCGCGACTGGACCCGTACCAACCGCACCTGGTTCGCCGCGGTGCAGGTGGAAAAGCGGCTGATGGGCATCATCCTCACGCTCATCGTCGCCGTGGCCGCGTTCAACCTCGTGTCCACGCTTGTGATGACGGTGACCGACAAGCAGGCCGACATCGCCGTCCTGCGCACGCTGGGCGCAAGCCCGCGCTCCATCATGGGCGTGTTCATGGTGCAGGGCGCGCTGTCGGGAATCATCGGCACGCTGGGCGGCGTGCTGCTGGGGCTGCTGGTGGCGCTGAACATCGATGTCATCGTGCCGGCCATCGAGCAGGCGCTCGGCATGAGCTTCCTGCCGGGCAGCATCTACCTCATCACCCAGATGCCCAGCGACCCGCAAAGCGGCGACGTGGTGCCGATCGCGCTGGTGTCGCTGGCGCTGGCCTTCGTCGCGACGCTCTACCCCAGCTGGCGCGCGAGCCGCGTGCAACCCGCCGAGGCGCTGCGCTATGAGTGAGGTCGTGCTGCAGGCGCGCGGCCTGCACAAGCATTTCCGCGAGGGCGGGCTGGACGTGCGGGTGCTGCAAGGCATCGACCTGGACGTGCATGCCGGCGAGACGCTGGCGATCGTCGGCGCCTCGGGCTCGGGCAAGAGCACCTTGCTGCACCTGCTCGGCGGGCTGGAAGCGCCCACGCGCGGCAGCGTGCTGCTGCGCGGGCGCGACTTCTCGCACATGAATGCGGCCGCGCAGGGCGAGTGGCGCAACCGGCACCTCGGCTTCGTCTACCAGTTCCACCACCTGCTGCCGGAGTTCAGCGCGCTCGACAACGTGGCCATGCCGCTGCGCATCCGCCGCCAGACGGTGGCCGAGGCCCGCGAGCACGCGGCCGCCGTGCTTGCGCAGGTGGGCCTGGCGCAGCGGGTGCGGCACAGGCCGTCGCAGCTGTCGGGTGGGGAGCGCCAGCGTGTGGCGATTGCCCGTGCGCTGGTCGGCGGCCCGGCCTGCGTGCTGGCCGACGAGCCGACCGGCAACCTGGACCGCGAGACGGCGGACGGCGTGTTCGCGCTGATGCTCGATCTCGCGCAGCGGCAGCGCACCGCGTTCGTCATGGTGACGCACGACGAGGGGCTGGCGGCGCGGTGCGACCGGGTGTTGCGGATTCGGGTGGGGCATCTGGTCGACTGAGCCGGCCGCGCTCACTCGCTCTCCCGTTCGTCCTGAGCCTGTCGAAGGACCGGCTGAGCTTGTCGAAGCCGCCACGGTCGCCGCTGGCCGTACTACAAGGCCCGGCGCTTCGACGGGTTCGGGGCGCGCGCGACCCTTCGACAAGCTCAGGGCGAACGGTTCTTTGTCTGCGCGCCCTTCGATACCTCAGGGCGAGCGGTTCTTTGTGGGCGTGCCCTTCGACAAGCTCAGGGCGAGCGGTTCTGTGTTCGCCGCCCTTCGATACCTCGGGGCGAACGGTTCTTGTCGCGGCGCCCTTCGACAAGCTCGGGGCGAACGGTTCTTTGTCTCTACGCGCCCTTCGATACCTCAGGGCGAACGGGTCCTGGGCTACAAGCCGTTCGGTACCTCAGGGCGAGCGGTTGTTGTCGCGCGGCCCTTCGACAAGCTCAGGGCGAACGGGTCTGGGGCTCGAGCCCTTCGATGCCTCAGGCGAACGGTGTCGTCCAGGAAGCGCCTACATCACCCGCCCGAACCAAGCCACCGACAAGCCGGCAGCCAGCACGGTCAGCACCGCGGCGGCGGCGGCGAACAGGCTGCTGATCTCGGTTTCCTTCTGCTCGACCACCAGGCGGCTGGACAGGCCTTGGTACACCTTCTTCAGGTCCTGCGCGGTGCCGGCGTAGAAGTACTCGGCGCGCGTGGCGCTGGCGATGTTCTTGAGCGTGTCTTCATCCAGCCGCACGCGCATGCTCCAGCCTTCGAAGCCGATGGTCTCGCCTTCCTTGGTGCCGATGCCGACGGTGAACACCTTCACCCCGCGGTCGGCGGCCATCTTGGCGGCGTCCAGCGGGTCGGGGCCGGTGGTGCGCTGGCCGTCGGTGAGCAGGATGATGGCGCCCGAGGCATACGAGCCCGGCGGCACCGGCGTGAACTCGGGCTTCTTCTTGGCGTTCGGGTCCAGCGGCATGTTGCGTGCGCCGGTGATCTCCGACAGGTCGATGCCGGCGTCGGGCAGCAGCGCGGCCAGCGACAGCACGATGCCGCTGCCGATGGCCGTGGCGCGCTGCAGCTGGAAGCGGTCGACCGAGGCGGCCACATCCTCGCGGTTGTGGGTGGGCGGCTGCACGATGGCGGCGGTGCCGGCAAACGACACCACGCCCACGCGCACCGTGCGCGGCAGGTCCTTCACGAAGGCCTTGGCGGCCTCCTGCGCCGCGACCAGGCGGCTGGGTTCCACGTCGGTCGCGCGCATGCTGCCCGACACGTCCATCGCGAGGATGATGGTCTCCTGCTGGCTGGGCAGCTTGACCACCGCCACCGGCCGGGCGGTGGCGACCAGCAGCGTGCCGAGCGCGAGCAGCAGCAGCAGCGGCGGCAGGTGGCGGCGCCAGCCGGGGCCCTTGCCGACGGCCTGGCGCACCATCGCGAGGCTCGCGAAACGCACCGTGTTCTTCTTGCGCCGCGCGAGCAGCCAGAGGTAGAGCGCCACCAGCAGCGGCAGCGCCAGCAGCAGCCAGAGCAGGTCAGGCCACATGAAGCTCATGGCGGTCCTCCGTGGCATTCGGGTTGAGGGGCGCCAGGCCGCCGCCGGCGAGGCGGGTGCGCTGGCGGCGCATGTCGGCAAAGCGCATCACCGCATCGGCGAGGTCGTCGTCTGTGGCGAGTTCCAGCGCATCCACGCCGGCGCGGCCGAAGGCGGCGTGCAGTTCGTCCTCGCGCCGCTGCGCCATGGCGGCGAAACGTTCGCGAAAGCCGCTGTCGTGGGTGTCGACGAACAGCTGTTCGCCGGTCTCGGCGTCCTGGATGGTGACCAGGCCGAGGTCGGGCAGTTCCATCTCGAGCGGGTCGTACAGCCGCACCGCCAGCACCTCGTGGCGCAGGGACAGCCGCGCGAGCGACTCATGCCAGCCGGGTGCGCTGATGAAGTCCGAGACGACGAACACCATGGACCGCCGCGGAATCATCTGCTGCGCCGCACGCAGCAGGTCGTCGAGCCGGGTTTCGGACGTGGCCGCCGGCGCGCGGTAGTTGCGCATGGTCTGCAAGAGGTGCAGCACATGCGTGCGGCTCGCGCGCGCCGGCAGCACCTGGTCGAGCGCCGTGCCGTAGAGCAGGGCGCCGACACGGTTGCCGTGGCGGGTGAGCAGCCGCGCGAGCACGGTGACGAACTCGGCCGACACCTCGCGCTTGCTGCGCTGCTGCGAGCCGAAGTCCACGCTGCCCGACAGGTCGAGCAGGAACCAGGCGGTCAGCTCCCGGTCCTCGGTGAACTGGCGCACGTAGGGGCTTTGCAGCCGCGCAGTGACGTTCCAGTCGATGTGGCGCACGTCGTCGTGGTGCTGGTATTCGCGGATGTCCGCGAGATCGAGGCCGGTGCCGCGGAACAGCGTGCGGTAGTTGCCCTGCAGCAGCCCGTCCAGACGGCGGATCACGGTCCATTCCAGGCGCCGCAGCACGGCGTCGGAGGTCGGGGCGGGCGCGGCGTCGGCCATGGCGGTCAGGCGCTGGCGCGCTCCCCGGGGTGATGGGCCAGCGGCTTGTCGGGCTTGGCCACCTTCTGCATCACGCGGGCGATGATCTGGTCGGCGTCCAGGCCGTCGGCCAGCGCCTCGTAGCTGAGCACCAGGCGGTGGCGCAGCACGTCGGGCACGAGGTCGGTCATGTCCTCGACCAGCGCGTAGCTGCGCCCGCGCATCATCGCCAGCGCCCGGGCGCCCTCGACCAGGCCGATGGTGCCGCGCGGGCTGGCGCCGTAGGTGATGTACTTCGCATGGTCGCCCAGGCCGCACTTGGCCGGATCCCGCGTGGCCGCCACCAGCTTGACCGCATAGCGGATCAGCGAGGGGTCGACGTAGACCTTGCGGCATTGGTCCTGCAACTCGGCGAGCTGCGTGGTGCTGGCCACGGGGCTCGGTTGCACCGGGTCCCCGGTCACGCGCTGCACGATGACGAATTCCTGCTCGTCGGTGGGATAGCCCACCATCACCTTCATCATGAAGCGGTCGACCTGCGCCTCGGGCAGCGGGTAGGTGCCTTCG
>JBIQKU010000020.1:0-29817 GCA_044506225.1 Rubrivivax sp. | reverse complement strand
GCTCGGTGCCGTTCTCCCAGTCCTCGCGCTCGGTGGCGCCGAGCTCGTCGCGGTCCGCGCTGCGTTCGGCCTCGGGGCCATCGGCGCTGGCGTCGGCCTGCGCGGATTCGGCCTCGCGCTCGGCGGCGCGCTCGGCGGGGCTGAGGCGTTCGGCCAGCGGCTCGGGCAGCGGCGTGTTGTCTTCTTCGGCCTCGAGGAAGGGGTTCTGGTCGAGCATCTGCTCGACCTCCTGCTGCAGCTCGAGCGTGGACAGCTGCAGCAGCCGGATCGACTGCTGCAACTGGGGCGTGAGCGCCAGGTGCTGGGAAAGGCGGACCTGCAGCGAGGGCTTCACGGCTGCACCCCGCCATTCTTTGGCGCCGCAGCGGCGGGCCGTCGCAAGCAGCGGCGAGCCTCCCCTTGGGGGGACGGCACGCGGAACGTGGACCGGGGAGCGGACATGACTACATCCTGAAGTGCTCGCCGAGGTACACCTTGCGGACATCGGCGTTCTCGACGATGTCCGTCGGCGTGCCTTCGGCCAGCACCCGTCCTTCGCTGATGATGTAGGCGCGGTCGCAGATGCCCAGCGTCTCGCGCACGTTGTGGTCGGTGATGAGCACGCCGATGCCGCGGCTCTTGAGGAAGCTGATGATTCGCTGGATCTCGATCACCGCGATCGGGTCGACACCGGCGAACGGCTCGTCCAGCAGGATGAAGCGCGGCTGCGTCGCGAGCGCCCGGGCGATCTCCACCCGCCGGCGTTCGCCGCCCGACAGCGCCGGCGCCGGCGAGCCGCGCAGCTTCTCGATGCTCAGATCGCGCAGCAGGCCGTCGAGCAGTTCCTCGATGCGCGACGCCGCGAGCGGCCGGCCGTCGGGGCCTTGCTGCAGCTCCAGCACGGCGCGGATGTTCTCCTCCACCGTGAGCTTGCGAAAGATCGACGCTTCCTGCGGCAGGTAGGACAGGCCCAGGCGCGAGCGGCGGTGAATCGGAAGGCGCTCCACACGCATGGTGTCGATGCTGATGTGGCCGGCGTCGGCCCGCACCAGGCCGACGATCATGTAGAAGCTGGTGGTCTTGCCGGCGCCGTTGGGCCCGAGCAGCCCGACGACCTCGCCGGCGTCGACCGCGAGGTGCACGTCCTTCACCACCATGCGGCTGCCGTAGCTCTTCTGCAGGCCGTGGGCGACGAGTCGCCCGGGCAGCAGCTTCGTCGCCTCGAAGGCCGGGGCCGCCGCCGTCATGGCCTGCCGGCCGGCGCGCTGGCCGCCCCCGCGGCCGGGGCCGCTTCCTGCTGCGCGGCGGCCGCCGCCTCCTGTGCCGCCGGCGTGCCTTCGCGCGGCGACAGCACGGCGCGCACCCGGCCGTCGGCCGAGGCGGAGCCGGTGGGCGCGCCGCCCTCGACACTGAACACCTCGGCGGTGTTGTCGTAGGTGATCTGGTTGCCCGTGATCGTGTCGGCCACGGTGTCGCCGCGCAGGCGGCGCACGACCGCATGGCCGGTGAACTTCACCACGTCGCCGCGCGCGTCGTATTCAAGCCGGTCGGCACGGCCCTCGATGTATTCGTCCAGCCCTTCGCGCTTTTGCCGGAAGCTCGCCGGCTGGCCAGGCGCGCCGATGGCCACGGCGGTGCGGTAGCCGTCGGCCGCTTCACGCACCTCCACCCGGGCCGCCTTGATGACGATGCTGCCCTTGGTCACGACCACGTCGCCGGTGAACACCACCACCTGCTTGAGCAGGTCGACGATGCCCTCGCGGTCCGCGGCCACCGACAGCGGCGCGGCACGGTCGGCGCGCTCGGCATGGACCGGCGTCGCTGCCGCCAGCGCGAGCACGACGGCGGCGAGGAAGGCGCGGAGTGGAAGGCGAAGAAAGGTCATAGAGGCATGAAACTTGCAGGCCATTCTAGCCCTGAAGTTTCATGCCAAACCGCCCCGGGTGAGGGGCTTGGCGGCCGGATGGCGTGGCGGAATGCCGCGGAGGCTGCTCAGCCGCAACGCACCGGCGGCTCAGCGGCAGCTCAGCCGCCCTTGCGCACGCGCTGGATCAATGCGTCGGCCACACGCAGCGCGCCTTCGTTGGTGCCTGCCAGCGAGCCCGAGGTGACATAGCGCCCGTGGATGCCCAGCGTCGGCACGCCATCGATCTTGTAGCCGACCGCCATGTTGCGCGCCTGCTGCAGCTTGCCCTGCATGGAAAACGAGTTGTAGCGCGCCTTGAACTTGTCCACGTCCACGCCGTTCTGGGCCATGAAGGCCGCGATCTCGTCCAGGTCGTCCAAGCGCTTGCGCTCGTTGTGGATCGCGTGGAACACCTTGCCGTGCACGCTGTCGACCAGGTCCATGGCTTCAAGGGCGTAGTAGATGCGCTGGTGGGCGACATAGGGTTCGGCACGGAAGGCCACCGGTACGCGCTTGAACACCACGTCGTCCGGCAGCTTGCTCGCCCAGGCGTTCAGCGCCGGCTCGAAGGCGTTGCAGTGCGGGCAGCCGTACCAGAAGAACTCGACCACCTCGATCTTGCCCGGGGACACCGGCAGCGGCTGCGCCAGCTTGACGTAGTCCCGTCCTTCGACCGGCGCATTGGCCTGCGCCCAGGGCGTCATGGGGGCCGTGGCGAGCGCGGCGGCGGTGCCGGCAAGTTGCAGCGAAAACTGGCGACGCTTCATCATGAATCCTCGAGGGCAATGCGATGTGGCAGGACAGGTGAGCAGAGTGGGTCTGACAGTGAAAGTTCAGCGCCGCCGGGCGGGGCAGGCGCTCAGCGTGAACTGCGCACCTGCGCGATGAGGTGATCCGCCACCTGCAGCATGCGCGGCGCCGGGCCCGCCTGCGTGCCGGAGGTGTAGTAGCGCCCGTGCACCGCGAGCGCGGGCACGCCGTCGATCTGGTAAGCGTCGCTCAATTGCGTGGCCTGGCGCGCCTTGGACGACACCGCGAAGGAGCCGAACACCTCCGCGAACTTCGCTGCATCGACGCCGTGGCGCGCGACGAACGCCTTCATGTCGTCGAGCCGTGCCAGCCGCTGGCCGCCGCGGTGGATGGCGTCGAACACCTCGCCGTGCAGGCGTTCGACCAGCCCGAGCGTCTCGAGCGCGTAGTACAGCTGCTGGTGCGCGACGAAGGGCTCGCGCCGGAAAGCCACCGGGACACGGCGGAAGGCGACATCGGCCGGCAGCCCCTTGACCCAGGCCTGCAGCGCCGGCTCGAAGGCATGGCAGTGCGGGCAGCCGTACCAGAAGAACTCGATCACCTCGATGTGGCCACCGGGCGGCACGGGCAGGGTGCGGGCGAGCCGGGTGTAGTCGCGGCCTTCCAGCGGCGCGGCTTGCGCCTGCGCCGCCGGTGCGAGGGCCCAGGCCGCCGCAGCGGCCATGCCGCCGGCGAACTCGCGTCGATTCAGCACGGTTGCCCTCGAGCTGTGGATGGCCTGCGGCGCGTCAGCGCTGCACCCGCACGAGCGCCGACTCGATGCCGGCCTCGTCGATCTTGCGCTTGACCTCGTCGGCCTCGTCCTTTTGCGCGTAGGGGCCGACGCGCACACGGTAGATGGTGCGGCCGGACTGTTCGCGTTCGGTCACCTTGGCGCCGAAGCCGAGCATGGCCAGGCGCGCACGCTGGCGCTCCGCGTCTTCGGTGCGCCCGTAGGCACCGGCTTGCACGAAATAGCTGAACGGGTCGACCGAAGCCGGCGCCGGCAGGGCCGCGACCGGCGCGGTGGGCGCCGTGGGCGCCTCGCCGAGGATGGCCGCCGGGTCCCGCGGCTGGGGCGGCACGGGCGACGTGGTGGCGGGATCGGTGGCGGGGGTCGTGGTGGCCACGGCCGGGGGCGAGCCCGCGGGGCCGGGCGTGACGCTGCCGCCGCTCACATTGGGCCGCGCCGGGTTCTTGCCGTACAGCGGGGCGTTCGGGTCCCAGTTCTTGTTGCGCTCCATCTCGGCGGCGTCGTGCTCGGCCGAGCGCTGCGGCACCTTGTTGATGAAGGGCACCGGCACCTTGGTCACGTAGAGCGCCACGCCCAGCGCGAGCGCGAGTCCGACGAGCAGGCCGACGATCAGGCCCATGGCGAAGCCGCCGCCCTGGCGCGTTGCGCGCTGTTGCTGTTTCATGAAGTCTCCCGAATCACATCCTGTCCGGCGCGCCGACGCCCAGCACGCCGAGCGCGTTGTGCAGCACCTGCCGGGTGGCCGCGAGCAGCGCCATCCGCGCCCGGCTCAGCCGCGCATCATCGACGAGAAAGCGCTCGGCCGCGTAGTAGCTGTGGAAGGCGCTCGCCACGTCGCGCAGGTAGAAGGCCACGTCGTGCGGCGCGAGGCCCGCCGCCGCGCCCGACAGCACCGCCGGGTAGGCGGCGAGCTGCAGCATCAGCGCGGCTTCGGCAGGCGCGGTCAGCGGCGACAGGTCGGCGTCGGCCAGCGCGGCCGGGTCGCCGCCGCGCTCGGCGTACTGCGCGATCACCGAGCAGATGCGCGCGTGCGCGTACTGCACGTAGAACACCGGGTTCTCGTCGTTCTGCTTCAGCGCGAGGTCGACGTCGAACACGAACTCGGTGTCGGCCTTGCGGCTGATGAGGAAGAAGCGCACCGCGTCGCGGCTGGTCCACTCGATCAGGTCGCGCAGCGTCACGTAGCTGCCGGCGCGCTTGGAGATCTTCACCTCCTCGCCGCCCTTCATCACGGTGACCATCTTGTGCAGCACGTAGTCGGGGTAGCCGGCGGGGATGCCGACACCCGCCGCCTGCAGCCCGGCGCGCACGCGGGCGATGGTGCCGTGGTGGTCGCTGCCCTGGATGTTCACCGCCTGGGTGAAGCCGCGCTCGAACTTGGCGATGTGGTAGGCGACGTCGGGCACGAAGTAGGTGTAGCCGCCGTCGGACTTGCGCATCACGCGGTCCTTGTCGTCGCCGTAGGCGGTGGAGCGCAGCCACAGGGCGCCGTCCTGCTCGTAGGTCTTGCCGGCGGCGACGAGGCGCTGCACCGTGTCCTCGACCCGGCCGCTGGTGTAGAGGCTGGACTCGAGGTAGTAGTTGTCGAAGCGCACGCCGAAGGCGCGCAGGTCGAGGTCCTGCTCGTGGCGCAGGTAGGCCACGGCGAACTGGCGGATGCCGTCGAGGTCGTCCGCGTCGCCCGAGGCGGTGAATTCGCGGTCGTCGGCGTGCACGGTCTTCTTCGCGGCGAAGTCGGCGGCGATGTCGGCGATGTAGTCGCCGTTGTAGGCCGACTCGGGCCAGCCCGGCCCGTCCGGCCTCAGCCCGCGCAGGCGCGCCTGCACCGAGGCGGCGAGGGTGGCGATCTGCACGCCGGCGTCGTTGTAATAGAACTCGCGCGTGACCTGCACGCCCTGCGAGGCGAAGAGGTTGCACAGCGCGTCGCCCAGCGCCGCCTGGCGGCCGTGGCCGACGTGCAGCGGGCCGGTCGGGTTGGCGGAGACGAACTCCACCAGCACCTTGCGCGCGGCGGCCGGCTGCCGGCCGAAGGCGTCGCGCGCCTGCAGCACCTCGCGCACCACGGCCTGCTTCGTGGCGGGCGCGAGGCGCAGGTTGATGAAGCCGGGGCCGGCGATCTCGAGCGCCGTGACGTGGCGCTGGAACGCGGCGCGGCGCTGCAGCGCCTCGATCAGCGCCTGCGCGAGCTCGCGCGGGTTCTTCTTCAGGGGCTTGGCGAGCTGCATCGCCGCGGTGCAGGCGAAGTCGCCGTGGGCGGCCTGCTTGGGCGACTCGAAGGCGACGGGAACCGTGGCGCCGGGGCTGATTTCCTGGATCGCCTCGGCCAGCGCGGCCAATAATTCCTTCTTCGCTTCGATCATCCGGCGATTCTAAGGTTGGCCCCTCGTGCGGCCGGGCCGTCGCGGGTGCGCGACACGCGCGGGCCGCCGCGGGGTTAGCCTCCTGCGGAATGGCCGGCGTTTGTGGCATTGTTCCGCCGAACGCGCGTGCAGTGGCCTGCGAAGATCGACGCCCGCCCTCCAGCCCGACATGTCCAGATCCATCTCCCAACCCGGTGAAAGCCGCTTCGAGCTGAGCTCGCCGTGCGAGCTGCCGGCCCAGATCGGCAAGTACCGGGTGCTCAAGCGCCTGGGCGAGGGGGCGACGAGCGAGGTGTTCCTCGCGCACGACGACTTCCACGACCGCGACGTGGCGATCAAGCGGGTGCGCGCCGGGCGGCTCGGCGACCCGACGGACGAGCGCTACACCGAGCGCTTCTTCGCCGCCGAGGCGGCGCTGGTCGGGCGGCTGCAGCACCCGAACGTGGTGCAGATCTTCGACGCGGTGCAGGACGAGAGCTCCTCGTACCTCGTCATGGAGTACGTGCCGGGCAGCACCCTGCGGCCCTACTGCCGCGCCGACCAGCTGCTGCCGCTGGAGCTCATCGTCGAGATCGGCTTCAAGTGCGCGATGGCGCTGGGCTACGTGTACCGCCAGGGGCTGATCCACCGCGACGTGAAGCCGGCCAACCTGCTGGTCACGCGCAACAGCGGCGGCGCCGTCACCGACGTGAAGATCAGCGACTTCGGCAGCGTGCTCAACCTCGCCGCCGACGTGACGCAGGTCTACCGCGTCGGCTCGCTCGCCTACATGCCGCCCGAGCAGCTCGACGGCAGCGCGCTCGACTGCCGCGCCGACATCTACGCGCTCGGCGGCGTGCTCTACCACCTCGTGGCCGGCCGCCCGCCCTTCGACGCGCAGGTGCAGTCGGCCATGATGCACCAGATCTACAACCGCAACCCGGCGCCGCTCACGGGCCTGCGCGCGGGGGTGTCGGCGGCCGTCGACGCGGTGATCCAGCGCGCGCTCGCCAAGGACCCGAACGCGCGCTACGCCACCTGGGACGAGTTCGCGCAGGCGCTGTCCTCGCTCATCGTCAACCAGGACGTGCCGCGCGGGCAGCTGCAGGGCGTGCTCGATTCGGAGCGCTTCAACCTGCTGCGCACGCTGGACTTCTTCACCAGCTTCGGCGACGTCGAGCTGTGGGAGGTGGTGCACCGCGCGCGCTGGCAGCGCCACCACTTCGGCCATGCGCTGTACCGCAAGGGCGAGGAAGGCTGCACCTTCCACATCATCGCGCAGGGCGAGGTGGAGGTCTTCCGCGACGGCCAGAAGGTCGCCCAGCTCGGCGCCGGCACCTCGGTGGGCGAGATGGCCTACCTCGCGCCCAGCCCCGAGCTGCGCCGCCACAGCACCGACGTGGTGGTGACCGAGCCGGCGACGACGATTTCCTTCACGCCCGAGACCCTGGGGCAGCTGAGCCCCAACTGCCGCCACCTCTTCGACGAGGCCTTCATCCGCGTGCTGGTGCGCCGCCTGCATGCGGCGCACGAGGCGCTGGCGCATCCGCGGCGCATCCTCTGATTGCCCGCCGCCGGCGGCTCTGCTTCAATGGCTGCGGCCCGCGCCGTCGCGCGTGCATGAGGAGATGTTCGCGATGAAACACCTGATCGCCGCCGTCGCGGCCGCCCTGGCCCTGGCCGCCCCCGCGTTCGCCGCCGATGCCCCGACGGCGCAGCAGAACAAGATGAGCCGCTGCAGCGCCGACTTCAAGGCCACCGGCAAGCCGGGCGCCGAGCGCCAGGCCTTCATGAAGGAATGCCTGAAGAAGGAGTCCGACGCCAGGACGGCGCAGCAGAACAAGATGACGGCCTGCAGCGCCGACTTCAAGAAGACCGGCAAGCCGGGCGCCGAACGGCAGGCCTACATGAAGGAATGCCTGAGCAAGTAGGCCGCCGTCCTTCCCGCGCGAACCCGGCTCCGGCCGGGTTCGTTCATTGCGCGGCCTTCCAGTAGGCCGCATCGGCGTAGCGCTCCTTCAGGAAGTCGATCCACAGCCGCACGCGCAGCGGCAGGTGCTTGCGCTGGGCGAACACGGCGAAGATGCCGTTGGGCGGCGCGGCGAAGGCGTCCAGCACGGTGACGAGGCGCCCGCCGGCGATCGCGCGCTCCACCTCCCAGGTCGAGCGCCAGGCGATGCCCAGGCCCGCCACGCACCAGTCGTGCAGCACCTGGCCGTCGCTGCAGTCCAGCCGCCCCTGCGGGCGCAGGTGCGTCACCGCGCCGTTCACCGTGAACGCCCAGCCGCGAGTCTGGCTGGCGTCGCTGCTCAGACCCAGGCAGGCGTGGCGAGCGAGTTCGCTCGGATGCTGCGGCGTGCCCGCGCGCGCCAGGTAGTCGGGCGAGGCGACGCACAGCCGCCGGTTGTCCGCCAGACGCACGCTCACCAGGCTGGAGTCGGGCATGTCGCCCACGCGCACGGCGCAATCGAAACCTTCATTGACGATGTCCACCACCCGGTCCGACAGGTTCAGCGACACGCTGACGTCCGGATGCGTCGCAAGAAACTGCGGCGCCAGCGGCGCCACATGCCGGCGCCCGAAGCCGGCGGGTGCGGTGATGCGCAGGTGGCCGCTCGCCTTCACCCCGCCGGCGCTGACGCTGGCCTCGGCGCTAGCCAGGTCGGCGAGCAGGCGCTGGCAGTCCTCCAGAAACGCGCTGCCTTCGTGGGTGAGCGTGATGCGGCGCGTGGTGCGGGTGAGCAGCTTGACGCCCAGGCGCTCTTCCAGCGCGTCGATGCGCCGGCCGATGACCGCGGGCGCGACCGATTCCGCCGCCGCGGCAGCGGTCAGGCTGCCTTTCTGCGTGACGGCGACAAAGGACTCGATCTGTTTGAGGCGGTCCACCACGATGGGGCGGATTATGAACTCGAAAGTCATGGATCAACGCCGAATCGGTGTATCAATCGCCGCTCGATAGTGGAATAGAGTCATCGATCCGGGCGTGCACCGTCGCGCCGCCGTGTTCCACCGCCTTTTCAGGAGTCCTGCCATGACCACGCTCACGCTGCCGCAAGGCATGCAGATCAACGCCCCGTTGCTTCCCGGCTTCGAGACCGTGCTGACCCTGCCGGCGCTGGAACTGGTGGCCAAGCTGCACCGCGCCTTCGAGCCGCGCCGGCAGGAGCTGCTCGCCGCGCGTGTCGAGCGTGCGAAGCGCCTGGATGCGGGCGAGCGCCCCGACTTCCTCGCCGAGACCAAGCACATCCGCGAAGGCGACTGGAAGGTTGCGCCGATTCCCAGCGCGCTGCAGTGCCGCCGGGTGGAAATCACCGGGCCGGTGGACGCGAAGATGGTCATCAATGCGCTGAACTCGGGCGCCGACAGCTACATGACCGACTTCGAGGACAGCAACTCGCCGCTGTGGGCCAACCAGATCCAGGGCCAGATCAACCTCGGCCAGGCGATCCGCCGCACCCTGCGCCTGGAGCAGAACGGCAAGACCTATCAGCTGAACGACAAGGTGGCCACGCTGCAGATGCGCCCGCGGGGCTGGCACCTCGACGAAAAGCATGTGACGGTCGACGGCCAGCGGGTGTCCGGCGGCATCTTCGACTTCGCGCTCTTTCTCTTCCACAACGCGAAGGAGCAGGTCGCCCGCGGTGCCGGGCCCTTCTTCTACCTGCCGAAGATGGAGTCGCACCTGGAGGCGCGGCTGTGGAACGACATCTTCGTGATGGCGCAAGACGAGATCGGCCTGCCCCAGGGCACCATCAAGGCCACCGTGCTGGTGGAGACCATCCTCGCCGCCTTCGAGATGGATGAGATCCTCTACGAACTGCGCGAGCACTCGGCGGGCCTGAACGCCGGCCGCTGGGACTACATCTTCTCGTGCATCAAGAAGTTCAAGCTCGACAAGAACTTCTGCCTGGCCGACCGCGCCAAGGTGACGATGACCTCGCCCTTCATGCGCGCCTACGCCCTGCTGCTGCTGGACACCTGCCACAAGCGCGGCGCCCCGGCCATCGGCGGCATGAGCGCGCTCATCCCGATCAAGAACGACCCCGAGAAGAACGCCGTGGCGATGGCCGGCATCATCGCCGACAAGAAGCGCGACGCCACCGACGGCTACGACGGCGGCTGGGTGGCGCACCCGGGGCTGGTGGAGCCGGCGATGAAGGAATTCGTGGCGGTACTGGGCGAGCGGCCGAACAACTTCGGCAAGCGCGTGGCGGACCTGAAGGTCAGCGGCGCCGACCTGCTGAACTTCCAGCCCGAGACGCCCATCACCGAGGCCGGCCTGCGCATGAACATCAACGTCGGCATCCACTACCTCGGCGCCTGGCTGGCGGGCAACGGCTGCGTGCCCATCCACAACCTGATGGAAGACGCGGCCACGGCCGAGATCAGCCGCTCGCAGGTGTGGCAGTGGATCCGCTCGCCCAAGGGCGTGCTGGACGACGGCCGCAAGGTCACCGCCGAGATGGTGCGCGGCTTCGTGCCGGAAGAGCTCGCGAAGATCAAGGCCGGCGGCTTCGAAGGCAAGTTCGACCGTGCGGCGGAGATCTTCACGACGATGAGCACGCAGGATGCCTTCGCGGAATTCCTGACGCTGCCGCTGTACGAGGAAATCTGAGGCGCGCCCCGCGCCGATGACGCACGAAGGCCCGGCGACAGGCCTTTTTCTTTGGCCGTACGTCTACAGCGTGAGCCTCGACGCCAGCTCGCGCAGCCGCTCGATGCCCGGCTCCTTGCGCGGCCACACCAGGCCCACGCCGTCGCCTTCGTACCGCGGCAGCACGTGCACGTGCACATGCGGCACCGTCTGCCAGCCGGCCGGCTTGTTGGCTTGCAGCACGGTGATGCCCTCGGGCTGGAAGGCCGCCTGAACCGCCAGCGCGATGCGCCGTGCGACACGCATCAACGCCTCGGCTTCGGCCTCGCTGCAGTCGAGCAGCGTCTCGTGCGGCTTGCGGGTGGCGACGATGACGTGTCCGTCGTTCACCTGGCCGGCGTCCATGAAGGCGAAGACGTGTTCGTCCTCGTAGACCTTGGCGCAGGGCAGTTCGCCGGACAGCAGCTTCTCGAACACGGTGCTCATGGGACCTCCTGGGTGGGTTGTGCATCAACGCGCCACGGGGCGCGGCGCTATCCTTGCCGATCATCCCCCGGGCCGCTCCTCGCGGCATTCGCCACGTCATGAATTCCCCCGCCGAACCGTCTGCCGACGCCTTGCTCAACCTGCCGGCCGCCGCGCTGCCGGCCGCGTGCGAGGTGCTCGTGATCGGTGCCGGCCCCGCGGGCAGCGCGGCGGCGATCACGCTGGCGCGCGCCGGACGCGACGTGGTGCTCGTCGATCAGCACGCCTTCCCCCGCGACAAGATCTGCGGCGATGCGCTGATTCCCGATGCCCATGCGGCGCTGCGCCGGCTGGGCGTGTTCGATGTTCTGCAGCCGCGCATGCGTCTGTCGGGCCATGTGGGCTGCATCGGCCCGCGCGGCGGGCGCATCGACGTGCCGGGCGCGCTGGCCGTGCTGCCGCGCCGCGAGCTCGACACCGCGCTGTGTCGCGCCGCCGCGGCGGCCGGTGCGCGCATGCATGCGCCGCTGAAGTTCGTCGCCGCGCTCGAAGAGAACGGCGTGGTGACGGGTGCCGTGCTGCAGGCCGGCGGCGAGCGCCGCGAGCTGCGCGCACGCTGGGTGTTGCTGGCCACCGGGGCGGTGCCCCAGGCGCTGATGGCCGCCGGCATGTGCGAGCGCCAGACGCCCAGCGGCGTCGCGCTGCGCGGCTACATCCGCAATCCGGCGATGGCCGCATCCATCGACCGCCTGGAGGTGGTGTGGCACCGCGCGCTGCGCCCGGGCTACGGCTGGATCTTTCCGTACCACGACGGCGTGTTCAACATCGGCGTCGGCCTGGCCGACAGCCACGACACGCGCCGCAACGGCCGGCTCGCCAAGCGCGAGGTCAACCTCAAGCAGGTGTTCGACGACTTCGTCCGTGCCTACGAGCCGGCGCGCCGGCTGGTCGAAGGCGGCGAATGGGCCAGCCCGCTCAAGGGCGCGCCGCTGCGCTGCACGCTCGAAGGCTCGCGCCGTGCCCGGCCGGGCCTGCTGGTGACGGGCGAGGCGGCCGGCAGCACCTATTCGTTCACCGGCGAAGGCATCGGCAAGGCGATGGAGACCGGCATGCTGGCCGCCGAGGCGCTGCTGGCGCATGCCGACCCCGTCGCGGCCTGCGCCGCCTACGAAGCGGGCCTTGCCGCGCTCAAGCCGCGCTTCGACCTCTATGCCAAGGCCAACCGCGTCAACAGCCACCCCTGGCTGGCCGACCTGCTGATCTGGCGCGCGCAGCGCAGCGACCGGCTGCTCGCGCGCATGAGCGGCGTGCTCAACGAGACGAGCAACCCCGGCACGCTGGTCAGCATGAAGGGCATCGTGCGGCTTCTGGCCGGATAGGGAGGCACCCGAGCGCCATGTGTCAGCTCCTCGGCATGAACGGCAACACGCCGACCGACATCGTGTTCAGCTTCACCGGCTTCACGACGCGCGCCGAGGAGCACAAGGACGGCTTCGGCATCGCCTTCTTCGAGGGCGCGGGCGCGCGGCTGTTCGTCGACGCGCAGGACGCGCGCACATCGCCGGTGGCGAGCATGGTGCGCAGCTACCCGATCCGCAGCAAGAACATCATCGCCCACATCCGCAAGGCGACGCAGGGCGTGGTGAACCTGGCCAACACCCATCCCTTCCAGCGCGAGCTGTGGGGGCGCTACTGGGTGTTCGCGCACAACGGCGACCTGAAGGGCTTCACGCCGCGGCTGCACGCCTCGTTCCGGCCGGTGGGCGCCACCGACAGCGAGCGCGCCTTCTGCTGGCTGATGCAGGAGCTCGCCAAGGCGCACGCCGGCCTGCCGCCGGTGGCCGAGCTCACGGCCACGCTGCGCGAGCTGGTGCCCACCGTCGCCGCGCACGGCACCTTCAACTTCATGCTCAGCAACGGCGAGGCGCTGTGGGCGCACTGCTCCACGAAGCTGCACTACCTCGTGCGCCAGCACCCCTTCGGCCATGCGCGGCTGCAGGACGAGGACCTGAGCGTGAACTTCGCCGAGCTCACCGGGCCCGGCGACCGGGTGGCCGTGGTGGTGACCGAGCCGCTCACGGCCGACGAGGCGTGGACGGCCTTCGCGCCGGGCGAGCTGAAGGTGTTCGTCGACGGTGAGCCACTGGCAAACACCTGAGCGCGCGCGCCCGGGCGGGCGACACAATCGCGCTCACCCTCGCGACCGCGCCCCGTCCCGCCCGATGACCGCCCCCGCCACGCCCACGCCCCGCTTCGACCAGTTTCTGCGCCACGACGCGCTCTCCCGGCTGCTCTTCGACTACGCCGACGCCCACCCGGACCTCGTGCGCGTCGACTCCATCGGCAAGAGCCACGAGGGCCGCGACATCTGGGTGGTGGTCGTGACGAACACCGCCACCGGCCCCGACACCGACAAGCCCGCCTTCTGGTGCGACGGCAACATCCACGCCGCCGAGCTGACGGCCAGCACCGCCTGCCTGTACCACCTGCACCACCTCGTCACCGGCCACGGCATCGACGCGCAGGTGACGCAGCTGCTGGACACGCGCGTCGTCTACCTCTGCCCGCGCCTGAACCCCGACGGCGCCGAGCTGGCGCTGGCCGACCGGCCGCGGCACATCCGCTCGTCGACGCGGCCCTGGCCCTTCGACGAGTCGCCGGTCGACGGCCTGACGGTGGAAGACGTGGACGGCGACGGCCGCGTGCTTTTCATGCGCATCCCCGACCCGCACGGCGGCTACAAGGCCTGCGAGGCCGACCCGCGGCTGATGGTGCCGCGCGAGCCGGGCGAGTTCGGCGGCCGCTACTACCGCCTCATGCCCGAGGGCACGCTCGCGCACTACGACGGCCTGACCATCCGCGCCAACAAGGACCGCGAGGGCCTGGACCTGAACCGCAACTTCCCCGCCGGCTGGCGCCAGGAGGCGGAGCAGGCCGGCGCCGGCCCGTACCCGGCCAGCGAGCCCGAGGTGCGGGCGATGGTCGACTTCATCGTCGCCCACCCCAACATCGGCGCCGCGGTGAGCTTCCACACCCACAGCGGCGTCATCCTGCGCCCGCTGGCCACCGCGGCCGACGACGAGATGACGCCGGAGGACCTGTGGACCTATCAGCGCTTCTCGAAGATCGGTGAGCAGCTCACCGGCTATCCGGCGCTGAGCATCTGGCACGACTTCAGGTACCACCCGAAGGAGACCATCAGCGGCACGCAGGACTGGCTGTACGAGCACCTCGGTGCGCTGTTCTGGGTGGTGGAGATCTGGGCCCCCAACAAGGAAGCCGGCATCGAGAACTACAAGTGGGTGGACTGGTACCGCGAGCATCCGGTGGAAGACGACCTCAAGCTGCTGGCCTGGAGCGACCGGCATTGCGGCGGTGCGGCGCATGTGGACTGGCGGCCCTTCCATCATCCGCAGCTCGGCGCGGTCGAGATCGGCGGGTGGGACAAGATGAACTTCTGGCGCAACCCGCCGCCCCATCTGCGTGAACGCGAGGCCGCGCGTTTTCCGGCCTGGCTCACGCAGATCGCGCTCAGCCTGCCGCGGCTCGAACTGCTGCGCACCGAAGTGCGCGCGCTGGGCCCGGACACCTGGCGCGTGCGCCTCGCGGTGGCCAACAGCGGCTGGCTGCCGGCCTATGTGATGAAGCGCGCGCTCGAGCGCAAGGTGCTGCGCGGCGTGATCTTCGAGATCCACCTGCCGGCGGGCGACCCCGCCGTGTCGCTGATCGCCGGCAAGGAGCGCATGGAGGGTCCGCAGCTCGAGGGTCACGCGCCCACGAGCTCGCTGCAGGCCTTTCTGCCCAGCCACGAGATCACCGCCGACCGCGCGGTGGGCGAATGGGTGCTGCGTGCGCCGAAGGGCACGCGGCTCGCGCTCACGGCACGGGCTGAGCGTGCAGGCGTGGTGCGCACCGAGGTCGTGCTCGACTGACTCACGATCTGCCGGCTGCAGGGCCGGCCCCCCAAGATCGAGTGCCTTTCCTTTGGTTACGGGATTCGTGCGGAGCGAGCCACGAATAATCGCCGCTCGCTGAATCCACGATAAAACCCAGGGAGGGTCCGGACATGTCGGCGCTTGCGCACATCCGTGCGGGCGGCACATCGCTCGCCGCGGAGTTGGCAGGCTCGCTCGCGCAACTCGCCAGCCGCCTCGATTTCCATCGCCTGCTCGACCAGCACGGCCGCCTGCTGAAGGTCGAGACTGCCTTGCCGCAGCTCGCGCTCATCCCCGAGCGCATGGTGATGAAGGAGCGCCTCGGCCAGCCCTTCAAACTGACGCTTGACTGCCTGTCCACCAGCGTCGCCTTCGAGCTCAAGCGCCTCATCGGCGAGCAGGTGAGCCTGCGCCTGCTGCAGGCCGACGGCAGCTACAAACCCTGGCACGGCTATGTGCTCGAAGCGGCGCAGCTCGGCGCCGACGGCGGCGTGGCGCGCTACCGGCTGGTCACCGGGCCGTGGCTGTGCTTTCTCGCGCTGCGCCGCGACAGCTTCGTGTTCCAGGACAAGACCGCGCTCGAGATCGTGGAGGACGTGTTCCGCGACCACCCCAGCGCCCACTGGCGCGTGGAGGTCACCGAGCCGCTGCGACGGCGCAGCCTGTGCGTGCAGTACCGCGAGAGCGACCTCGAGTTCGTGCAGCGCCTGCTGGCCGAAGAAGGCCTGAGCTATCACTTCGAGCACCTGGACGGGGAGGCCGCGCAGGAGGCCGACGCCAAGGCGCACGCGAAGCATGTGCTCGTCATCACCGACCGTGCCGCGCAGCGCATCGACCTCGGCAGCGTTCGCTTCACGCGTCAGCATCCCACCGCCCACGTCGACGAGCAGCGCGATGCCATCGACGCCTTTGCGTGCGAGCGGCGTGTCGTGCCCAACGCGGTGACGCTGGGCAGCTGGGACTACCGGCGGCTCGTCGGCATCACCGCGCAGGCGCACGGTGCGCAGGCGCCGGACGAGTTGCCCACGCTCGAACACTACGACGGCAGTGGCGCCTACCGCTACGAGAACCGGTCGCATGCCCAGCGCGCTGCCGAACTGGCCCTGGCTGCGCTCGAGCTGCAGGCCGAGCTGTTCGAGGGCCAGGGCGGCGCGCGGCAGTTCGAGGCCGGGCGGCGCTTCCGGCTCATCGACCATCCGCTGTACGGCGCCAACACCACGGCCTTCAACTACGCCGGCGCGCTGCTCGCGGCCGACGCGCCTGCCGACAACGCGTTCACGCTGCTGGCCGTCGAACACCATGCCACCAACAACCTCGGCGCGCAGGCGGCCGAGCTGCTTGCGCTCACCGACCTGGAGCACGGCACCTACCGCAACCACTTCCACGCCGCGCCAGCGGCTGCGCCGGTGGTGCCGCGCTTCGTGCGCAAGCCGACCGCGCATGGGCTGCAGACCGCGGTGGTGGTCGGCATGGCCGACGAGGCGCTCACCACCGACCGCGATCACCGGGTGAAGATCCAGTTCCCGTGGCAGCGCGGCGAACGTCCGCTTGCCGGCGGACTGGCCCATGACCCGTCCGCCGCACAGGCACAGGGCAACGCCACTGCGGACGAACGCAGCGGCACCTGGGTGCGCGTGGCCCTGCCATCGGCCGGCGCCAACCACGGCGCGGTGTTCGTGCCGCGCATCGGCACCGAAGTGGCGGTGGAGTTCATCGAAGCCGACATCGACCGCCCGGTCATCGTCGGCCAGCTCTACAACGGGCAAGATGCGCCGCCCTTCGCGGCGGGCGTCGATTCCGGCGTCAACCATGCCGGCGTCATCAGCGGCCTGCACACCTCGAGCCTGGATCACAGCGGCTTCAACCAGTGGACCGTGGATGACGCCACCGGCCAGCTGCGCATGCGGCTGCTGTGCAGCTACTTGGCCAGCGAAATCGGCCTGGGCCATCTCATCCAGCAAGGCAGCCAGGGCGCGCAGCGCGGCAGCTGGCGCGGCTCGGGCTTCGAGCTCAACACCCGCGGCTGGGGCAGCCTGCGCGCCGAACGCGGGCTGTTCGTCTCGACGAGCGCGCGCGCCGGCAGCTACGGCTCGGCGCAGAGCACGCAGATGGATGCGCGCGAAGCCCTCGACCAACTCGAAAGCGCCAGACACCTCGGCCAGCGCCTGAGCGAAGTCGCCAGGGCCGGCACGGCGCATCCGCTTACGAGTCACGACGACGGCCAGGCGCTGGACACCTTCATGGACACCATCGATCCGGCGAAGAACGGCAAGCACCAAGCCAGCGTCAGCGGCCAGCCCGCCCGCAAGGCGCAAGGCCGCACGCTGACGGATCCGGTGGAGGCGTTTGCCACACCCGTCGTGCTGATGGACACACCCAGCACCGTGCTGATGACCAGCGAGGCCAGCATCGCCCACTACGCCGGGCAGGACCTCAGCCTTGCCGTGCAGGGCGACGTGCAGCACACCGCGGCGCACACCTACGCCGGCGTCTCGGGCCAGACGACCAGCGTCTACACGCACGGCGGCGGCATCAAGACGGTGGCGGCCCACGGGCCGGTGAGCCTGCGCGCACATACCGAGGAGTTCCAACTCCTGGCCGACCAGGAGGTGACGGTCATCTCGGTGAACGACGAGATCCGCATCGAGGCGAACCAGAAGATCGAGCTGATCGCCGGGCAGACATCGATCGTGCTTGAGGGCGGCAACGTGACGTTCGCCTGCCCGGGGTTGTTCCAGGTGAAGGGGGGCGGGCATGCGTTCTTGGGAGGGGCCAGCGCCGCCGCCTTGATGCCCGACTTGCCGACGGATCTGGCCAAGCTCGCACCCGACGACATGCTGCTCGAGTACAAGCACGACGATGGCGAGCCGGTGCAAGGCGCGCCCTATGAAGTGACCTTTGCCGATGGAAGCAAGCGCACCGGGGTGTTGAATGCGGCCGGTCGGGCAGTGCTCAATGGCGTGCCCAAGGGCTACGCCGCCGTCAAGTACGGTGAAGACGCGCGCAAGGCACCGACGGGCGAACCGCCGGCCAATCGTCTCTTCGGGATGCTGTAAGCGATGACAACCGCAAGCAGCCCGGCGGTTGCCGCCAACTCGGAAGCGCAGCGGTTCTGGACCGCCGTGGCCGAATGGCCCGAGCAAGCGCAGCGCGCCTTTTGGGAAGGCAGCGCGCGGCTGAGCGAGTTCATCGGCGAGAACCCCTCACCACGCGTGCTGCAATTCGACCGCAGTCGTCCGCCCGCGCACATGCCGTGGTGGGAGCGTGTGTTGTTTCATCTTGGACAGAGCCAATACAACCAGGCGGTCGCCGCGCAGATGCAGGCCCAGGCCACGGCTGACGGGGCCAAGTGGTTGTGGGGAGCGTTGCAGGGCGATTTCAACCGCAGCCCACCACCGGCCAGATCGTCACCGGCGGCGTGCTGAGCATGATTCCCGTCGTCGATCAGCTGTGTGACGTGCGCGATGTGGTCGCCAATTGCATCGTGCTGAGCGACGAAGAAGGCCGTCGCGACGAGGGCAACTGGTTCGCGCTGGGTCTCACGTGCTTCGGCTTCATCCCGACGATCGGCAGCGCGGTCAAGACGGTCGCCAAAGCCGCCGTGCATAACGGCGTGCGCCTGATCGACATCATCAAGCGCATGGAGTGGCTCGAGAGCCTGGGCAGCAAGATCAGGTTGCCCTGGGGACGTGCGCCGCTCGACTGGCTTCGACGCTACGACTGGGCGGGGGCGGCCAAGGCAGCAGCGGCAGCCGCCAAGCGCGCGTTCGAGAACGCGTTGCGCAAGGTCGAGGCGGCGATCCGCTGGGCAGTCGGCGCCACCAAAGCGAAGCTTCAGCGACTGGCCGAGACGTTCAGCATCATCATCGCGCGGGTCGGGCAGGCGATTGCCGGCGCTGCGGCCAAGGTGAGGGACGCGATCGCAGCGTTGCTCCGGAGAGAAAGACAAGAGATTGGAAGGTTCGATGCGACGCCCGGGGCTGCTTCAAACCAGCACTTGCAACGGCAGAGCGAAGCTCCACCCCCACCGCCCAAGGCGACCAAGTTGCAGGTGCTGCGGGAGATGGACGCAGCTGAGGCGAATTCCGCCCATATTGCGGCGGGTCGGAACCCTCCTTACAGGGCAGGTACCAACGTAAGAGATGTTCGGTTACTGGAGGACGCGACGTTCGTGCGTGTCCACGGCCCGGACAACAAGGCTCGATCGTGGATGATGCAGGCGGACGCGGTTGTTGGCCTTACTCCTGAACAGATTAGAGACAAGTTCGCACTGCCGGAGTCGCCTACGCTCATTTCGGACGTGAAAGTGCCCGCAGGAACC
The DNA here is from genome assembly GCA_044506225.1 of Rubrivivax sp. Lineage (GTDB taxonomy): Bacteria > Pseudomonadota > Gammaproteobacteria > Burkholderiales > Burkholderiaceae_C > JAKFDI01. The sequence continues at coordinate 10,735 of JBIQKU010000020.1, read as the reverse complement.
ATTGTCCGAGTTGGCGAAGTCGCTCCTCAGCCTGGTTGGGGGAGCGGTGGTTCGACGCAGTTTGAACTTCTCGAGCGCTTGACCGAAGATCGCTTTATCAACACGAGGTCTCTATGACCCCCGCGACAAAACGCAGCAAGGTCGAAGCCTTTGGTTCATCTGTGAGATTGACGGATCCGAGACAGGTGTCGGTCACCGTGACCTTTGATCACCCTGTTCGCGAGGTACTCTCGTCGAACGATGTGTTCATCGTTCGTACCGAACCCCCGCCCGGAACAGTCAGCAATGAGAACGTCTTTGGTCTCAGCAGCGAAGGCGACAGGCTTTGGCAGATCTCTCAGACGGCCCGTGTATACCCGGATAGTCCTTACACAAAGATCTCGATTGAGCCCGATGGATCGCTTTGGGCGCACAACTGGGACGGAGGTAGTTGCCGCCTGAACCCCCTGACCGGGTCGATCCTCGAGATGCGGGCGGGCAAGTGATGTCCGCAGACGACGTGCATTCATCTACGGCTTCGCCAGTGGCTGCTGATCATCTCCGACGTTCCATCCTGCGCGCTACCGGATGGCGGTTCATCTGTCGGTGAGGGACCCCTTTTCGAAGGCGGGGAGCTGAAATGGATCTTTGTCCTGAGTTCTCCGCATTGATCGATGCCCTGACAGAGGTGCTGCCGTTGACTGAGCGGCGCGTGTCTCAATGCCCTCGAGATGCAATCCATGCGCGCGCATTGGAGCAGCTGCGCTTCATCGAGACATTCGCCCGTACGAAAACCGTACCTACTGGCAGAGACGCCTCGCAAACAGACATAGGCATCATGGCCGTCAAGGAGCTTGAAGCGGACGAGCCGGAGTACGCACGCATGCTCATGCGCGTGAACACGCATTTCCGCCGGCTTGCGCGGGCGCTCCCCTGACAGGGGCTGAGACGCCGCCCGCTTGGGCTCGGCATTCACACTCGCCGCGCATACCTCGCCAGCACCCCCAGCAGCCGCTGTGCATCGATCGGCTTCGTCAGGAAGTCGTTCATGCCGCTGGCCAGCGCTTCGTCGCGTTCCGAGACGAGCGCGGCCGCGGTGAGGGCGACGATGGGCAGGGTGGTGGCGTCGTAGCGCTGGCGCAGGGCGCGGGCGGCTTCGTGGCCGCTCATGTGGGGCATCTGCACGTCCATCAGCACGATGTCGAAGGGGCGGCCCTGGGCGGCGGCCTGGTCGACGGCGCGCAGGCAGGCGCGGCCGTCGGTGGCCTGCGAGACGATGGCACCCCATTGTTCGAGCATGGCGGTGGCGATCATCATGTTCACGGGGTTGTCTTCCACCATCAGCACGCGCACGCCGCTCAGGGCGTTGGCGTCGGCCAGCGGGGCGACATCGCTTTCGACGACGTCGGCGGTGCGCGGCAGCGGCAGCCGAGCCCAGAAGCGGCTGCCGTGGCCGGGGCGGCTGTCCACGCCGACCTCGCCGCCCATGAGGCGCGCAAGTTCGCGGCAGATCGACAGGCCCAGGCCCGTGCCGCCGTAGCGGCGTGTCGTGGAATCGTCGGCCTGGGTGAAGGGCATGAACAGCCGCCCGCGTGTCGGCGCGTCGATGCCCGGGCCGGTGTCGACGACGGCCACCTCGAGCGCCTGCTCGCAGTAGCCGGCCTCAATGCGCACCGTGCCGCGTTCGGTGAACTTGAGCGCGTTGGTGATGTAGTTGCTGAGGATCTGGCGCACGCGCAGCGGGTCGCCGACGACGGTGGCGGGCACCTCGGCGGCCACGTCCAGCTCGAAGATCAGGCCCTTGACCTCGGCCAGCGACAGGTAGGCGTGATGCACCGCGGCGAGCGTATCGCGCAGGTCGAAGGGCACGGCCTCGAGCGTGATCTTGCCGGCCTCGATCTTCGACAGGTCGAGGATGTCGGAGATGATGCCCGCCAGGCTTTGCGCGCTGTCGAAGATCTGCAGCAGGTACTGGTGGCGGCGTTCGTCGCTGAGGTCGGACTGCAGCGCGAGCCGCGCGACGCCCAGCAGGCCGTTGAGCGGCGTGCGGATCTCGTGGCTGGTGTTCGCGAGGAACGCGCTCTTGGCGCGGTTGGCCGCTTCGGCCGCGTCGCGCGCGGTGGCCAGCGCCTGCTCGACACGGCGCCGCTCGGTCACGTCCTCGGCGATCCAGATGGTGCCGCCCTGGCTCGGATCGCGCGGATCCACCACCTTGGCGAGCAGGCGGCACCAGAAGGTGCTGCCGTCCTTGCGGCGCATCAGCCGCTCCACCTCCAGCGGCTTGCCGGCGGCCAGCAGGGGCCCAGCCAGGCGGCCGATCTCTTCGTAGTCCGCCTGGCTGGGCCACACGACGGCACCCGGCTGCCCGGTCAGGCCGCCGGGCTCCCAGCCGAAGATGCGCTCGAAGTGCGGGTTGGTGACGAGGAAGGCGCGGTCGCGGGTGAAGGCGATGCCGATGGACGCCGACTGCAGGATGGCCTGGTGCTCCAGCCGCGTGCGGTCGATCTCGCCGATGTCGCGCGAGACCAGCACGAGATAGCGCTGGCCGTCGGCCTCGAAGCTGCCGCCCGAGACGATCATCAGCAAATGCTCGCCGTTCTTCTTGCGGAACCTGGCAGGCAGGTGCCGCACGCGGCCCTCGCCGGCGAGCATCTCGAGCAGGCGGCGACGGTCGTCCGGGTACACCCAGATGTCGATGTCGAGGCTGGTGCGCCCGATCACCTCGTCGTTGCTGTAGCCGAGCAGGCCGCTGAACGCCTCGTTGACCATCACGTAGCGGCCGCTCCCGACTTCGGTGAGGGTGATGCAGTCGGGGCTGGACTCCACCAGATGCGACAGCAGGCTGCTCGAGCGGCGCAGGGCCGCGTCGGCACGCCGCTGTTCGGTTTCGTCGTGGTAGAGCGCAAGCGTCGCCGGTCCGCCCGGCGCGTTCACGCGCACCGACTCCGTGCGCACGAAGCGCGGCTGGCCGCCGCGGTTGAGCAGCCGCAGTTCCACCGGCGGCAGGCCCTCGCCGATGGCCATGTGTTCGAGCTGCGCGACGCGCGCGCGCATCGCGGCGCGCGAGTGATCGCAGTCGGTGTGGTCCAGCAGCGAGCGCCCGAGCATCGCCTCCAGCGTGTCGTAGCCGAACAGCGCGAGTGCCGCGGGGTTGGCGTCCATCACGCGCGCATCGCGGTGCAGCAGCAGCGGCGACGGCGTGCGGCTGAAGAGCTCGCGATAGCGCGTCTCGCTCGCGACCACGGAACGCTGCGCGTTGACTTCGGCCGTCGTGTCGCGCCCCACGCCCCAGTAGCCGATGAAGGCGCCGCGTTCGTCGAAGCGCGGTTCGCCGCTGATCCGTGCATAACGCTTGCGGCCTTCGGCATCGCGGCGGCGCAGCAGCAGGTTGTGGAAGGGGCGGTGCGCCTCGAGATCGCTGCGGTGCGCATCCATGGTGGCGTCGTCGATGCCGACGTCGCCCATCTCCCAGGGTGTGACGCCAAGGCGATCGGGCCGGGCGATGCTGCCGCCGCGCAGTTCGCTCTCGACGATCTGCGTGAAGCGGAACTGCGCATCCATTTCCCAGTACCAGTCGGCAGCGATGTTGAGCAGGGTGCGAAAGCGCTGCTCGCGCTCGTTGGCGGCGCGCAGGTAGCTGGTGATGATGCGCGCGGTCAGCAGGCCCACCATGAGGCTGCAGCCGATCACCATCAGCTGCACCGCGGTGCGCAGCGCCAGCGGAATGGCCAGGCCGGCCGCCTCGCCGGTCAGCCAGCCCAGACGCTCGGCGGCATCCAGCCCGAGCACCGACAGCGCACAGAACAGCGCCATCCACACGGCCGTGCGCAGCCCGGCCACCACGCTGGACACGCAGATCAGCACGCTGAAGAAGCCGAGCGCCGCGGCATGCACGCCGTCGCCCAGCCCGATGCTCATGCCGAGCGCCGCGAACAGCGCTGTCCAGCCGCCGAGTTGCGCGGCACGGCGGACGTCGTGGCGGCGCACGAGCCGGCTGGCGATGGTGAACATCAGGCTCACGCCGAGCGCCAGCCCGGCCAGCAGCGCATGCCGCAGCATGCTGCCCGGCATCGGCAGCGCCGCCACCAGCAGCGCGCTCGCCAGGCCGATCACCGACCCGGTCCCGAAGAAGTACCGATCGACCAGATGGCTGACCTCGGCACTCACAACGGGGTTGGTGCGGTCTGTGCGGCGCTTCATCTCATCGCGGGAGAGCGGGATGCGTGCCGATGCGGCACGGCGCGCCGCTGACGAGTCGCGCCTCTCCTCCTGTCGTCCTTTTCGGGCGGCGCGGACGATTTTTTCAGAGATGCCCCCGCGGATGGGGGGTGTTTACCGTGGCTGGCGTGACCGTCGTCACGCTGGCGGAGGCGTCGCCGCCGCCACATGCGGGCGTGCAGCGTTCAGCTGGTCGCGCGTGCGGCGTGCGGCCTCGCGCGCAGCCTCGGCGAAATCGCCGCCGGACGAGGCATACAGCACGGCCCGCGACGAATTGACGATGGCCGCCGCATCCGGCCGCCAGGCCGCGCGCACCGTGGCTTCGGCATCGCCACCCTGGGCGCCGACCCCGGGAATCAGCAGCGGCAGCGTGGGCGCGAGTTCGCGCACACGCGCCAGTTCGGCCGGGAAGGTGGCGCCCACCACCAGGCCGAGCTGGCCACTCGTGTTCCAGTCGGTGGCGGCCAGGCGGGCGATGCGTTCGTACAGCAGCTCGCCGCTCGCCAGGCGCTGCGCCTGCAGGTCCGAGCCGCCGGCGTTGGAGGTGCGGCACAGCAGGATGGCGCCGCGCCCGGGATACGCGAGATAGGGCTCGATGGAGTCGAAGCCCATGAAGGGCGAGAGCGTCACCGCATCGGCGTCGTAGCGATCGAAGGCCTCGCGCGCGTACTGCTGCGCGGTGCTGCCGATGTCGCCGCGCTTGGCGTCGAGGATGACCGGCACCTCGGGCGCGACACGGCGGATGTGAGCCATCAACTTCTCGAGCTGCAGCTCGGCGCTGTGCGCGGCGAAATACGCGATCTGCGGCTTGAAGGCGATGACGAGGTCCTTGGTCGCATCGACGATGGCGGCGCAGAAGTCGTGGATGCGGCCCGGGTCGCCGCGCCAGTCGCCGGGGAACTTCGCCGGGTCGGGGTCCAGCCCGACGCTCAGCATGGAGTCGTTGCGCCGCGCGGCGCGGGCGAGGGCGGCGGTGAAGCTCATGCCGTGTCGCCGATGCGCCGGGCGAGTGCGGCGCCCAGGCCGGTGTAGCTGCCGGGTGTCATCGCCAGCAGCCGATCGCGTTCTTCCTGCGGAATCTCCAGCGTGCCGATGAAGGCATGGATGGCCTCGCGGGTGATGGCCTTGCCGCGCGTCAGTTCCTTCAGCCGCTCGTAGGGGTTGGGCAGCTGATAGCGGCGCATCACCGTCTGGATGGGCTCGGCCAGCACTTCCCACGCGGCGTCGAGGTCGGCGGCCAGCGCCTCGTGGTTGACTTCCAGCTTGCCCAGGCCGCGCAGCAGCGAGTCGTAGCCCAGCACCGCATAACCCACGGCCACGCCCATGTTGCGCAGCACCGTGCTGTCGGTCAGGTCGCGCTGCCAGCGCGACAGCGGCAGCTTCTGCGACAGGTGGGTGAGCAGCGCATTGGCCAGGCCGAAGTTGCCCTCGGCGTTCTCGAAGTCGATGGGGTTGACCTTGTGCGGCATGGTGGACGAGCCGATCTCGCCCTCCTTGGTGCGCTGCTTGAAGTAGCCCAGGCTGATGTAGCCCCAGGCGTCACGCGACCAGTCGATCAGGATGGTGTTGGCGCGCGCGATCGCATCGAACAGCTCGGCCATGTAGTCGTGCGGCTCGATCTGGATGGTGTAGGGGTTGAAGCTGAGGCCGAGCTGCTGCTCCACCACGCCGCGGCTGAAGGCTTCCCAGTCGTGTGCCGGGTAGGCGGCGAGGTGGGCGTTGTAGTTGCCCACGGCGCCGTTCATCTTCGCGAGCAGCTTCACGTCGGCGATGCGCGCGCGTGCGTGCGCCAGGCGCGCCACCACGTTGGCGATTTCCTTGCCGACGGTGGTCGGGCTCGCGGTCTGGCCGTGCGTCCGGCTGAGCATGGGCACCTCGGCCAGCTCGTGCGCGAGGCCCGTCAGCGCGGCGAGCAGGCGGTCGAGCGCGGGCAGCAGCACCTCGGCGCGTGCGGCCTTGAGCATCAGCGCATGGCTGGTGTTGTTGATGTCCTCGCTGGTGCAGGCGAAGTGGATGAACTCGCCGGCCGCGCGCAGCTCGGGCTGGGTCTCGAGCCGGCTCTTGAGCCAGTACTCCACCGCCTTCACGTCATGGTTGGTGGTGCGCTCGATGTCCTTGATGGCCTGGGCGTCGGCTTCCGAGAAGCGGCTGACCAGCCCGCGCAGCAGCCCGCGCGATGCGGCCGACAGCGGCGCGAACTCGGCAAAGCCCGCATCCGACAGCGCGATGAACCACTCCACCTCCACCTGCACGCGGCGGTGCATCAGCCCGAATTCGCTGAGCAGCGCACGCAGGGGCGCCACCTTGGCGGCGTAACGGCCGTCCAGCGGCGACAGGGCGGTGAGGGCGGAAAGCTTCATGGTGAGAGCCCGCGAAAAGCGTGCGGGCGGGTGCGGCAAAAGGGTTCGATTTTAGGTGTGACGTCCACAATGGCCGCATGAACGCCACTCCTTCCGAGCATCGTCATGACCTGTCGCCCTGGCAGCACGACCATGTGTTCGACACCGGCAACCGCAAGGGCGAGGCGCGCACGCGGGCGGTGCTGATCATCACGCTGGTGGTCATGGCCGGCGAGATCGCCGCGGGCTGGTGGACCGGCTCCATGGCGCTGCTCGCCGACGGCTGGCACATGGGCACGCATGCACTCGCGCTGGGCGTGGCGGCCTTCGCCTATGCCTTCGCGCGCCGGCATGCGGGCGATGCGCGCTTCGCCTTCGGCACCTGGAAGGTCGAGGTGCTGGGCAGCTTCGCGAGCGCGCTGGTGCTGGGCCTGGTGGCGCTGAGCATCCTCGCGGAGTCGGCGCTGCGCCTGTGGGCGCGTGACCCGATCGATGCGGCGCCCGCACTGGCGGTCGCGGCCTTCGGCCTGGTCGTGAACCTGCTGTCGGCCTGGCTGCTGCACGGGGCCGACGGCCATGGCCATGCGCATCACGGGCATGACCACGGTCACGACCATGACCATGCCCACGGTGGCCATGACATGAACCTGCGCGCCGCCTATGTGCATGTGCTCACCGATGCGCTCACCAGCGTGCTGGCCATCGTGGCGCTCGCCGGCGCGCTGTGGTTCGGCTGGGTGTGGCTCGACCCGCTGGTCGGGGTGCTGGGCGGCGTGGTGATCGGCGTGTGGGCCCTGCGGTTGATGCGCGAATCCGCCGCCGTGCTGCTCGACCGCGAGATGGACCATCCGCTGGTGGAGCAGGTGCGCCATGCGCTGGAGGGCGATGGCGACGCCACCGTCGCCGACCTGCATGTGTGGCGCGTGGGACGCAACCAGTTCTCGGCGGTGGCCATCATGGTGGCCGATGCGCCGCTGCCGCCCGCCGCCTATCACGAACGGCTGGCGGGACTGGCGCCGCTCGCGCATGTGTCCATCGAGGTCAACCGCTGCCCGACGGCGCCTTGAGCGGGCGCGGCGAACCGCCGCGGGTCAAGGCCTGTCGTTCAGCGCCTGCAGTTGCGCGGGCGTGCCCACGTTCTCCCATTCGCCCGCGTACACCTCGCCGGTGATGCGCCGCTCGCGCATGCCGGCGTACAGCAGCGGGCCGAGCGGCGCGCGGGTGCCGGGGGCGATGCCGTCGAACAGGGCGGCGCGGCACAAGGCGAAGTTCGCGTAGGTCCAGCGCTGTCCATCGGGGCCGGGCGCGTCGGCCAGGCCGAAGCCCTGGGCGTCCAGGCCGAAATCGCCTTGCGGGTGGAAAGGCGGGTTGGGCACCAGCCACAGGTGGGCGAGCTGCTCGCCGGCGGCGAAGCGCTGTGCGTTGGCGGCATCGAAGCGGAAGCCGGGCGCGAAGATGTCGGCCGAGACGACCCAGAAGGCGTCGTCGCGGCCGTTTGCGAGCCAGGGCAGGGCGGTGGCGATGCCGCCGGCCGTCTCCAGCGCGCCGCCGTGGTCCCGGCCTTCCATCGAATAGTGGATGGCGAGGCCGAAGCGGCTGCCGTCGCCCAGCGTCTGCACGATGCGCTCCTCCAGCCAGGCGGTGTTGACCACCACCTCGCGCACGCCGCCCGCGGCCAGGGCCTGCAGATGCCATTCGATCAGCGGCTTGCCGCGCACCGCCAGCAGCGGCTTGGGCGTGTGGTCGGTGAGCGGGCGCATGCGTTCACCGCGCCCGGCGGCGAGCACGATGGCTTTCATGCGGGCACGCCGGCAGTGAGGGAGGGGCGATTCATGGCCGGCGATTATCGAAGGGCGCAAAGCCGCGTCGCCCGGCCGCGAAAGGGCCGCCCTCTAAAATCTCGGGTTCCCCCTAAGCCTTTCCTCGAAGACCCACCGTCGGGACATTCATGGCCGCCATCGCACCGCCCTCCACTTCCACATTGATGGCCAACGCCATTCGCGCACTGGCCATGGACGCCGTGCAGCAGGCCAATTCCGGCCATCCGGGCGCGCCCATGGGCATGGCGGAAATGGCCGTGGCGCTGTGGGGCCGTCACCTCAAGCACAACCCGGCGAACCCGCAGTGGTTCGACCGCGACCGCTTCGTGCTCAGCAACGGCCACGGCTCGATGCTGATCTATGCGCTGCTGCACCTGTCCGGCTACGACCTGCCGATGAGCGAGCTGCGCAACTTCCGCCAGATGCACAGCAAGACGCCGGGCCACCCGGAGGTCGGCGTCACGCCGGGCGTGGAGACGACCACCGGCCCGCTCGGCCAGGGCATCACCAACGCCGTCGGCTTCGCGCTGGCCGAGAAGCTGCTGGCGCACGAGTTCAACCGCGAAGACCACCGCATCGTCGACCACCACACCTACGTGACGCTCGGCGACGGCTGCCTGATGGAAGGCATCAGCCACGAGGCCTGCGCGCTGGCCGGCGCGTGGAAGCTTTCCAAGCTGATCGCGCTGTACGACGACAACGGCATCTCCATCGATGGTCCGGTCGCGCCGTGGTTCGTCGACGACACGCCCCGACGCTTCGAGGCCTACGGCTGGCACGTCATCCGCGACGTCGACGGCCACGACGTCGATGCGGTGGATGCCGCCATCGGCCAGGCCAAGCAGTCCGACCGGCCGACGCTCATCTGCTGCAAGACCGCCATCGGCAAGGGCTCGCCCAACCGCGCCGGCACCGCCAAGGCGCACGGCGAGGCGCTGGGGCATGAGGAGATCAAGCTCACGCGAGAAGCCATGGGCTGGTCGCACGAGCCTTTCGTCATCCCCGAGGAAGCCTACGAGCAGTGGGATGCGCGCCAGGACGGCCTCGCCGCCGAGACGAAATGGGTCGATGCCTTCGAGGCCTATGCCAAGGCCTACCCCGAGCTCGCGGTCGAACTCGTGCGCCGTCTCGACGGCGAGCTGCCCAAGGGCTGGAAGCAGACCGTGCGCGCCGCGCTCGCCGCCACGCACGAGAAGGCCGAGACGGTCGCCAGCCGCAAGGCCAGCCAGCTCGCGCTCGAGCTCTACACCAAGCACCTGCCCGAGCTGCTCGGCGGCAGCGCCGACCTCACGGGCTCCAACCTCACCAACACCAGCAGCACGCCGGCCCTGCGCTTCGACGACAAGAGCGGTGCGCCCAACGGCGGCCGCCACATCAACTACGGCGTGCGCGAGTTCGGCATGGCCGCGATCATGAACGGCGTGGCGCTGCACGGCGGCTTCATCCCCTACGGCGGCACCTTCCTCACCTTCAGCGACTACAGCCGCAACGCGATCCGCATGGCGGCGCTGATGAAGCAGCGCGTGATCCATGTGTTCACGCACGACAGCATCGGCCTGGGCGAGGACGGCCCGACGCACCAGTCCATCGAACACGCCGCCTCGCTGCGGCTGATCCCGAACCTGGACGTCTGGCGCCCGGCGGACACCGCCGAGACCGTGGTCGCCTGGACCTGCGCCATCGGCAACGCCGAGCGGCCGAGCGCGCTGCTGCTGTCGCGCCAGAACCTGCCCTATGCGCCCAAGAGCGGGCTGGAGAACATCGCCAAGGGCGCCTATGTGCTGGCCGAACCGGACGAGGTGGGCCTGCGCAAGCGCGCGCAGGCGGTGATCATCGCCACCGGTTCGGAGGTGCAGCTCGCGCTGCATGCCCAGCAGCGCCTGGCGGTGGAGGGCATCGCGGTGCGCGTGGTGTCCATGCCCTCGACCACCGTCTTCGACCGCCAGCCGGTGGACTACAAGACCACCGTGCTGCCTGCCGGCCTGCCGCGCATCGCGGTGGAGGCGGGCGCCACCGACGGCTGGTGGAAATACGGCTGCGCCGCGGTGGTCGGCATCGACAGCTATGGGGAATCGGCGCCGGCCAACGTGCTGTTCGAGCATTTCGGCTTCACGTTCGAGAACGTGGTGCAGACGGTGAAGGCGGTGCTCGGCCGCAGATAGGACAGGGGATGCACGGCGGCACACAGGCCGCCGTGCGCATTTCGACTCGCGATTTTTGTCATCGAAGGAGAGTGATCATGACCGTGAAGATTGGCATCAACGGCTTCGGGCGCATCGGGCGCATGGTGTTCCGCTCGGCGGTGCAGAACTTCCAGGACATCGAGATCGTCGGCATCAACGACCTGCTCGAGCCCGACTACCTCGCCTACATGCTGCA
>JBIQKU010000244.1:0-4273 GCA_044506225.1 Rubrivivax sp. | reverse complement strand
CTGGAGGCCACCGAGCTGCCGCGCTGCTTCTCGCTCTCCATCCAGTCCGACGTCGCATGCCGCGAGGCCTTGCGCGCCTTCACGCTGCCGGCGATCTGGATCGCGCCGGAGAACAGCAGCAGCTTCTCGGTGAGCGTGGTCTTGCCGGCGTCGGGGTGGGAAATGATGGCGAAGGTGCGGCGACGGCGCACCTCGGAGGACAGCTCGGCGGGCATGGGCAGGCGCTGGAAACAGCGTGTGGAGCGGGTGAAACGCGAAGCCCGCGATTATCCCGTGCCGCCGCGGGCCGGCGCCCGCCGGCGGCTCAGCCGGTGCCTTCGCCCGCCTCGGGCAGGAAGGGCGCCACCACGGCGAGCAGCCGCTGCACGTAGGTGTCCTTCTCGCCCACGGGTGCCGCCTGGCGCAGCGCCTCGGTGGCCGCATCCATGCCGGCGGCGCTGGCCATCAGCCAGGCGCTCAGGTACTGCGAAGCCAGGCAGCCGCCGGCGGTGGCGATCGGCCCCTTGGCGTGGAAGGGCTCGTCCAGCACCAGGGCCCCGGTGGCCACGACCCAGGGTTTGGTGCTGGCGTCGGTGCAGGCCGGCAGGATGCCCAGCAAGCCCAGGCGCGCCATCAGCAGCACGCCCGAGCACTGGCCGGCGATGCGCTGGCGCAGCGGGTCGAGCTGCAGGCGGCCGAGCACCCGGCTGTCCTGCGCGATGGCGCGGGCGTACAGCCCGCTGCCGAAGATCACCGCATCGGCCTCGTTGGCGAACTCGAGCGGCTGCTGCGCCTGCACCGTCACCCCGTTCATCGAGGTGATGCTCGTCGCCGGCGCGGCGATCTCGGCCTTCCAGCCGAGATGCGCCAGGCGGTTCAGCAGCGCGAGCGGAACAAAGCTGTCGAGTTCGTTGAAGCCGTCGAAGCTGAGGATCGCGATGCGCATCGCGACGGGGGCTCAGTCTTCGAGCAGGCTGCGCAGCATCCAGGCGGACTGCTCATGCACCGCCAGGCGCTGCGTGAGCAGGTCGGCGGTGGGCTCGTCGCCCGCCTTCTCGACCACCGGGAACATCTCGCGCGCGGTGCGGGCCACCGCCTCGTTGCCCTCGACCAGGATGCGCACCATCTCCATGGCCGATGGCGGCTCGGTCGGCACGTCGGGCAGCGAGGTCAGCTCGCCGAACTGCGCGTAGGAGCCGGGCGCCGGGTGGCCCAGCGAGCGGATGCGTTCGGCCACCGGGTCGACCGCGTTCCACAGCTCGGTGTACTGGGCCATGAACATGTCGTGCAGCGAGTTGAACATCGGCCCGGTCACGTTCCAGTGGAAGTTGTGCGTCGTCAGGTAGAGCGTGTAGGTGTCGGCCAGCAGGCGAGAGAGGCCTGCGGCGATGGCGGCGCGGTCCTGCTCGCCGATGCCGATGTTGATGGCACGCCCGCTCGGGTTGCCGGGGGTCTTCTGGTTCTTGGCCATGTGCGCTCCGTCGAGGTTGGATGGGGTCGGGCCAGTCTATCGACGCGCCCATGCCGCACCAAGCACGCGGGCTTGCGTGCGCCGGGGCTTTCAGGACAGGCGCGTCACGCCGTCGAGCGCGCAGGCGTAGATGGCGTTGCGCAGCGCGGCGATGGCCTCGTAGCGGGTGAAGGTGCGCCGCCAGGCCAGCACCACACGCCGTGTGGGCACCGGGTCGGCGAACGGCACGTAGGTGACCTGCGGCAGGGCGTCCTTGGACACACTCAGTTGCGGCACGACCGTCACGCCCATGCCCGAGGCGACCATGTACTTGATGGTCTCGAGCGACGAACCCTCGAAGCTCTTGCGGATGCCCTCGGCATTGCTGGAGAAGCGCGCGTACTCCGGGCAGACCTCCAGCACATGGTCCCGAAAGCAGTGGCCGGTGCCCAGCAGCAGCATGGTCTCGTTCTTCAGTTCCTCGGCCGAGACGCGCTCGCGGCGCGCCAGCGGATGGCCGTGCGGGATGGCGGCCATGAACGGCTCGTCGTACAGCGGCGCGATGGCCAGCCCCGTGTCGGGAAAGGGCTCGGCCATGATGGCCGCGTCCAGCTCGCCCGTGCGCAGCATCTCCAGCAGCTTGGCGGTGAAGTTCTCCTGCAGCATCAGCGGCATCTGCGGCACCAGCGCGATCGCCTGCTTCACGAGATCCGGCAGCAGGTAGGGGCCGATGGTGTAGATCACGCCCAGGCGCAGCGGGCCGGACACCGGGTCCTTGCCGCGCTTGGCGATCTCCTTGATGCCCTGCGCCTGCTCGATCACCGACTGCGCCTGGCGCACGATCTCCTCGCCCAGCGGCGTGACGCTCACCTCGCTGGTGCCGCGCTCGAAGATCTTGACGTCCAGCTCTTCTTCCAGCTTCTTGATGGCCACGCTGAGCGTCGGCTGCGAGACGAAGCAGGCTTCGGCGGCGCGGCCGAAGTGCTTCTCCCGGGCGACGGCGACGATGTAGCGCAGTTCGGTCAAGGTCATGGCGATGGCATCGGCGCAGCGAAAGACGAGGGCTATTGTGGGTCGAAGCCGTGGCGGGCGCGGTTCACGCCTTGAGGTAGTCCGCCCGCGCCCCGAGCCAGCGGGCCACATGCCGCTCGGCGATCGGCGCATGGCGCGCGAGCAGCCGCTCGGCGACGCGCCGGGCCTCGCGCACCAGGGCCTCGTCCAGCACCAGGTCGGCAAAACGCAGCAGTGGCGCGCCGGATTGGCGCGCGCCCATGAATTCGCCCGGGCCGCGGATCTCCAGGTCGCGCCGGGCGATCTCGAAACCGTCGGTGGTCTCGGCCATGGCCTTCAGGCGCGACTTGCCTGTGTCCGACAGCGGGCCGGTGTAGAGCAGCACGCACACGCTCGCCTGCGCGCCGCGGCCGACGCGCCCGCGCAGCTGGTGCAGTTGCGACAGGCCGAAGCGTTCCGCGTGCTCGATCACCATCAGGCTGGCATTGGGCACGTCCACGCCGACCTCGATCACGGTCGTGCTCACCAGCACCTGCATCCGCCCGGCGGTGAACTCGGCCATCACCGCCGCCTTCTCCGCCGCGGGCATGCGCCCGTGCAGCAGGCCGACGCTGTGCCCGGCCAGCGCGCCACTGAGCTGCGCATGTGTCTCGGTGGCGTTCTGCAGGTCGAGGTGCTCGGATTCCTCCACCAGCGGGCACACCCAGTAGACCTGCCGCCCGAGTGCGGCCTCGTCGCGGATGCGCTCGATCACCGCATCGCGCTTGCCGTCGGCGAACACCTTGGTGACGATGGGCGTGCGCCCGGGCGGCAGTTGATCGATGGTGCTGATGTCCAGGTCGGCGAACACCGTCATCGCCAGCGTGCGCGGGATGGGCGTGGCGCTCATCATCAGCAGGTGCGGCTCCAGGGCCGCCGTGCCGTCGCCCTCGGCCAGCTTCTGCCGCAGGGCCAGGCGCTGCGCCACGCCGAAGCGGTGCTGCTCGTCGATGAGGGCGAGGCCCAGACGTGCGAAGGCCACGTCCTGCTGGATCACCGCATGCGTGCCCACCACCAGGCCGGCCTCGCCGCTGGCCACACGCTCGAGCATCTCGCGCCGTCCGCGCCCCTTGCGGCTGCCGGTGAGCCAGGCGGTGACCACGCCCAGCGGCGCCAGCCAGTCGACCAGCTTGCGGAAATGCTGTTCGGCCAGGATTTCGGTCGGCGCCATCAGCGCGCACTGCCAGCCGTTGTCGATGGCGATGGCCGCCGCCAGCGCCGCCACCACCGTCTTGCCGGAACCGACATCGCCCTGCAGCAGGCGGTGCATGGGCTGCGCGCGCTGCAGGTCGGCGGCGATCTCCTCGACCACACGCTGTTGCGCCGCGGTGAGGCTGAAGGGCAGCGCCGCCAGCAGGCGTTCCTGCAGCCCCCCGGCGCGCACCGCGAAACGCGGCGCGCGTTGCTGCTCGCGTTCGCGCCGCGCCTGCAGCTGCGACAGCTGCTGCGCCAGCAGTTCCTCGAACTTGAGCCGCTGCCATGCCGGGTGGCTGCGGTCTTCCAGGGCGGCGAGCGAGGCATCGGGCGGCGGCTGGTGCAGCCGCTGCAAGGCCTCGCGCAGCGGCGGCAGGCCGGGCGGCACGAGTTCCGCAGGCAGGATGTCGGACAGGTCGGCCCGCTGCAGCCCCGATGCCACCGCCTTGCGCAGGTAGGCCTGAGGCAGGGCCGCGCTGCTCGGGTAGACGGGCGTGAGTGCCGTGGCGAGCGGGGTGTGTTCGTCCACCGCCTTGAACGACGGGTGCACCATCTCCAGCCCGAAGAAGCCGCCACGCGCCTCGCCGCGCACGCGCACGC
>JBIQKU010000243.1:0-4288 GCA_044506225.1 Rubrivivax sp. | reverse complement strand
TGCTGGGCACCGGCACGCAGTCGGGGCCGGGCGAAGGCGAGGGCGGCTCGCTGCTGGAGCTGTCGCAAGGCGGCAAGCGGCCGGTGACGCTGCCCGGCGGCGAGACGCGGCGCTTTCTCGAGGACGGGGACACGCTGCTGCTGCGCGCGCATTGCGAGGCGCCCGGGCGCGTGCGCATCGGCTTCGGCGAATGCGCCGGCACGGTTCAGCCGGCGCTCGCCTGAGCCCGCAGCGGTGAATGCGCGCCGTCGACGGGGCGCATACACCTAGATCGGCGCGGCAGCGCCAACCCTAGAATTCCCGGCACCGCTGCACTGCGTGCCGACGTGCCCTTCGACACCGCCCCTTTGCCGAATGCCGCTGCGTCGAGCACGACGCAGCGCTATCTGCGTGCATCCTTCGGCCTCGCCGCGGTGCTGCCGCTGGCACTGCTGCTGGCGCTGGGCCTGATCGCCTACCAGCAGGCCGAGCGCGCGGCGCACGACAGGCTGGAGCGCAGCGTCGCCATGGCGCTCGAGCACGCGCTCAAGGTCTTCGAATCGAGCCGCCAGCTGATCGGCCGCGTCGACGACCTGGTGGGTGAGCGCTCCGACGAGCAGCTGCTGGCCGAGGAGCCGGTGCTGCACAAGCGGCTGCAGCATTTCGTCGAAGGCATTCCGCAGGTCGCTTCCATCGACATCGTCGGCCGCGACGGCGCGGTGCTCGCGAGCAGCCGCTTCCATCCACCGCCCATCGACCCTTCGCTGCGCGAACGCGCCGAGTTCGTGCACCACGAGCGCAAGGTCTCGCCGGTGCATGTGTCGCGCACGCTGTTCGCGCCGGTCGACGGCGAGCCGGTGTTCAACCTCACCGTGCCGCGCGCGTCGCGCGACGGCGCGTTCAACGGCGTGCTGATGGTGTCGCTGCGGCCCGGCTATTTCGCCGAGCAGTACGCACGCATGGTCAAGAGCGACCCGGGCGTGGCCATCTCGCTGATGCGCAGCAGCGGCGAGGTCATCGCCCGCGTGCCGCCGGTGCCGGTGGGCACGCGCGTGCCGCTGGGCGGCCCGCTGCAGCGCGCGCTCGACGAGGCACTGGCCACCGGTGGCGGCGGCGGCAGCCTCGGTGCCGTGCCCACGCTGGACGGCGACGAGCGCATGGCGAGCTTTCGCCCGGTGGGCGGTTATCCGCTGGCCATCGTCGCAACCAGCGATCAGTCGGTGTGGCGGGCGGAATGGCTGGGCCATGTCGGCATCCTCGCGGCCTTCACGCTGATTCCCACCGTCGCGCTGTGCGCCACGCTGCTCGTCGCGCTGCGCCGCCTGCGCGGCGAGGAAGACGCATGGACGCGCTACCGCGCCGAGGTCGCCTCGCGCGTGTCGCTGGAGGCGGCCTACCGGCAGTCGCGCAAGCTCGAGGCGCTCGGGCGGGTGACCGGCGGCATCTCGCACGACTTCAACAACATCCTGATGGTGGTGGGCACCAGCACCGAGGTGCTGCGCCGCATGGTCGAAGGCCAGCCGGGCGTGGACCGGCCGCTGGGCGCGCTCCAGCGTGCGGTGAACTCGGGCACCAACCTCACCCGTCAGCTGCTCGCCTTCGCACGCCGCCAGCCGCTGCGCCCGCAGATGGTCGACCTGGCCGCGCGCATGCCGGAGTTCGCCTCGCTGCTGCGGGCGACGCTCGGCAGCCGGGTCAACATCCAGCTGGTGGTCGCGCCCGACGTGCGGCCGGTGCATGTGGACGAGGCCGAGCTCGACCTCGCGCTGCTCAATCTCGCGCTCAACGCGCGCGACGCCATGCCCTCGGGCGGGCGGCTCATCATCCGCATCGACAACACCGACCTGCGGCCCACCGATGAATCACCGCTCGAAGGCGCCTTCGTGCGCATCGCGGTGAGCGACAGCGGCGAAGGCATTGCGCCGGAGAACATGGACCGGGTGTTCGAGCCCTTCTGGACCTCCAAGGCGCCGGGTCAGGGCACGGGCCTGGGGCTGTCGCAGGTGCATGCGTTCTGCGAGCAGTCGGGCGGGCGGGCGCTCATCGCCAGCACGCCGGGCAAGGGCACGACCGTCACCCTGCTGGTGCCGGCCGCCGGCGCCGCGACCCAGGACGCCGAGCCCTTTGCCTCCACGCTGCCGCCGCCGCCGGCGCAGGGCCGCATCCTTCTGGTCGAGGACAACGCCGACGTGGCGGCGTCCACCCGCTCGCTGCTGCAGATGCAGGGCTTCGAGGTCGACCTCGCCACCTCGGCCGACGAGGCGCTCGCGCGCCTGCGCCGGGGCATCGAGTGGGACCTGGTGCTGTCCGACGTGGTCATGCCGGGCGAAGCCAACGGCATCGAGCTCGCGCGCATCCTGCGCCGCGAGGCGCCGCAGCTGCCGCTGGTCCTGATGACCGGCTACACGCCGGAGCTGGCGGCCGCGACCTCCGAGGGTTTTTCGGTCATCGCCAAGCCCTTCGACACGCGCGGCCTGCGCCGCGCGATCGACGAGGCCATGCAACGGCGCCGGCCTTCGGTGCAGGACGACGCGATGTCGGCCGCCTGAGGCGGCGCGCCGCGCCGCGCGGCTAGGCCAGCTTGTGGCCGCACTCGCCGCAGAAGGCGTCGCCCGCGGTGGTCGGCGCGTGGCAGGCGGGGCAGGCCGGCGAGGCGACGGCACTTTGCGGTGCGGGCGGCGGCACGGTGTCCTGGGCGTCGCTGTCCACGGTGCCCGTGCTGCCCGCCGCACCGGCGGGTGCAGCGGCGGGTGCGCCCGCGCGGGCGCGCTGCGCCACCTGCTGGGCCTGGGCCTGCATCTCGCGCGCACGGCTGCGAGCCGCGGCCAGCCCGGCCTCGACCTCGGCCTGGGCCGCGTCCAGGTCCAGCCCGTCGATGGCACGCAGGTAGACCGTGCAGGCACCGCGCAGGTAGACCATGCCGGGCAGGGCGAAGGCCACGGCGAACAGCAGGCCACCGCCGAGCGTGGCGGCCATCACATGGCCGCTGCCGCCCAGGCCGCCCATCATCAGGCCGCCCAGGCCACCACCGAAGCCGCCCATGGGCCCGCCGTAGCCGTAGCCGCCATAGCCCATGCCGCCGCCGCTGCTCAGGATGCCCGCGGACATCGAGGCGGTGAGCGTGGTGCCGCCGAGCAGGATGGCGCCGATCAGCAGGCTCACGGCGCCGGCGATCAGCGTCACCGCAATCATCAGCAGCAGCACCAGCACCAGCCGCTTGCGGGCGATGGCCAGCAGCTGGCTGACGCAGGCCATCACGCCCGCGCCCTGCCACACGGCCGGTGCCGCCAGCGGAAAGATGACGGTGGGCAGCGCGAACAGCGCCACACCCGAGACCACCACCGCCAGCGGGAACACCACCACGTAGAGCAGCGGCCCGATGAAGGGAATCTTGCAGAGGAACAGCAGCACGGCCAGCGCCACCAGGCCGACGATGTACAGCGCGAACACCATCAGGAACACGAGGATGAGCCGGTGAGATATGGCGAGCGCGCTGCTGATCGCCGCGCCGATCGGGCGTGCCGGCTCGCCGCGGGCCTCGTCCATCATCATCAGCCCGACCGCGTTGGCGCCGTAGAAGGCCACGGCCCAGGCCAGCAGGCCGATCACCGGCACCAGCAGCAGGCTGGCGCGGCCCATGGCGCCGGCCAGCACCATCAGCACGGCAGCGGCCGCGAAGGTCGCGAACAGCAGCGCAACGGCGCGCCAGTTGCGTATCGCCTCGGCGCTTTCGAGCAGCGCGCCTGCGCCGTGGATTTCTCTGGCCAGCATGTGTGCCTCCGTTGTCCGTGTTGGTTGTCGTTGAGGGTCTCGATGCGGTGCGCCGCGCCGCTCAGCCGCCGGCGCCGGTGATGGCTTCCATCTCCTGGCGGCGCTGGTCCTCGCGCAGCTTCACGCATTGCGGATGCTGGACGTATTCCGAGTGCAGGCATTTCTCGGCGATGCACAGGCCGCGGGCGAGGAAGTTGTGCTTGCTGCAGGCCTCGCTCGGGCTCGGCAGCGCCGCGGGGCGCGCCGCGGGTGCGACCGGTGCGGCAGGTGCCGAGGGGCGTTCGGCCGGGCGCGGTGACGGCGCCGGCGCGGCGGCTGTGCTGTCGCGCGCCGGGGCGGCTGCGGTGGCTGGCGCGGCCGCCTTGGGACGCGGCGCGGGGGCCGGCCGGGCGGGGGCTGCCGTCGCCTTGGGTGCCGGCTCGGGGGCAGGCGTGGGCGCAACGGCGGGTTCTGCGGCCGGCGGCTCGGCCGGTGGCGCCGCGGCCGTGTCGTCCGCGGCTGCGGCGGGCTCCGGCGCAGCCGGCGCAGGGGCTTCGGC
>JBIQKU010000242.1:0-4347 GCA_044506225.1 Rubrivivax sp. | reverse complement strand
GACTTCATCCTGCGCAACCGCCGCATCCTGGCGGACCAGATGGAGTTCCTGATGGCGCATCTGCCGCGCAATTCGCGGCTGCACGGGTAGGCCGGCCTCAGCCCCGCCAGGCGGGCGGGCGCTTGTCGATGAAAGCCTGCACGCCTTCCAGCGCCGTCTCGTGCGCCATGTTGCAGGCCATCGTGCGGCTGGCGTCGGCCAGCGCATCGGGCAGGCCGGCTTCGATCTGGCGGTAGAACAGCGCCTTGCCCAGTTCCAGCGCGACGCGCGGCTTGTCGAGGATGCGTGCCAGCAGCGCCTCGACTTCCGCGTCGAGGGCGTCGGGCGCGGCCACGCGGTTGACCAGGCCGCGCCGGCGCGCGGTCTCGGCGTCGATGAAGTCGCCCGTCACCAGCATCTCGAAGGCCGCCTTGCGGCCGACGTTGCGCGACAGCGTGACGCTGGGCGTGGCGCAGAACAGGCCGATGTCGATGCCGCTGGTGGCGAAGCGCGCCTCGCTCGACGCCACCGCCAGGTCGCACAGCGCCACCAACTGGCAGCCGGCCGCGGTGGCGATGCCGTGCACGCGTGCGATCACCGGCACCGGCAGGGCGTGCAGGGCCAGCATCATGGCGCTGCAGCGGGCGAACAGGTCCCGGTAGTACGCCTCGCGCGGCGTGGCGCGCATCTGCCGCAGGTCATGGCCGGCGCAGAAGGCGCGGCCCGTGCCGGCGATCACGACGGCGCGCAGGGTCTCGTCCCGCTGCAGGCGCTCGGCCGTCGCATGCAGCTCGGCGATCAGTTCTTCCGACAGCGCATTGAAGGCCTGCGGCCGGTTCAGCGTCAGTGTGGTGACGCCGCGTGCATCGCGCGTCTCGATCAGGACGGGTTCGCTGCGCATCGGGGCCTCCGGCTCAGTACGTCAGTTCGAGCACGCTCAGGTGCCCGCCGGCGAAGGGCCAGGTCAGGCCGGCGATGTGCTCGCCGTTGAATTCGCCGACCACGCTGCGCTGCACGTCGCTGGCCAGCCGCAACCGGCTGGTGGCGATGCCGGCGCCGCTGGGCGGCACGCCGGGCAGGGCCGCCTGCCCGTCCAGGCGCATGCGGTCGCGCCGGGCGTCGAAGTAGCCGCGCGGGCGGGTGAAGATGACCAGCGCTTTCGCGTCGCGGTCTGCCGCGGCCGGCCGCTCGGGGCGCACGTTGACGACGCTGCTCGAGCGCGGGAAGGGGCTGCGGTAGACGTGCGTGGTGGCGTATCCGGGCGCGCTGATCTCGAATTCGTAGCTCGCGGCGCTGCGGCCGGTGAACGGCCCCCAGCGGCCGTCCGGGCCGATGACCTTGTGCCACACCGCCTCGCCCCGGCGCGCGCCGGTGGCGGGGTCGACGGCGTAGACGGCCAGCCGCGCGCCGACGACCGGCAGGTTGTTGGCGAAGTCGCCGCTCGCGGGGTTGTTGCTGTCCAGCCCCAGGCCGGTCAGGCGGCCGTCGAGCACCACTTCCGCCTCGGGCGCGATGTCGGTGCGCTGCGGCGCCTGGCCGGTGAGGAAGCGCCACGCGGCGGCGAAGGCGGCCGGCGAGAAGGAGGTCTCGCGGTGGTCCACGCCGGGCAGCACCACGTTGGTCGCGCCCCTGAGGGCCGGCCCGTCGTGGCCGACGTTCGTGGGCTTGCCGGGTGCGCCGATCCAGGTGCCCTCGGGCTGCGCGTACTTGTCGTTGTTGTCCGAACGCAGGGTGAGCCACTGCACGCCGGGCGTGACCTCGTCGCCGTTCGGCCCCTTGGGCGCGTTGAGCTGCTTCATGAAGGGCGACAGGCCCGAGAACTCGCTGCCTTCGCGCAGGCCCGGCACGGCCCAGATGCCGTGCGCCGGGTTGCCGCCCAGCACCACGTGGCTCACGTGCGCCGCCCCGCCGCCGTTCTGCACGTAGTTGCGGATCGTGTTGCCGCCGCGCGAATTGCCGATCAGGATCACCCTGGCGGCGCCCGTCGCGTCCATCACGCGACGCACCTGCGCCTTGAGGAAGGC
The DNA here is from genome assembly GCA_044506225.1 of Rubrivivax sp. Taxonomy (GTDB): domain Bacteria; phylum Pseudomonadota; class Gammaproteobacteria; order Burkholderiales; family Burkholderiaceae_C; genus JAKFDI01. The sequence goes on along the minus strand of JBIQKU010000242.1, from coordinate 2,344 downwards.
CATGGACTCGGCAGTCGAGCTGCGCCCCGGCTGGGCCGCCGCGTCGTCGTCGCGCGCCAGGGGCATCGGCTGGTCGAAGGCGAACAGGCGGTTGCGCGGCCAGCCGTTGGACTCGAAGCGCCAGATCGTCGTCTGCCACAGCGCCGCCGAGTCGCCGTTGCCGTGCACGAAGACGATGGGCGGACGGTCGTTCGAGGCAGGCATGGTGGAACAGGCGGCAAGGGCGAGCAGGGCGGGCGCGCCGATCACGAGTTGTCTGCGCTGGGTCATGGGACGTGTCTCCTGAAGCCTGCCTTATAAACAAAAACGCCCGCCGGCGCGGTGCCGGCGGGCGCGGTGCGTCGTTCGTCGAAGCGCGGCCTCAGGCGAAGACGCCGGCCGTGTCCTGCATGCGGGCCGACACCTCGCTCAGGTGGTGCAGCGTGTCGCCGTAGGTCATCTCCATCTGCGTGAGCTTGCGGAAGTAGTGACTGCCGACGTACTCGTCGGTCACGCCGATGCCGCCGTGCATCTGCACAGCCGACTGGCTGACGAAGCGCATCGACACGCCGAGCTGGTACTTGGCGCGCGCCGCGGCCTGGCGGCGCTCGGCGGCCGGAGCGCCCAGCTTGAGGTTGGCGTAGTAGCTCATCGAGCGCGCCAGCTCCAGTTGCATCTTCATGTCGGCCGCGCGGTGGCGCAGCGCCTGGAAGCTGCCGATCAGCACACCGAACTGCTTGCGGGTGTTGAGGTATTCGACGGTCAGCGCCAGCATCTTGTCCATCGCGCCCACGCCCTCGGCGCAGGCGGCGGCGATGCCGATGTCCACCGCATGCTCCAGCACCGGCAGGCCGTCGGCCGCGACCAGCGCGGCGGCCGCCTTGTCGAACACGACCTCGGCCGCGCGGCTGCCGTCCTGCGTGCCGTAGCCGCGGGCGGCCACGCCGTCCTCGGACCGCGGCACGAGGAAGAGGGCGATCTTCCCGTCGAGCCGGGCGGGCACCAGGTAGGCATCGGCCTGGTCGCCGGCCGGCACCACGCTCTTGGCGCCGGTGACCGTGTAGCCGCTGCCCGCCTTGGCGGCCTGCGCCTCGCACACGTCGAGCCTGTAGCGTGCCTTCTTCTCCTGCTGCGCCAGCACCACCAGGGCCTGGCCGCCGGCGATGCGCGGCAGCCATTCGGTGCGCGTGGCCTCGTCGGCATGGCCGGCCAGCACGGCGCCGGCGATGAAGGACTGCGCCAGCGGCTCGAGCACGATGCCGCGGCCCAGCTCTTCCATCACCACCATCATCTCGACCGCGCCCATGCCCAGGCCGCCGTCGTCCTCGGGGATCAGCAGGCCGCCCAGGCCCAGTTCGGCCAGTTCGTCCCAGGCCTCGCGCGAGAAGCCGCCGGCGTCCTCGATGGCGCGGCGGCGCTCGAAGCTGTAGCCCTTGTCCACCCACTTGGCGACGGCGTCGCGCAACTGCTGCTGGTCGTCGGAAAAATCGAAGTCCATGTCCTGTCTCTCCTGTCAGCCCAGCACGGTCTGCGCCACGATGTTGCGTTGAACTTCGTTGGAGCCGCCGTAGATGGTGGTCTTGCGCATGTTGAAGTAGGTCGAGGCCAGCGGCGCCAGCGTCGGGTTGCCGCCGGGGAAGTCGCCCTGCCAGCCGGCATGCATGGCCTCGCGGATCAGCGGCAGCGAGAAGGGGCCGCCGGCGAGCATCATCAGTTCCGAGTAGCGCTGCTGGATCTCGCTGCCCTTGATCTTGAGCAGGCCGGCGATGTCCAGCGAGTTCTTGCCCGAGGTGGCGGCCGAGAGCACGCGCAGCACGAGCATCTCCAGCGCGACGATGTCCACCTCCAGCCTGGCGATCTCGTCGCGGAAGCGCAGGTCGTCCCACACGCCCTCGGCCTTGGCGATGCGCTTGAGGCGCTCCAGCTCGCGCTTGGCGCGGTTCACGTCGGCGATGTTGGTGCGCTCGTGGCTGAGCAGGTGCTTGGCGTAGGTCCAGCCCTTGTTCTCCTCGCCGATCAGGTTCTCGGCCGGCACCTCGACGTTGTCGAAGAACACGTCGTTGACCTCGAAGCCGCCGTCCATCAGCTTGATGGGGCGCACCGTGACGCCGGGCGACTTCATGTCGAGCACGATGAAGCTGATGCCCGTCTGCGGCTTGCCCTCGGTGCTGGTGCGCACCAGGTTGAACATCCAGTCGCCGTACTGGCCGAGCGTGGTCCAGGTCTTCTGGCCGTTGATGACGTACTTGTCGCCCTTGCGCTCGGCGCGGGTGCGCAGCGAGGCCAGGTCGGAGCCGGAGCCCGGCTCGCTGTAGCCCTGGCTCCACCACACCTCGCCGCTGGCGATGCCGGGCAGGAAGCGCTT
>JBIQKU010000241.1:0-4393 GCA_044506225.1 Rubrivivax sp. | reverse complement strand
TGATGGCCACGACCACCAGCGACAGCATCACCAGGCCGATGTGGCCGTTGGTGATCTCGGGCGCTTTCACCAGCATGTAGATCACGCCGGCGAGGATGATCGCCATCAGGCTGAAGCCGAACCAGAGTTCCTTGCGCAGCTTCATCACGCGCCCTCCTGGCGTTGGGCCGAAGGAACGTACTTGTCGGTCTCGTCGACACCGCCTTTCACGTGCACCATTTCCTTGAGCTTGTCGACGTCCACCTCTTCCACGTCCTCCTCGCGCGCCGGCCACGCGCCGTGGCGCAGGCACAGCACGCAGCGGATGATCTCCACGATGCCCTGCAGCAGCAGGAAGGCGCCGGCCACCGGCACGATGAACTTGAAGGGGTAGACCGGGATCGGGTCGGCGTTGAAGGTCTGCTCGCGGATGGCGAGCGATTCGTTGGCGAAGGTCCAGCCCGCCCAGGTGAGCGCGATCACGCCCGGCAGGAAGAACACCAGATACAGCGTCAGGTCGATGGCGGCCTGCGTGCGGGGGCGGAAGAAGCCGTAGAGCACGTCGCCGCGCACATGACCGGCCTTGGCAAGCGTGTAGGCGCCCGCACACATGAACAGCAGCCCGTAGAGCATGATCTGCAGGTCAAGCACCCAGGAGTGCGGCTTGTTGAGCACGTAGCGCGAGAAGACCTCGGCGGTGATGAGAAGCGTCAGCGCCAGTGCCGCCCAGGCCGTGGTCTTTCCGAACCACGTGGACAGCCGATCGACGCCCAGCAGAAATCGCTGCATCGAGAAGATCCTTGAACGAAGAAGGGGCGCCGGAACTGCGGCGCCCCAGGGGCCGGTGCCTTGGGTCGCTACGGACGGGCTCGCGTAGCGCCAAGGCCGTGCGGGGAAAGAGACTCAGCTCTTCTTGGCCGGCGCCTTGCGACCGAAGTAATGGTTGTAGGCCATCTTCAGGTCGACGGAGTAGTCGTTCTGCCACTGGCCGGCGCGCTGCGCGAAGGCCTTCTGCGAATCGAGCACCTTCTGGAAGTGCGGGTTCTCCTTGGCCTTCTTCTCGATCGTCCTGTCCCAGGCCGCGAGCTGCTCGCGCAGGATGGCGTCGGGCGTCTTGTAGAACTTCACGCCGGCCTTCTTGAGCTCGAGGTAGTCCTTGGAGTTGCGCTCGATCGCCTTCCAGCTCATGTCGGCGCTGGCGGCCTGCACGCCGTAGTTGACGATGGCCTTGAGCTCCTCGGGCAGGGCCTTGAACTTCGCACCGTTGAACAGGATCTCGAACTGCTCGCCGCTCTGGTGGAAGCTTTGCAGCATGCAGTTCTTGGCCACGTCGGGGAAGCCGAGCACCAGGTCGCTGGAGGCGTTGTTGAACTCGGCCGCGTCGATCAGGCCGCGGTCCAGCGCCGGCACGATCTCACCGCCGGGCAGCGGGTTCACCGCCGTGCCCATCTCGGTGAACACGTCGACCGCGAGGCCCACCGTGCGGAACTTCAGGCCCTTCATGTCGGACGACTTCGCCACCGGCTTCTTGAACCAGCCCAGCGGCTGCGTGGGCATCGGGCCGTAGAGGAACGACGCCACGTCGAGGTTGAGCGACTTGTAGATCTCGTCGAGCAGCGCCTTGCCGCCGCCGTAGTTGTGCCAGGCCAGCACCATGTTCGGGTCCATGCCGAAGGCCGGGCCCGAGCCCCACAGGGCCAGCGCCGAGTTCTTGCCGTAGTGGTAGGCCACCACGCCGTGGCCGCCGTCGAGCGTGCCCTTGGCCACCGCTTCGAGCAGCTGGAACGCCGGCACGACGGCGCCGGCCGGCAGCACCTCGATCTTCAGGCGGTTGCCCGCCATGTCGTTGACCTTCTTGGCGAAGTCCTGGGCGTACTCGTGGAAGATGTCCTTCGAGGGCCAGGTGCTCTGGAAGCGCAGCGAGGTGGTCTGGGCCTGCGACACCATCGGTGCGGCCAGGGCGCCGGCGCCGATGGCGCCGGCTGCGGTGTTCTTGAGGAAGCGGCGGCGCGGGGCGAGGGTTTTGGTCATGGTTGTCTCCTGTGGTACGGATCGGATGTCTGCGCATGGCGCTGCGGGCTCGTGGCCGCGCAGTCAGAGCGCATCCTAGGGATGGGCCGCGCATCACTGCATAGATGAAACCCGCCCCTCGGGAGGACCCGATGTCGCCCGCGCGACGCGTCGAAACACGGCCATGGCCGCGGCGCAGGGCATGCGGCCCGCGCGCCGAAACCGCGGTATGTCGCCGGTGCGCGGCGCCCGCCGGCGGCGCGGCGTCAGATCGAGGCCGCGCCGGCGAGCGCGCGGCCGATGAGGATCTTCTGCACGTCGCTCGTGCCCTCGTAGATCTGGCACACGCGCACGTCGCGCCAGATGCGCTCCACCGGGAAGTCGCTCACATAGCCGTAGCCGCCATGCACCTGGATCGCGGCGCTGCAGACCTGCTCGGCCATCTCGCTGGCGAAGAGCTTGGCCATCGCCGCTTCGGTCAGGCACGGGCGACCCGCATCCTTGAGGCTCGCCGCATGGTGGATCAGCTGGCGCGCGGCGGCGATCTTCGTCGCCATCTCGGCCAGGCGGAACTGCAGCGCCTGGTGCTCGAAGATCGGCACGCCGAAGGCCTCGCGTTCCTTGGCGTAGGCCAGCGCCGCCTCGAAGGCCGCACGCGCCATGCCCACGCTTTGCGCGGCAATGCCGATGCGCCCGCCCTCCAGGCCCGACAGCGCGATCTTCAGCCCCTGCCCTTCTTCGCCGATGAGCTGGTCGGCGCCCACGCGGCAGTTCTCGAACACGATCTGCGCGGTGTCGCTCGCATGCTGGCCGGTCTTCTCTTCCAGCCGTGCCACGGTGTAGCCAGGCGTCGTGGTGGGCACGATGAAGGCGCTGATGCCGCGCTTGCCGGCCGCCTTGTCGGTGACGGCCATGACGATGGCCACGTCGGCGTTCTTTCCGCTGGTGATGAACTGCTTGACGCCGTTGAGCACATAGCCGTCACCGTCGCGCGTCGCGGTGGTGCGCAGACCGTCGGCCTGCGAACCCACATGCGGCTCGGTGAGGCAGAAGGCGCCCAGCATCTCGCCGCGCGCGAGCGGCACCAGCCACTGCCCCTTCTGCGCCTCGTTCGCCCAGGCCATGAGCAGCGAGCACACCGGGCAGTTGTTGACGCTCACGACCGTGGAGGTCGCGCCGTCGCCGGCGGCGATCTCCTCGAGGATGAGCGCGAGGCTCAGGTAGTCCAGCCCCGCCCCGCCCCACTCGGTCGGCACCGCCACGCCATAGCAGCCGAGAGCCGCCAGGCCCTGCAGCTCCTCCTTCGGGAAATGCGATTCACGGTCCCAGCGCGCGGCATGCGGCGCGATGCGGTCCTGCACGAAGGCGCGCACCGCGTCCTGGATCGCGAGATGGTCTTCACCGAGCAGCATGGGGTCTCCTTGGGGCCCGGCCGCGCCGGGTGATGAATCGTTCGCGGGAAGGTGCGCCGCCTACCAGGCGATCGCCAACCCGTCATGGTTCAGGAAGCGGCCGTTGTCCTCGGGGCCGAGCCCCGCGACGACTTGCCGCAGGTCGCGCGCGCTGTCGGCCACGGCGAGCGTCGCGCCGGCGCCGCCCATGTCGGTGCGCACCCAGCCCGGGTGCAGCGCCACACACACGGCGCGGCCGGCGAAGGCGAGCGACGCGTCCTTGAGCACCGAGTTCAGCGCCGCCTTGGACGCGCGGTACAGCCAGCCGGCGCTGGCATGGCGCTCGCCGATCGAGCCCATGTGCGAGGACAGCACCGCCAGCCGCGCGCCCGGTGCAAGCGCATCGCCGAGCTGGGCAATGACACGCATCGGCCCGAGCACATTGGTGTGCATCACCTGGTCGAAGTCCTGCTGCGCGGGCGGCGTGAGGTCGGAGGTGCGCGGCCCGTAGACGCCGGCGCAGATCCACACGATGTCGAAGCCGGCGCCGTCCACCTGCCAGGCCAGGCGCGAGGTGCTCTCGGCGGCGGCCACGTCCAGTTCGATCGCAGCAGCGCCGAGGGCACGCAGCGCCTCCAGCCCCGCCGCATTGCGCGCACTGCCGGTGACGGCGGCGCCTTGTGCGCGGTACTGCCGCACCAGTTCGAGGCCGATGCCGCGCGAGGCACCGATCACGAGCACGTTCATGGGCTGAAGCTCCTCAGCGTTCGCTCGACGGTGAGCACGCGGCCGGCGGCCGGCGAGCCCGCCAGGCCGTCGGCCGCCGGCGCGTCATATGCCGGCTTACAGCATCTCGACGGCCAGCGCCGTCGCTTCGCCGCCGCCGATGCACAGCGCGGCCACGCCCTTCTTCTGGCCGCGCTTCTTCAGCGCACCCAGCAGGGTCACGACGATGCGTGCGCCGCTCGCGCCGATGGGGTGGCCGAGCGCGCAGGCGCCGCCGTGCACGTTGA